>DAIQRP010000007.1:30498-48813 GCA_036786125.1 Sphingobacterium sp.
GTACCTGCAATTCCTTCTCCTTTTGTGGATGCTCTAGAAGAATTGGTCGTAACATAGGAAGTTTCTTGTTCATTAGTAATCCCTCGAGGATATAAATATCCGCCTCTAAACCCTGTCAAACTAGCATCTATAGTTTTTCCATTCATATCCAATGTTCCTGCAACATCGATAGCAATTAGACCTCCGGCTCTGCCGTTCCAAGGAATAGTCTTGATATTATTGGTCATCGTCAAGTTGGAAAACTGCGTCAGCCGAACGACTTGAAAACTCCGTTGACCTCTCGTATTATTGGCATTTGAATTTTCATAATCATGAATTAATCCGCCATTAACTCCTGAACCTTTAAATTTTAAAATCTCCCCAGAAGTGGTCACATCATTTAAAGCCACAATATATTCATACTGCCCTGCAATTAAATTGCCTGAATATCCAGAACCATTTTTCCCCGCTGTCCCAGACCCATATAAATTGGAATTCGAACTATTGATATCCGCGCCTTGCATCTGGATAATTAATAGTAGATTTCCTTTAGTAATCTGTGTGGTTCCAAAACTAAAGGTACTACTCCCCACTTTAAAGGGTTCAGGAACACGGTCTAATTCAATGGACGTGGCCCCGCGGGCTACACTAATTGCCCCAGCTTTGGACGGAAAAAAAGTATTTGCACTAGTTGTCAAACTTTGTGCACCATCAGCTCCTGGAGTAGCACATATCGCACTAATCTGTGCATATGACACATAAGAAAGGAAAAAAAATAAGATAACAAGTAAAAGTTTTCTCATAAGTATTTATCAGTTACAGTAGATGTTTTTAAGAAGAGCTAGAAGTTCAACTTAAGTATATGTTATTCAAATGGTAGACTTTATTATGCCAAAAAGTTCTTTATATTAAAAAGAAAATATATGCCTAAATAAGCATATATGCTTTGGAATAATAACGTTTTAATGTTTTTATAGATCGATGTAATCTGATTGATAGAATTCAGATTTAATTACAAACATAAGGATATATTTTATTATCTTTTATAAGAAAATATAATTGATAATAAAATGATACTTAACTGCTCAAAAACATAATCAACTGATAATCTAAGCATAATTAAAATAACATATAAAAATGCTATATATAGAGGATAGTAATTTTACCTTTTAGATGAATTAATAAACTCCATTATTTAACCCATATTAAAAAGCCTACTTTTAAAATAAGAAATACGACTAAAAAAATTTTTTTTAGCATTTTTCACCCTTAAGAAAAAATAATAACTGCATAAATAAATTCTATTTTCTATCTTTCCTAATAATAAATATGGATAAATAAATCTCTCATCTTCAGATATAAAATAATGAAAACACAATTAACCCTCTTATGGCTATGCATATCAGCAAATGTGATGGCTCAAACTTCCACCTTGATAACGAATGTTCAGATTTTTAATGGAAAAGATGAAAAACTAATTCAAGGAAATATTTTAATAGAAGATCATATTATAAAGAAAGTCTCTGCATCGCCAATCGCAACAGATAAAAGCGCAGGCATACAGATTATTGATGGCAAAGGGCGATTTTTAATGCCCGGTCTAATCGATGCACATGCGCATGTTATGATGGAATCTATTTCTATGGAAACTATGATGGGCGCAGATTTGGGATATGTGAACTTATTTGCGTCCCAGGCTGCTGAAAGACAACTGCTTCGGGGTTTTACTACTGTCAGGGATTTAGGTGGAGCTTCTTTAAGTTTAAAAAAAGCCATCGACCAGAAGATCGTAAAGGGTCCGAGAATCTACCCCAGTGGAGCAACCATCTCTCAGACAGGAGGACATGGAGATTTTGGATTACCTACAGATGTACCCCGGGATGGTAGTCTCTCCTATTTAGAGCGTGGAGGGATGACTATTATTGCCGATGGAGCAGACAAAGTGCTTATGAGAACTCGAGAACAACTTAGAAATGGCGCTACTCAAATTAAATTAATGGCAGGAGGAGGAGTTGCCTCCAATTATGATCCTTTAGATGTAGCTCAATATACCAAAGAAGAATTTAAAGCTGCCGTCAGTGCTGCAGAGAACTGGGGAACCTATGTTACAGTGCATGCCTATACGCCAAAAGCCATTCAGGCAGCTATACATGCCGGAGTAAAATGTATTGAACATGGACAGCTAATAGATGAAGAAACGGTCAAACTATTAGTGGAAAATAATGTCTGGTGGTGTATGCAACCCTTCTTAGATGATGAAGATGCCATTCCTTTTCCTGAGGGATCGGTCAATAAGCAAAAGCAAATAACTATGACTAATGGCACTGATCAGGCTTATCAATTAGCCAAAAAATATAATGCTAAATTAAGTTGGGGCACAGATTGTCTTTTTGATGCCAAATTAGCAGAACGACAAGGAGCACAACTGGCCAAAATGGTCCGCTGGTTTAGTCCATTTGAAGTATTAAAAATGGCCACCTCCACAAATGCAGAGCTTTTAAAACTCAGTGGTCCTCGAAATCCTTATCCTCATGATTTAGGCATTATCCAAGAAGGAGCCTATGCGGATTTAATTATAATCGAAGGCAACCCCTTATCCAATATTAAAGTGATAGAAGATCCGGAAACTAATTTTAAGTTAATTATGAAAGACGGCATCATCTACAAAAATACCTTAGGAAATTAAACCAAATCCTAAGGCTAAAAAGGAATATTGAAAAAAAACGTTTTCTGGAGAAGCAATAATTTAATGCGCTTTAAAAACTATTTCATTTGAATCATGTTATCTTCAGTAAAGACAATCAAATGAAAAGACTTATTCCTATAACCCTATTTACTTTTGCAACTTTACTATTATCAAGTTGTGCAGCAATTGAAGGCATCTTTAAAGCCGGTATGTGGTCAGGTATTATTATTGTAGTGCTGGTAGTAGCCGCCATTATATGGATCCTATCCAAATTTATGGGCGGAAATAAAGAGTAATAAAAAAAAGGAAAAGATATATCTTTTCCTTTTTTTTATGGAGTTAATCCTCCTCTGCACTAACCTCATTTAATAAGGCAATATCATTTTCATCCAGCTTTAATTGTACGGCATCAAATATAGTCTGCAACTGTCTATCACTTGTTGCACTGACAATAGGTGCTGTTACTAAAGGCTTGGCAAGTAACCAAGCTAATGAAATGGTCGCCGGATTAGAGGCATGTTTTTCGGAAATTTTATCTAAAGCTTCTAAGATAGATAGTCCTTTTTCTGTTAAATATTTCTTTGCACTCTCTCCTCGTGCAGATTTTTTTAAATCTTCTTCTGAGCGATATTTCCCGGTTAGGAAACCTCCTGCTAATGACCAATACGTAAATACACTTAAATTATAATCTTCTACGATAGAAGCATATTCCTGTTCAAAGGTTGTTCTTTCTAGCAGGTTGTAATGTGGCTGTAAGGCAACATAGGCTGGGAGGTTATTTTTCTTTGCGACTTGCAAAGATTCTACTAATCGATCGGCAGAAAGATTTGATGCCGCAATGTATCTGACTTTTCCCGCTTTAATAATTTCATCATAGGCAGATAGAGTTTCCTCAATAGGCGTTTTATGGTCATCAAAATGCGTATAATACAAATCAATATAATCTGTACCCAAGCGTTTTAAGGATTCATCTACTGACTTTAAAATATGTTTTTTACTAATATCGAATCCATGTTCTTTCGTTTCTGAACCTACCTTAGTTGCTAAAACAATATCAGATCGATTATTTCTGGCCTTTAACCATTGGCCGATAATCTCCTCAGACTGTCCTCCTACTCCATTTACCCACCAGGAATAGGTATCCGCTGTATCAATAAAATTGAATCCGCCATCTACGAACTGATCCAAAATAGAAAAAGACTGTTGCTTATCCAAAGTCCAACCGAAAACATTACCCCCAAAATTTATAGGAGCGATTTCTAAATCTGTGTGATTAATTTTTATTTTATCCATCTGAATTCAATTATTTTATACTGTATTAACATTGATATACTCCTCAGGGTTTGCTTCGATATCTAAATCCCTGGATTATTTCTATTAAATTTACCATTATCAATGCTTAAAATAGCATCTAAAATATGATTCTATGGAATATTACTTCTAGCTTATAATTCGCTATTTATAATTTTGGGAAAATAGTTATCTAAGCTATTCTACGATATATTTGATACCAACTGCACATTAAAATTTTAAAAAAATATAGTAGCATTAAATTTAATATCTTAATTTTCGAAAAAATTAAAATCATTTCAATGAAAAAATTAGCTGTTTTTTTAAGCATCGCACTATTCACGTCTTGCTCTTCAAATGTAAGCAGTAACCATTCGGATGAACCTAATCAGCATGCAGTTCATTCCGACAGCAGCGATTCCAGCGCTATAGCTAAAACAGTGGATTTCGAGATATCCACCTACGATAATCCTAAATTCCAAGAACATATAAAGAGACAAGTTGAAGCTTTTAAAGCTGCCGAAGAGCAGCAGTTTTTCGATCAAATTCAAAAACAAGCTATACGGAGCTTAAGTCCAGCTATGCAGGCTTATTTTCAGGAAAGTTCGAACTATATTCTTTTACAATATACCCAGGGCAATATATTTCAAGATGCCGTGGACGATTATTCGTTTATAGTATATGACAAAAAGAATACTAGAATCGCCATATTAGTGTACCAGACTCAGACTTCAAAAATGTCTGAATTATATCGAGATTTCAAAGTTTCAAATAGCCTGTTAAAGGCAGACTGCAATTTTGGAAGTTTTGGAACCTTAGATTTTCAACTTGGAGAAGATATACTGGAGCAGCTGGATTATATTCTTCCACATCCCGAAAACTATTTGGAAAATAAGTCCCTCAAAATTGTGGACTTAAAAAAAGACCCTGATATGATCTTGACATCAGGCTGTTTTGGTCAGCATACAGATAAAACAAACTTA
The DNA here is from genome assembly GCA_036786125.1 of Sphingobacterium sp. GTDB lineage: Bacteria > Bacteroidota > Bacteroidia > Sphingobacteriales > Sphingobacteriaceae > Sphingobacterium. The sequence goes on from DAIQRP010000007.1 coordinate 35,437, forward strand.
AAACATAGTCTATGTATTTCTACTAGTTCTGTCTATAACAATTGGAATGCATTAAGGTATCAGAAAGATACCCATAGTTTTGATATTTACTACGCACAAGCCTTTGCAGATTAACTGCAGAGGCTTTTTTTTATATCATCCGTATAAATTACCTGTTTACAGGGATATATTTATCCATATTCTGCCCTTACCTTTATTTCCGGATAGTAATTATTTCTCCAAAGAAAAAACCAATCGGGGATATACATAATTAATCAATTTAAAGTATGGGGAAAATATCATTCAAATTTGTAGTACAGCTATGTTGGCATGCCATTATCTTACTTCCGGTTATGGCCTGTGCTCAAGGTGCAACTCATCATAAAAATAGAGATATGGAGCAACTTATTCCCTACTTGACCCAAGGTGGATATTATAAATATATCAATTCCAATCTAAGAGCTGTTATCGACAGCGAATTTTGGGATGCCACATTATTTAGCAGTACGGGATATGCTCAAGTCTACGATCCTCAAAAAGGTACAGGAATAATCGACCGCCAAGGGGATTTTGTATTAGCTTACCAGCCTAAAGAAGTTGAACTGTCGGTCACTCATAATATCACTTTAGTTCGAAAAATTAGAAAATACAGTAATAACTTAAGATTTTGGGATTGGGATTATAATATCTTTTCTGGACTTAATCAAGATGTGAAAAGAAAGGAGATAGAAATATCTGTATTAGAAACGGGTCAGGTTTTATATGCCAAAAAAATGGGCATAGACAATGATGAACCTGATATTCATGTCGATTCGATAAATTCAACACATTTTTTATTAAATAATAACCTCTATCGTATTCAGAATAAACGGCTCCGTTTGATGGATAATAATATACTGAGCAACTTACAGGATAATAGGCTGATTAAAGAAAATAAAAACAGCTTTACAATCTATTCCTTAGACAAGAAGTCTAAACTAAAGCTCAGTGGGACAAGCGAGATTCCCCTAGCCATCAATGGAAAAGATACCGTTTTAAAAATTGAAAGTCAGGAACGTTTTCCGCCTAGAATTCCAAGGTTATTAAAAGATCAACGTACTGGCGCTATATATAGCTACCCTAAATATGACAAGAAATTCCCTACGGAAATATTTACAGATAATCCTGCAGAACGCCAATTTCTAAATGAAGTCTCACTTATTGCTTCGGTAGATCAAAGTCCATATTTTATTTTAGCCAAATTTGATTATACTTTAAGAAAATATATCTATCGGTATATCGATGATACTGGACATTTTCACCGAGAAATTTCTGTACCTCATTTTTTAATAGTTGATCAACTCAATAGTATTATTTGGCCGGATTCAAAAGAGTTTATTCCCGATTCTGCTATAGAAAAAGATTGGGCTATAAAACGTTTATATCGAAACTCTATGACGGAGAATTTATATACCATACAGTTGCACAAAAATGATAAAGAATTAAAAAAAGGCTTATGGAATAGTCAATTAAAAAAATGGGAACTGCATCCACAATATGCTGAAATAATGATTTTGGATTTAGATAAAAGAATATTTGCATTAAAAGATAGCGGAGCCACAGACTATTACCTATTTAATGGCATAAGCCAGAAACCTGTTAACAATAAGAAATACAAATACATGTATTATAATCATCTCGTTACCCCTTTATCAGCAGACAAGCCTGCGAAAAGTTATTATATAAATATCTATACAGGGCAAGAGTATAAGGAAGAACTATGCCAACAATAAAACATTTACTTTCCGATATAGCACATCGACCCTATGAACTACCCCAAGAAACCTGGGCTTACTATCAGGAATGGAATCATGCGTTGTTTCTACACTGGAAAGTGCCTTTTGATTTACTGCGGAATATCGTTCCTAAAAAGCTTAAACTCGACAGTTTCAATGGAGAAGTTTATATCTCTTTGGTAGCATTTACTATGCAAAAAATAAGACCCCGGTTTCTGCCTTCACTAGCGGCAATATCAGATTTTGCAGAAATAAATCTAAGAACCTATATCGATATAGACCAAAAAAAAGGTGTTTATTTTTTAAATATTGAAGCTCAAAAGAGTCTGTCCGCATTTATTGCCAGAAAACTATCTGGGTTACCTTATGAAAAAGCGAGCATGCTATTTTCAAAGAATAGATTTCAATCTCAAAATACACAGAAAAACTATTATCTGGACGCTTCTTTTCTCAAAAAAAATCCTATTGCTGAAAAATCAGCTTTGGATAGATGGCTTACAGAACGATACTGTCTATATCTAGAAAATGAAAACCATATATATCGCTATGATATTCATCATGCAGAATGGAAGTTACAGCAGGTACATATCGATAATTTAAAACTTTCCTATCAGAAAAGTGAAATTAATTTAAGCAATAAAAAACCAGATCTATGCCATTATTCAGAAGGTGTTCAGGTTATTGCATGGCCACAAAAGAAATTATTACTATAGTTCAGGTTTCTTTCATCAGGCTGAAAGGAAAAGAGCTGACAGTAGAAAGACACTGACGATAGAAAGACACTGACGATAGAAAGATACTGACAGTAGAAAGATACTCATAATAGGAAAGAATAATGTAAAAGGAAGCTCTATAAAGAGCTTCCTTTTCTTTAAAAAACCTTTCTAGTAGCCCGGATTTTGTGCTAAATTATTATTCCCTGCAATGGCTTCATTAGGTACTGGAAATCTATTTAAGTGAGTGGATTGAGTAGGTTCATGATCCCACCATTTTTCAGTCACAAAGGCATTCCAACGGATTAAATCTGTACGTCTTCTTCCTTCTCCAAGAAACTCTATACTCCACTCATTTAAAATTCTATATTTAGATAAGTTGGTCGCTGTAACTGGATTTGGATCTATTCCTCCAGGGAAATTTCTAGAGCGTACTGCATTGAATAATTGAGCCGCTTCGCTGGTATTTCCTAAACGGAAATTACATTCAGCAAGCATATAATATATTTCAGTTAAACGAATGATAGGCATATCTGCTCCCCATCGTAAGGCATTATCATTTAGATTTGGAATTGGAACCTTCACTAGACGAACTCCTGTATTCTCTTCCCCTTCTGACATTTTGGAAGGTAACTGTTCTATAGAATTATATTTTTTGCCTTGTCCTACCTCGCTAAATCTTGCAACTTGATCGACAAAAACTAAAGGTTGGTTATTATACTCTTCTCCGCCTTTGATCTCCTGACCTGTTGGCGTTAAATGTGGTCCTACAATAAACATCCCCTCATATCTTCCACTCCCAAAATACGTATAAGGTGATTTTCGGTAATCTCCATCAGAAAAGGATTCATAAGGAGAGCCCAGTTGAAATGTATTTTTATATAAGCGCCCTTGGGGATCTCTAGATGGAGTTAAATGCGCACCATTATTGGCGCCCATATCTTGATTAAAATATAAGCGGCTATTATAATGATAGAAATCAGCATAAAACCAATTATATTCTAACATTTTAAATTCTGATGGCATAGACCATAAAATTTCTGGAGAAGTATTATTGGTAAATCCATGCATCCCATTCCATGACTTATCCAAAGTATATTCACCATATTCTTTATTTATTATCGCTTCAGCTATCGTTTTACTTTCGGCATACATCGCTTTACCGATATAAGCTTCAGCATTAAAGTATAATTGGGCTAACATGGCTGCCGCAGCAGCTTTCCGTATAGCACCTTCCTCTTTATCCGTTGCCACCTTAGCTGGTAGAGCTTCAATAGCTGCTAATAATAGTTTCTCAATATGATTAAATAATTCAATATCTGTATTTCTAGGTAAGGCCTCCTGATCTAAAGATTCAAAAATTGGCATTCCCCCAAAATAATCCAAACCACGCAGATAGAAATATGCAATTAAAGCATCTAACTGCGCCAAATGGGCTTTCTGATCTTGCTCTTTAAGTGCAAATCTAGTATAGTCTAATTGAGATAAATCATTTTTTGTATCTAAAGCTAAGGCTACACCCATTAAGGTCCCTCTCCAACTTCCCCAAATCCATCCTTCATCAGCAGTCCATCTATGGTAATGAAATCTTTCATTTTCTCCTCCATTATACCAATGTCTACCCTTTGTAGAAATTGCAAAGTTATCTGCTGTAAATTCTTGTAATCTCCAGCGATCTTCACCCATATACCATTTTGCATGGGTAAAAGGTCTAAATAAAGCTGCATTTATGTCCTTCTCGCTCTTAAAAAAAGTTTCAGGGGTCACCGAATTATAAAATTCTTGATCTAATTTGGTGCAGTTCTGCAAGCACATGGTACCTGCAAGTGCGAATAAAACAATATATTTTTTCATGTGAATCTTCTTAAAAATTTAATTGTAAACCAAACATAAATGTTCTCGTTTTTGGATAGCCATTTCTCTCTTCAAATCCAGGCTCTAGACCGTTGATATTAACCTCCGGATCCAATCCCGAATAATTTGTAAATACAAATAAATCACGACCTGTAGCATATACTCTTAAGCTCTTGAAAGGTTTTATCATAGATTGATTAAAAGTATATCCAATATTAATGGCGTCAACTTTTAAAAATGTTCCTTTTTCCAACCAGTAATCACTGAGTTCCTTTTCCCCTTTAATATTTTTGTGTTTATCAAAGGCTTCCGCTAAAACATTCTGACCTTTTACATTGGGTAAGCTATAATACATATTGATCATATTAAATACATCGTGGCCTATCCAACTACGCATATAAATACTCGCATCGAAATTTTTATATGAGAATTGATTATTCCAAGATAACTGTAATGTCGGTATTGCATTTCCTACAAATCCTTTATCAGCTACTGTTTTATTTCTATCTCTCACATCAAAAGCTTCTCCTTCTTTATCATATAACTTCCAATATCCATCCTCCGTAAATCCGGCAAATTTCCATAAGAAAAATTGACCGATAGCTTCATTGGGATATAATCGAACTGCGGAACCTGGAGAACCTGGAGCCGGAAATCCTTTTCTGTCGGCAAAGGTTTGACTGCCCCATAAAGAATTTAGTCGACTTTCATTATGTGATGCTATTAGACTCGTGGTATAAGTGAAATTTTCCTTTTCAACTGCTCTAAAATTTAATTCAATTTCATATCCTTTATTTTGCATACTTCCCACATTCATGGTTGTACGATCATGAATTGCAGGAGGCTGAGACACACTGATATTATAAATCAAATCATCGATAACACGTTTGTACACATCAAATCGACCTGAAATCCGATTATTGAAAAATCCGAAATCTAATCCTAAGTTATACTCTTTCTTCACCTCCCATTTGATATTAGGATTTTGATTGTGCTTAACACCATAGGTACGAAACCAAGTTCCGTTTTGTAGAAACCAGGTATCGGCACTATACATACGTGTAGATACCTCTGCTCCAAAACCCTCATTTCCGGTCTCTCCATATCCCGCACGTAATTTTAAATCGCTTAAGACTTGATTATCCTTCAGGAACGCTTCTTCGGATATTCTCCATCCTAAGGAAACTCCAGGGAAAAAGCCCCATCTATTTTCAGGAGCAAATTTTGAAGAACCCTCATATCGAGCAGAAGCTGAAAGTAGGTATCTATCTTTAAATGAATAATTCACTCTTCCAAAAAAGGCTGCTAACTTCACCCAAGGATTTTTCCATGAACCTATACCCGCACGTCCGTCTACTAAGTAACTTCCTGTGCCCATATCATGTTCTCGAATTCCATCGACTGGAAAGTTGGAATTATTAGCAGAAAAACCCTGCCCATTAAAATCTTGATAGGAATATCCTCCTACAGCTTGAATGGAATGCTCATCCCAGCGATTATTATAATTTAATGTCCATTCAAAAATTCGGTCTGTATATTTATTATAGTATTGATTTGCATAACCATCTACACCATTTTCTTTAGAAACTCGATGTTGAGATGATCGATAATGAGCGCCATGAGCAGTATGTGTCTTCACACCCACTGTAGCACTCGTAGTCAGATGTTTTGTAAGATTTAACTTTAATGTACTATTGGCTAATAGATACTTATATTGAGCTTCATCACTTCTAAGCATAACTTCTGCGACTGGGTTCCAATAATCATAACCTCCAACTAAAACATTATATCCAGTAACGTCATTTGGATTATATGGTGTTTCAGTAGGATTTAAAACCATCGCCATATTAAAAATATCGTTATTGCTAAAATTAGCTTTGGCTTCATTATAACTTACATTATTAGTCAGCTCTGCAAATCCATCAAAAAATTTAAAAGATGAATTTACACGGCCACCAATTTCGTCACGCTTAGAACCTATAGCAATACCTTTTGCATCGCGTTTAGTAAATGTCGTATAGACACTTGCATTTTCTGAACCTCCACTTAAGTTTACGACTTGTCTATGACTGAACGGATTTTTATTCGTTACTTCATCATACCAATTCGTGCGATGACCTAAATCTGTACCTAAGCCATATTCTAAATATTTTTCAGCAGATAACACTTCTGGCCTTTTTCGAATGGATTCGACAAAATATTCAGAGGTGAAATTAACTACTGCATTTCCCACTTGTGGTTTCTTTGTCGTTATTAAAATAACTCCTCCTGAAGCTCTGGTTCCATAAATTGCAGCAGCAGAAGCATCCCGAAGAACACTGATCGATTCCACATCTTCTTTTGCTACTGAATTAATATCTCCTCCAGGAACACCATCTATGACCACTAAGGGACCTTGAGATGCATTAATGGAATTAACCCCTCTCAGCTGTAAGGATACGTTCGCATTGGGATCTGACCCATTGGATGAAGCGATATTTAATCCCGGCACTTTACCTTGAATCGCCATTAATGGAGATACTGAGCCCGCAATTAAATCCTTCGATCTTAATGTGGTTACCGCACTTGTCAGATCTTTCTTCTCTACCGAGCCATAACCGACAACGACTACCTCTTCTAAAGCTTCAGAACTTTCTTGCAGGGTAATATTAATATGCCTAGCTCCAGAAAACTGTATTTCCTGGGATTGATAGCCGATCATATTAATAACTAATGTGGATTGAGGAGAGAGATTGGAAAATTGAAATCCTCCATTGCTGTTTGTCGCTACACTTTGGCTCGTTCCTTTTACGGTAATCGTGGCGCCAGAAATCAGGTCTCCATTGGAATTTCTCACAGTACCTGTCACCTCCTGTTGCATAAGTTGCGTACTCACAACTGACAGAGAGGGCAATACGCTTGCATTTAACGGGGTAACGTGCAGGCATGTACTAAATAGCAACAACTTTGTCGCTATTTTGAAACATTGTACGTTTCTTTTCATAAGATTGATTTTCATAATTGGTTTGGTGCTTCAATATAAGAAATTGAGCCAATAGAAGAAAGAAATAATCCTTCTATTTAATCAGATTAAATCAATAAAGAAATTCGCCTAGCAGAAAATATTTTTTACTGAAATTTCAAACACGGGATAATTTAGATATTATCCCGCGTTCAAATACTTTATCTTTAAGAGAGAAGAGTGCTTTTTATTTTAAAACGCATCAAACTACTCATGAGTATAACTGATCTTACTAATCAGTTCGAGAAAACTAGAACTATTGGTCTTATTCAGAATATTTTTACGATGTGTTAATATGGTGTTTTTGCTGACAAATAGGCTTTCGGCAATTTCAGCACTACTCTTCCCATCTTTTATCAGGTTAAGTATTTCAAATTCTCGCTTACTGAGGTTATAACAGTTTTCATCATTGATATATATATTTCTCGAAAGATCAAAGATTTTATAATCATCTTTGGGCCGTTCTGTGTTATCCTCTTTTCGCTTATGTATAACCAAAGTTTTAGTTAGGTGCCCACTTTCATTAACCTCTAAAGCTTGACACTCTTGCTGGATTCGAATATAACTATTATCGGCTGTACGGATGCGGTAAGAGTACGACATTTTAAATTTAAAATGCTCATTGAAATTTAAGCTATTTGTAAATTCTAATCCCCTTTCTTCACAAGAAAAAAAATAAGGTTGATCCTCGGGGTGAATCATATCGATGAGAAAGTTTAAGTTAAATTGAGCAGCGTTATATCCCGTCATAGACTCAAAGGAACTATTAACATATAAAATACTATTTGCAAAGCAATCATAGATAAAAATATAACTGCTAATCTTTTCAGGTAACTTCAATAAGTTATCCGTAGTTGATTGAGATTTTTGCTTATTAAACAAATCTCCCCAACGTTCATTTTGAATTTCCGTTTCCATAAGTATGTTAATCTAAAATCCGTATCTAGGAATAAGGATGATATATAAAATACAGTTCAATTTCTATATAATAGATATACGAATTAAATTACCTACAATAATAATATTTTAAATATTAATAAATTTAAAAATTTATTTTTTTTTTGTTTTATAGAGTTTCCAGATAAGTTTATCTTTGTATCATTAACCCATAGATATATGTAAGATTTAATTTCTTTTTCGGATTTATTATTGCCTCATATCAGTATTGCATAAGCAGGCTATGTATGACCATTTAAAAGAAATTATGCTCTATATACAAAATATCGATTATCAACTTCCCAATCAAGATTTTCTATTCGAACAACTATCGCTAACAGTCAACGCACAGGAAAAAATTGCACTTATTGGAAATAATGGGGTTGGAAAAAGCACCTTATTAAAATTAATAACTCAAGAAATCTATCCCAGCTCAGGTCAGATTTCTACCCATAGTATTCCCTATTATATTCCTCAAAATTTAAATCAATTTGATGAATGTACCATTGCTCAAGTATTAGGAATAGATCAGAAATTAATCGCTTTAGAGGAAATCCTCAAAGGTTCTGTGGATGAAAATCATTATATGCAATTGAATGATGATTGGATGATTGAAGAAAAAAGTCAAGCTGCTTTAAATAATTGGAATCTCCCCAATATTGCGTTAAAACAGCCGTTAAAACAGCTCAGTGGAGGTGAAAAGACTAAAGTATTCCTTGCAGGACTCCATATCCATCATCCCGAACTGATTATTCTAGATGAGCCTAGTAACCATTTAGATCGTGAAGGAAGAAGCCTGTTAAATAAATTTTTGGCAACTTCCAAAGCCACTATTCTGTTGATAAGTCATGACCGTGAACTGCTAAATCGGGTAGACAAAATTGCTGAATTATCAAAAAATGGGATACAGCTTTATGGCGGGAATTTTGATTTTTATAAAAATCAAAAAGATCAAGAAATTCAGCGCCTCTACCAGGAAGTATCTCACTCCGAAAAGACGCTAAAACAAGCTAAGGAAAAAGAAATAGAAAGCCTCCATCGGCAGCAAAAACTCAATGCTCGAGGGAAAAAGAAACAAGAGAAGGCTGGAGTATCGCGTATTATGATGAATACGCTTCGAAATAAAGCTGAACAGAGTAGCTCCAAACTTCAATCAGTACATGAGGAAAAGATCGATTCCACAAAGCAGAAACTTTCCGATCTACGTGCCGCAATTCCTGAAATTGATCAGATGAATTTTAGTTTTCTGACAGCCGATATGCATCGAGGGAAAATAGTAGTCGACGCCCAAGATATCAACTATGCATATGCGCAAAATAACCTTTGGAAAGCAGCTCTAACTTTTCAAATTAGAGTTGGAGATCGTCTATTAATCCGCGGGCTAAATGGTTCCGGAAAGACGACCTTAGTGCAGTTAATTCTCCAAAAGATAGAAGCTACTGCAGGAAAGTTAACGAGTCAGATTAAAAACTATATCTATATGGATCAAGATTGCTCGCAATTAAATAAGGACTGCTCAGTCTATGAGCAAGCGCAGCAGTATAACGACTCCTTACTTCCTGAGCATGAAATTAAAATTCGATTACATCGCTTCCTATTTGATCAAGAAAGCTGGAATAAATCGGTGGATGTGTTATCTGGTGGGGAAAGAATGCGCCTGATGTTATGTTGTATGACGATTTCGAATATTCAAACAGACCTCATTATTCTCGACGAGCCGACGAATAATTTTGACCTTCAAAATATAGAGATACTCCAAGCCGCTCTAGCTGCATACAATGGCACACTACTTGTTATATCTCATGATAGCAATTTTTTAGAACAGCTCCGTATCGATCAGGTTATAGACCTCCCTACATATGGCAGATAATTCATTCGGATTTGCTAAACAAAAAAAATTTATGACGCATAATTTCATCTTTCCCTACAGACTCGCTCTGACTTGTATATTTATTTTTATCTGCAGCATTTTAAAAGCCGAAACTTTTGAAATTACCTATCAGAATAATGAAAAACAGATTTTATTATTCGCTAAAAATGAAGAATTATATCCCATCTCCGTTCGATTGGATTTAAGCATGAAAAACTTAAAATTCTCACATAAAGAACAAAGGATATTTGTTATTCCACCTCGGGTAAGTCATTATAAGGTAACGGAATTAGAGGTGGTCAATACAAAGCTAGGCTATAAATTCAGCTTTGCATATCAATTCACTATGGGGAATGTGAATCTGAAAGACTATGAAAAAGATTATCCTTATGAGCTTCCTTATGCTTCGGGACAATCTTTTCAAGTGGCTCAGGGCTACCATGGTAAATTTTCTCATCAGAATGAAAAAGCCATAGATTTTGATATGCCTGAGGGCACGGAAATTTTAGCAGCAAGGGATGGCTTAGTGGTCGAAGTGGTGCAGCATAACTCCATTTCCTGCCTGCAAGAGGATTGCAAAAAATTTAATAACTATATTGTCGTTATGCATGATGACAGCACCTTTGCGAGTTATGCACATATTAAATTTCAAGGCTCCAAAGTGAAACGAGGAGACCGCATCACGCTAGGGCAGCCTATTGCCTATAGCGGAAATGTCGGATGGACATCTGGTCCTCATCTACACTTTGTCTGCTTCACTGGCGGATTTAAAGATAGAAATAGTATCCCTACGGTATTTAAAGTAGGACAAGGAGAAGTTATTACCCGCTTACAAGAAGGGATTTTCTATCCTCGGGCCTATTAGAGCATTCCATGTCGATTTATGATAGTCTAGTCTATGAAGCATAGATAAATCAACTCTTTTTAAACATTTTCTGGAAAATGTTTGTTTTCTCATCAGACAATTTCAATTTTCATTAAAAAAAGAGCATATGGCTGAATTTGATTTAGAGGATTTAAAAGATATCTATAATAACCCGGAGATTATCGATTATTTGGTCGAGAAGAAAATTATAAAAAGAGAAAAATTCTTAGAGCAGTATGCTTATGAAAGCGAGCTGAATAAATTACAGCTTGAATTTGTAGCATTACAAAACCAACTCTTGGAACAAAATAAGCGGGTTCTTATTCTATTTGAAGGTCGAGATGCGGCCGGAAAAGGAGGCACTATTGAACGGTTAACTCAAAACCTCAATCCGAAGAAGATGAATATTGTCAGCTTACCGAAACCTACGGAGCTGGAGCGTGGGCAATGGTATTTCCAAAGGTATTTAACACATCTTCCTAATGCTGGAGAAATCGTATTTTTCGATCGGAGTTGGTACAATAGAGCTGTAGTAGAACCAGTATTTGACTTCTGTACTAAAGAACAGTATAAAGTGTTTATGAAGCAGGTTCCAAGCCTTGAACAACTGCTGATAGAGGATGGCATAATATTAATAAAAATATTCCTTTCCATATCCAAGAAAGAACAGCAAAGTCGATTAGAGTCTAGAAAAAAAGAGCCCCTTAAACAATGGAAACTTGGAACTTTAGACCAGCAAGCTCAAGAAAAATGGGATGTTTACTCCGAGTATATTGAAAAACTATTTTCCAAAACCTCTTCCAAAGAAAACCCATGGATTGAAATTAATACAGACGATAAGAAACTCGCCCGAATAGCGGCTTTTAGATATATTATTGCGAAACTTTCGAATAAGAAAAATTATAAAATTCCATCCGAAATTCAGATACATACCAAATAAAAAAAGAGCTTCCATGGAAGCTCTTTCTACCTAAAACTAATAACACTGCTTTTTTCTTTATCTATTTATCTACCCGAATTACCGGAAATACTTCCATCTACACCTAAGACAGAAACTACCTTATCCGAAATTTTGGTGATATCGGTTTTTAAACCTACCATAATGGTCATAATATTTACTGGAGTATCTTGGATACGTTTGAAATTATGTAAAAAACCAAATTCTATGCCGACGAAAAATCCTCTAAACTTATAATCTGCCCCCAATCCTACTTTTGTAGATAGAAAAATCGAGCGATCATTTTCAATATCTACATGCTTCTGCTCATTCATAACGGATACACGCGGCTCCGACATAAGCCCTACTCCAGGTCCTAAATATACAAATGTATTCAGCCGCTTCATCTGCTTACGGATACCTCCGGCAAAATTTAAATTGTACATGCTCGCCGTACCATTATTTAAGGTATAGTCATAACCCCCTTCAGGAATCAATTGATTATAGCCAAAAGACAAGGTGTATAAGGATGGATATACATAATACATGGAATTCTTCAAAGAAATATCTAAGCCTAAACTTCCTGAGAATTTGGGTCTTAAGATATCACCCGTCTTACCGATTGGAAATCCCATACCTGTACCTGAAAAGAGATATGCTTTACGATAATGTATCGTATCGGCATCCACTTGTGCTGAAGCTTGAAAAGTTAAAAAAAGAAAGAGAAAAAAGAAGTAAATCTTTTGCATATACCTTTAGATATTTAATAATTGAGACAATTAGCTATACTACAATAAATCCTAAAAATTGTTTGAGAACAAGTGGATAAATTATCATGAAAAAAAATATTCCGCTACTTCAAAAGCTCCCTAAAGAAGCCTCAAGTAGCGGAATACCTCTTTTAAAAGAAATTTTTAGCCTGCGGTCCTTGGTTGAAAAGAACATCTATAGCGGAAAGATTCGGAATAAATCCATTTTTCTGTTCGAAGACCTGATAGTAAGGTTTCGGCTCCTCCAACAGACTCGCTTTCTTAGGATGAATTACATTTCTAAAATCTAGCGCTTCTGGAACCTCTCTAAAATACTCCTCTGTAAAGGAAATATCCCTTTTTATCTTAAACATCTTTAACATCAATTCCAGTTGTTTTATATTATAATCCAATAAGAACTCATGTTTTTGGGTATAAAACTGCGCAAAATCGTCTTCATAATATTCAAAATATGCTGAACTGCGGTATGCTGCCTGCAGGCTTAACCAATGTAAGCGTTGCCAATCGAACTCGTAGCTGATACGGGTATCTTTAATAGGCACTAAATCTTTCTTAGCATGGATAATAGGAACAATTAAATCTTGAATTCCATTAGCTGTAGCAATGGAAGCACGGGAACGAAAGCTTTGCTTTTGAAAATGCTCATATTGCTCAATCACAATAGGCAAAGCATACTT
>DAIQRP010000151.1:0-2135 GCA_036786125.1 Sphingobacterium sp.
CTACAAATCGGGCCAGTGCCGTCATGACCATAAAGGAAGCATAACCTAAAATAATTAAACTTTGAGGGGCATGCACAATTTCTTTGAAATATACCCCAGACCAGTCGAACATGGCTCCTTCAGCGGCCATACTACAGAATCCTATAATTCCCAATTGGATTAATATGGTGTCCGGCTTAGTGAAAATACTGCTTTTCTCTTTCCGTTGCCCTTTAGCATGTACCAGATACTTTAAATTAACAACAGTACTGATAAGCACTAATAATAGGATAAAGCAGAAATGATAAGCGGGTTGAATATGCAGATTCATCATAATCAATCCAATCAGAGCACCAGTAAATCCGGCAATGCTCCATGCTCCATGGAAGGAGGTCATAATGGATTTATTATAAATCTTTTCTACAGCAACACCTTGCGTATTGACCGAGATATTGCACATATTACCCACGATTCCAAATAAGAATAACATAAATCCTAACATAATTGCCGAAGTACTTAAACCTATTCCTATAAGGATTATCGCATATAAGGGAGCCGTAAATCGTAGGATTTTTTGACTACCATATTGTGTGACTAATTTGCCCGAAATCGGCATAGTCATAAGCTGTCCTATAGGTAATGCTAACAGTAAGGTACCCAATAATGCATCTGAAAGATTTAGAGTAGTTTTAATATCTGGAATTCGGGATGCCCAGGACGCAAAGGCTAATCCCTGACAGAAGTAAAAAAGGGATACAGCAATACGAATTCTAAATTTTTCTTTTTCGGTATATTTGGTATAGTCTTGTTCGGGTAGGTTGATTACATGTTCAGCCATAGCATACAATTATAGATAGATGTTAGGTAAATTTAAGAATATTTATCATTTTAATTAATTTTATTTGTCTTCCTTGAACTTTTTATTTGAAAATAGAAATCTGATTATAAACCTTTTATCAAACTGCTCTGGGCGGATCTTATTCTAGGGATTTCTGCAGAACATAAAGTATGTTAAAAGATATTCAAATCCATCCTTATTTCTTCCTTTTGCAAATATTATTAGTAAATTTAGAGCATATAAATTTATTCATATGCGTAGTATACTATTTGCTAGTTTATTTCTATTAGCTAGTTGTTCACAGACCCAGAATTCCAAAGAGGTGCCTAAAGAAGACAGCGCGGCCTTGCAACAAGTATTAACTGAGGGTACCCATGAATTAAATCCTACGGAGGCAAAAACATGGTTGCAGAAAGAAGTTGTTGCTTTTTTAAATGAAAATGGATTTGAAAATAATATTTTCACGGAAACCTATGAATCTTATAAAACGGATGCAATATTAGTCGACTTAGATGAAGGACTTACACTTTCGGAATTTAAGGATAAGTGGAAAGCTAAATTCGATGTAGAGAAGGCTGGAGTAGGTGTAGGTTATTTTATTTCTGCTCAAGATTATAATGAAATAAAAGTAGCATCTTGTTCAGAAGAAAAAGTCGAAAAGGATGCTTTATGGTTTGCCTTAGATCTAGTCGATTCAGGCAGTAATGAACACTTTAAGTCTGATGTTAAGGTCATCCTAGAAAATGGTGCCTATAAGATTGCGGACGTAAAAATGTAATTTTTAAAATCATATGCAGCAAATTCAACAGAAAAAGCGTCGTTTTCCCTTGTCCTTTATCGTCAGACTTATCGCTTTTATCGCATTAAATTATTCTTTTATTGCGGCAAAGGAGATGTATGTACATTCCTATTTGGCACAGCAGTTAGCTATTGCCATTAATACCTTTCTGACAGCTAGTATCTTAATTTCTATTGGGCAGTATATTATTGTAGCCCTTTATAAGCGAAAACATGCTTATGAGCATGTTCGGGGTAATTTTATCTTAGGTATTGGTCGGGTTTCAACGGTATTAAATGCGCTTTTTCTGATTATTGCTATTATGATTGCCTTAGGTATAAACCCGAAAGAGTTTGTGACCAGTATGACCATTGTCGCTATGGCCATTGCAGTGACTTTCCGGGAATATATTACGAATATGATTTCGGGTTTAATTATTATGTTTTCTGACCAGTTTTCTATAGGGGATCATATTAAAATAGGTGATAATCAAGGGAAGATCGTAGATATCACCTTGGCCAATTTGGTCGTGAAAAATGA
>DAIQRP010000151.1:2145-4678 GCA_036786125.1 Sphingobacterium sp.
ATGATGCCGTGTTGGTACCGAACAACCTGGTATTTACGACGACATTGGTTAATAAGTCATCCCAAAAGACGAACAAATTATTGGTGGCTTTTGAATTGCCTTTATCGACGAGCTTAACCTTACCTGAATTAGGTAGAGCTATTAAAGAGGGGCTACAGCATAACCCAGATGTTATTTGGGATGATTCTTTTGGACTTAAGGTCGGCTCTATAGGAAAGGATTATATAAAATATAAACTTACTGTATCGACCAAATCATCGGCTAATAAAGAACATAAAAGGGTAGAGGCCGAAGTTTTAGGTGCCGTCTTACAGCAATCCCAAAAAGCGACGCTATTACAAAGCTAAATAGCTAGCCAATAAATTAAATTTTTCTAACTTTTATCGTTTTTACGAAATGGTGAGAACCTTTTTCTAAAATCAGGTCTGCACGGTATCGTGTAGGTAGGATATTTTGTAATAGATTAGGTTTATTAATCTCATTCCAGATATTTACTGCCATAGCGACAGATTCCTCCTTATTCATATGTGCATAGCGGTGAAAGTAGGACTGCGGATCTTGGAAGGCTGTAGCTCGTAAGGACTCAAAACGGTCGACGTACCATTCCACAAGATTTTTTTCCGAAGCATGTACATATATCGAAAAATCGAAAAAGTCGGAGACGAATACAGAATGTCCTTTTCTAGGACGTTGAGAATTCACCTGCAATACATTGATTCCTTCAACGATTAAGATATCAGGCTCATTAATTACCTGCTGCTGATCGTCCGGGAGCACATCATATACCAAGTGGGAGTATACGGGGAATTGAATATGGTTAGCTCCTGATTTTACTGCTGAAAGAAAGTTTAACAGTCTTTTGGCATCGTAGCTCTCTGGAAATCCCTTGCGGTTTAAAATTCCTTTTTCAATTAAAGTCTTATTGGGGTAGAGGAACCCATCGGTAGTTACTAAGTCCACCTGAGGTTTGGTCGGTAAAAGACTTAATACACGTTGTAATACACGTGCTGTCGTACTTTTTCCTACGGCAACAGAACCTGCAATTCCAATAATAAAAGGTAATTTTTGTTCTTTCTTTTCAAAGAAGCCATTAGTCTGGCTATGTAGTTGGTGATATTGTTGGATATGAATATCCAAAAGGTGACTTAAGGGAAGGTATACTTCCTCAATCTCCTGCATGGTTAAAGGTTCATTTAATGCGTTTAGCGTCTCCAAATCGGAGGATGCTATGCTATGTGCAAAATTTCCATTTAAATTTTTCCATTCCTCTCTTTTTATCTGACGAAATGGGGAATCAATGGATGTAAGTTGTTGCGTTGGCATTACGTTTTTCTTTAATGTGCCTGCAAATATAATATCTTAATAAAGATACTAAATAAAAAATATAAGTTTTATTTAGTAAGAACATTATATCTACCTAGAAAAAGAGGGCTAAGCTATTGAATTTGAATAGCTCCCAATACCCCTAAATCAGAGATATTGGGAGATGTTATTTTAGATTTCGTCTTCCAAAAGACCTTCAATAATCAGGCTTCCGGTTGCGGGATTGGTGGCTAAAGGCACATTGTATAGATCGCAGACACGCATAAGCATCTGAATATCGGGTTCATGTGCATGTTTGCCCAAAGGATCTCTAAAAAATATGATGCCATCTACTTTTCCTTCAGCAGCTAATGCAGCAATCTGAGCATCTCCCCCCATAGGTCCTGAAAGTTTTAATTCTACTTGAAGACCGGTTTGTTTAACATAGGTTCCGGTAGTTCCTGTAGCGATTAAATTCGCTTTTGTAAGAAATTCTATATGATCTTTTACAAAGGCTACCATATCGGCTTTTTTTCCGTCGTGAGCAATTAAAGCTATAGTTTTTGACATTAGATTCATTTTTATTTGAAGAACATATACGAGATAAAGATTGCAGCTAATACGCCGGCTAATTCCGCCAATAGCGCACAAGGTAGTGCATGTCTTGTCTTTTTAATAGCGACAGAGCCGAAATAAACGGCTAAAACATAGAATGTGGTTTCTGTAGACCCTTGAATTACACAGGCCACGCGAGAAGCAAAATCCATAGGCCCCTTAGCATGCATTAAGTCTACCATTAATCCACGCGCTCCAGATCCACTTAAAGGCTTCATAAAGGCTACTGGAAGAGCATCTACAAAGGATGTGTCTAAACCGCAGAAGGCGACAGCATTGGAGATTCCTTGAACAATATAATCCATGGTTCCTGATGCACGAAATACAGCAATTCCAACTAACATAGCCACGAGATAGGGAATAATTTTAATCGCCACATCAAAGCCTTCTTTAGCCCCTTCAATAAAGGAGTCATAGACATTGACTTTTCGGATTAAAGCTAAACCGATAAAAGATGTAAATAATCCAAATAGCAATACATTGCCTGCTACTTTGGAGATTACAGAAATATACTCTTGATCTAAGGTAGAGAAATAGTATAACATTCCGCCAACAAAAAGAGTCAGCCCTCCCAGATAAGCTAAAATGACTTTATTAAAGAAATTTATCTTTTGAT
>DAIQRP010000151.1:4688-6515 GCA_036786125.1 Sphingobacterium sp.
ATCGCGACTAAAATTAAGGCTACTAAGGTCGAGAAGAAGGTTGCTAGTAATATCGGTAAGAATACATCGGAAGGATCTGTAGCTCCAGCCTCTTTCCGGTAGGCCATAATGGAAATCGGTAATAAGGTTAGACTTGATGCATTCAACACAATAAACATAATCTGTGCATTGGAAGCTGTATCCTTATTGGGGTTTAACTCCTGTAATTCTTTCATCGCTTTTAAGCCCAATGGAGTAGCCGCATTGTCTAAGCCTAATGCATTGGCAGAAAAGTTCATTAAAATAGAACCAAAAGCAGGATGATTTTTAGGAATTTCAGGAAATAATTTATTAAAAAAGGGACCTACAATTTTGGCGAATATATTAATCATTCCTCCTTTTTCCCCAATTTTCATAATCCCTAATGCGAAGGTCATCACACCGACTAAGCCAATGGAGATCTCCGCCCCATTTTTGGCACTATCAAATATGGAGTTCACAATATTTTGAAAAACTTCGACATCTCCGAAAAAGACCAGTTTGATGATTGCAACAAGAAAGGTGATTAGGAAAAATGCGACCCAAACGTAATTTAAAGCCATGTTTTATTTTATAATTTGCGTAAATGTAAACTTTTACATCCTATTCATCAAAAAACTCCAGGGATTTTTATGATTTTTTGAATGCTGGTCATTAGTGATTTTTTCGACGATAAAATCCAATTGTTTTTCATTATCACTTATCAGCTTGTCTGCGAGCGAGATAAGCTTTTGGATATTGTTTTTTGTGGCCGCATCCATGCGGGCATCGATACTGCCTAAATTCTGAGGTTCAATACGAAAGTAGTTGGCCGACTTCCGATTACTTCTAAATAATTGTCGGATAAAGTATTCCGTACTCTCTCCAGAAGCCGAAGTCATAATATCTACTAGAGAAGGGCCGATCTGTAAAGCAAGTTTCTTCTTAAAGTGCTCGTAATTATATGCTGTTTTATTTACTCCTGTACCTAAGGATACCATAAATAAATCATTAATATTTAGTTGTTCATAGGCTTTGATCACTTCAAGTACCGCACATAGGGAAGGGTTCTGCGCAAAAACACCTCCATCAATCAGGGGATATCTGGTCTTACTCAAAGAAAAAATTTCTGCAACAGAGAAAAAGGTGGGAGCCGCTGATGTAGCTCTACATACATCTTTGAGGTAGAAGTCTCGGATAGTACCATGGGTAATTGCTTTTTGCTGACGGAAAAAGTGATTTTTTCGTAATTCTATATTATAAGCAGTAATAATACAGGGTTTTATCAACTGACTTAATTTGGTATCCTTAAAATAGTCGTTTAGGATGTCCTCTAAAATATGTGCCGAATAAAGTTCAGAAACTAAGCCAAAACCACCTAAAAACCTTCTCCATTTAGAAGCGGTAAATATTTCTGTACCATGGTCTATATAAATATCTAATGCCTCACGCGCTGTATATTTCGGTTTACTAGCATCATTTTCATCAGGATATAATAAGAGGGCGGTAAGAATTCCTCCAGTACTTGTTCCAGCTAAAAAGTCAAAATATTCTCCCAGTTTAGCCGCTGGATTATTGGTTTTTCGTTGTATTTTTTCCTCTAAAGATACGAGAACCATCCCTGGAATAATGCCGCGGATACCACCACCATCTATAGCTAATATTTTCTTCATGGATTAGGATAACTGATTTTAATATAAATGTATTGATATTTTTTAGTAAATGTTTATTTTATTTCGTTGTAATTGAGCTAGTAAGCACGGAAATGATTTTTTCTATTTGTGAGATTCAATAAATGCATTATCTTTGTGCTACACAAACGGAGAGGTG
>DAIQRP010000152.1:0-2892 GCA_036786125.1 Sphingobacterium sp.
TCTTTTCAAATAGTCCCAAATATTGAAATAAATTTGAATATTTTTTGTCCTGACTAATTTTAACAAGCTTATCATAAATCGTTGTTAATGCATCTCCTTCGGTAATTCTATAGGTACCATTTATGGGCCAAGAACTAATTCTCTTGCCATCTCTAAAATAAATGGCCTTTACTTTATTATTTTCAAAATAAATTCTGGGTGAGGAGGGAGAACTGGGTTGACTATCTAAATATAGGGACCAATATAATGGAATTCTATCTTTCAATTCTGCCAGCTGTTGAGCATTCGATCTATACATGGATAGATAGGGCGTATGTTTTTGGGCTTTGGAATAGGCTTGGAGATGCGTATAGGTCTGCTCAGGAGAATCTCCAATATTCATATTATACTGAGAACCTGAAAGTATACTATCTACAGTAACCTCATACGGAAATGGGGGTTCTACTATAATTTCAGTATTGTCTTTTTCCTTCGCACAGGCCGAAAGAAATACTATAGCCATTATATAACTAAATAATTTCATCATGTGATAAATTGCGTTTAATGAATTGGTTTTTAGGATAACGAAATGAAGTTTGATTTCGCTACTTTTAATTTTACTATTTATTTCCAGAACCTCGAGTTTAGTATACGACCTTATATACGGCTTAATATATGTTATTTTTTTCCATATTCTTTAGTTTTTAGCGCTAAAAACGAAGTTTATTATGAGATTTTATGAAAAAATAGCGAAAATAAGTTTCATAATTATTGAATTTTTATTACATTTGAATTTATTTAGATTAATTATAAATAGTATAGTTCTATTATGAAAAGATTCTTATTAGGTGCATTTTTACTATCTGCAGTTTATGCAAATGCGCAAAACAACACTTTAATGGGCGGTGACTTTTGGAAAGCAAGTCCAAATATTGCTTCAGTGCAAGCTGAAATCGCAAAAGGAAATAGTCCTTCTCAGCCGAATGCAGCTTCATTTGATCCAGTTACTATGGCCATTAATAATAAGGCGCCTAATGAGGTCATTAAATTCTTAATAGAACAAGAAGGAAATAGTGTAGATAAAAAAACGCACCATAGTCGTATTTATTTACAATGGGCTGCAGCATCAGGGAATTTAGAATTAGTGAATTACCTATTAGCAAAAGGCTCGGATGTGAACTATCAAGATAGCCACGGAGAGACTACAGCTTCCTATGCAGCATCTGCAGGTAATTTAAATACGCAGATTTATGATGCTTTATTTAAAGCTGGTGTAGATCCGAAGAAAAAATATGAAAATGGAGCAACCTTAATGATGTTAGTCGCTCCACATGATGCTGATTTGGCGCTGACAGATTATTTTGTTACCAAAGGGCTATCTATACATGATAAAGATGATTTCGGCCGTACGGTAGCAGATTATTCAGTTAAATTAGGCAATACAGCAATTATTGAGCAATTAATCAGTAGAGGAGTAAAACCTACAGATCAGGCCTTATTTTTTGCTACTATCGGATCTAGAGGTAAATCCAATGGTTTAGAAACCTATCAGTTTTTAGTAGAAACCTTACATTTAAATCCTAAAGCTAAAAGTAAAGATGGAGCGAATATCGTTCAGGCTTTAATGCGTAGACCTCAAGCGGAAATAGTACAATATTTCTTGGATAAAGGAGTGGATGTAGGTCAAGCCGATCAGGAAGGAAATACCGCACTTATGGGAGCTGCAGCAGGTAGAGATGTAAGCTTAGTTCAGCTCTTATTAAATAAAGCGAATAATATTAATGCGGTTAATGAAAACGGAGAGTCCGCACTTTCTAGAGCCGTAGCTACTGGTGCTCCAGAAGTGGTAGCCCTATTATTAAAAAATGGAGCAGATATTCAAGTCTTAAATAAAGACGGTAATAACTTAGCTTTCTATTGGTTTAATTCTTTCCGTGCTAATAATGCTCAGGCTAATAGTGATTTTGAAGATAAGTTAAGCTTATTGAAAAATGCAGGTTTAAATGTAACTGCAGCTCAAAAAAATGGCTCGACCTTATTACATTTTGCTGTTGCTAAAGAAAATGTGGATTTAATTAAAAAAGCGGCCGACTTAGGAGCGGATATCAATGCGCAAGATTCTGAGGGAGTTACAGCTCTACATAGAGCAGCCTTAATCGCTAAAGATGATGCTATATTAAAAACCTTAGTTTCCTTAGGAGCTAAAAAGGACTTAAAGACAGAATTTGACGAGACAGCCTATGATTTAGCTAGCGAAAATGACTTTTTAACGAAAAATAATATATCTGTAGATTTCCTAAAATAATAACATGAAGACATTTTTTAAAATTGGAATTTTCATCTTTCTAGGTACTTTTTTTGCTGGCCAAGCGCAAGCGCAAACAAGTAAATATAAATGTGCTATTCAAATGATTGGATATGAAGGAAAAGCAGCCTATGTAGTTATTTCCCTTATTAATCCAACGGGAGGATATGAAAAGACGCTTTCGGTATTAGGTACAGATAAGCAATGGTATAATACCTTGAAAGAATGGTATAAATTCCAAAATAAATCAAAAGAAAAGCTCAATGCTGTTACCGGAGCTTCCATTGGAGGCGGAGACCGGGCGATGCGCATGTTAGAAATTGATCAGTCTAAACTTAATAAAGGATATAAGTTACGTTTTGAATCTGCAGTAGAAGAGCAGAAGTATTTTACTACAGATGTAGAAATCCCTTTAACAACGGAAGGCCTGGCAGCAAAGGCTGATGGAAAAGGATATATTCGTAATATCAAATTATCTAAAGTACAATAAGGAGAATGACTTTATCCATTTGGAGGTTTGGGCATTTGGCTCTAGCCATAGTCTCCTCCGTATTTTTGCTGATCCTCAGTGTTACCGGAGTAATCCTTGCATATGATGCAGTAGCTGA
>DAIQRP010000152.1:2902-6320 GCA_036786125.1 Sphingobacterium sp.
AAAAACTCCGAACTACCAAGTTGAAAATTTTGACTCTTTAACCCTTGCGCAGACCATACCGGCTCTGCGCAAGGTATATCCAGAAATACTGGAATTAAATGTCGACCACAATAAGTTCGTCAGCATAGAAGCCATAGACGAACAAGGTGAATCGGTCAAAGCCTATATCAATCCCCACGATGGTTCTATTCTTGGAGAGTTAAAACCGAAAAGTCAATTTATCCAATGGATTACGGCCTTACATCGTTCCTTATTTTTAAAAGATACTGGACGTATTATTATTGGCCTAACCTCTTTTATTCTATTTCTAATCACCTGCTCAGGTATAGTCTTAATTATTAAAAGACAGCAGGGGATCAGACATTTCTTTGATCAGATTAATCGGGATTTTTTAGCTCAGTATTTTCATGTGGTGAGTGGAAGGATTTTTTTAATACCGATTTTACTGCTTTCTTTAACAGGTACATACCTCAGTATGGACGGCATGAATCTATTGCCTAAAGAAAATCAAGAAATAGAATTTGCAGCTGAACTTCAAGAAAAGGAAGCTATAGAAATGGAGGAATTTGCAATCTTTCAACAGACCAAATTAGCGGATGTTCAGAAGATTGAATTTCCTTTTATGGAAGATGATCCAGATGAATTTTTTATCGTTAAATTAAAAGGTCGCGAACTTTTGGTGAATCAGATTAATGGTGAACTAAAGCAAGAGGTATTGTATCCATTTACCATTCTTGCCCAACAAATTTCCTTAGACTTACATACTGGAAGAAGTCATATATTATTGGCTATCGTTCTTGGTTTAGCTTCCTTAAATATTCTATTCTTTATCTATTCCGGATTTGTAATTACCTGGAAACGTACCCGTGTTAAAATTAGAAATAAGTTTAACTCTACGGAAGCCGAAATTATCCTTTTAGTAGGTTCTGAAAATGGGAGCACCCTGTTTTTTGCCAATCAAATACATAAACAGCTATTAGCCGATGGGCAGAAGTCCTTTTTATGTACAATGAATCAGTATGGAACTTATCCTAAAGCAGCGCATATGATCGTTTTTACCTCTACTTTTGGTTTAGGTAATGCGCCCAGCAATGCTTTAAATTTTGAATCCCTGCTTCAGCAATTTCCGCAACAGCAGCAGGTCCACTTTTCTGTTGTAGGATTTGGTTCTAAAGCCTATGAAGCGTATTGTGGATATGCCATACAGGTAGATGACTTGCTGAACCGAGAGCTGTGGACGAAGCGTTTTACAGAACTGTACTGTGTAAATGACCGCTCTATTGAAGAATTTATCCTTTGGGTACAAGATTGGACGGAGAAGTCATTATATGCTTTAGCATCGGCTCCTTCTTTGTATCAGGAGAAGCCGCCTAAACTTCAGCAGTTTAAAGTGCTTGAAAAAACGCAGACCACAACGGATAATTCCACATTTAAAGTTATTCTTAAACCGAACTCTAAGATCAAATTTGAGTCCGGAGATCTGCTCGCGATCTATCCTGCGCAAGATCATAGAGAACGGTTATATTCCGTTTCTGCATATGCTGGAAAACTGCAATTGATGGTAAAACTTCATCCTCATGGATTAGGTTCCGGATTTTTAGATAACCTTCAGGAAAATGAACTTATTTCAGGCCGTATTCTTGAAAATCCTCATTTCCACTTTCCCAAAAAAGTGAAGCAGGTAGCTATGATTGCCAATGGAACTGGTATTGCTCCTTTTTTAGGCATGATTATGTCGAATAAGCAGCAAGTGCCTATTCAGCTGTATGCAGGTTTTAGGAAACATAATGGCCTGACGGAGAAATATCTGAAGTTTTCAAAAGATCAGCAGGCTTTAGGTCAGCTGAAGTCCATGAAATTAGCGTTCTCTAGAGAGGAGAATAGACAGTATGTTATGGATTTAATTCGTCAAGATGCAGCTTATTTTGTCAAGCTCTTTCAACAATCGGGCGTCATTATGATTTGTGGCTCCCTGCGTATGCAACAGGATGTGGAACTTGTATTAGATGAAATTCTAAAAGCGAATGAATGCCATTCTATCGCGTATTTTAAGAACAAAAATCAGGTACTTACGGACTGTTATTAGATATTTTATGGAAAATAGTATGCGCCAGATATATAGATCAAGCTGTCGAAGAGATTAGTAGAATTGAAGATCTATTCTCTGAATGGAGACCGCATACGCAGATATCTGAGGTCAATAGAAATGCCGGTATTCGTCCTGTTCAGGTCGATGCAGAGGTTTTTGAATTGACCAGAAGAGCGATTCAATACAGTGAGATGTCAAATGGCGCTTTTGATATTAGTATAGCCGCTATGGATCAGATATGGAAATTCGATGGAACGATGACGAGCATGCCTACTGCCGAAGCTATCCAAAAGTCTGTAGAAAAAGTGAATTATAAAGATATTATTTTGGATCAGCAGCAGTCAACTATTTTCCTGAAAAGAAAAGGCATGAAAATTGGCTTTGGCTCGATAGGAAAGGGCTATGCTGCTGATCGAGGTCGTGCTTTTCTACAGGCTCAAGGAGTCTCTGCAGGCATTGTCAATGCTTCCGGTGATCTCGCTACCTGGGGTACACAAGTAGATGGTCGTCCTTGGGCTGTAGGCATAAATAATCCGTTTAAAAATCATCGTATCGTTCGTATTCTAAAGCTTAAAGAGGAGGCAGTAGCTACTTCGGGAAGTTATGCGAAGTATGCCGAGATCGATGGGGTTCATTATGCCCATATTATCAATCCCATAACAGGTCTCCCAGCTACGGGGTTAAGCAGTGTCACGATATATGGACCGCAGGCAGAATTTGCAAATGCTCTAAGCACGTCCATTATGGTATTGGGCTTAAAGCAAGGATTACAGCTCTTAAAACGCTTCCCCGACTATAAAGGGATCCTCATGACAGATAAAGGAAAAGTAATTAAATAAAAACAGGCCAATCGATTATCGATTGGCCTGTTTGGTATAGTTATATCATTAACCTTTTTTATTTTTCATCGTTAACTTCGCTTTTTTACCAGCGCCGATATTATAGGTTTTTGCATTACTTGCTTTTTTAGGATGAAATGCGCCACCTCGAGTTTCATCATAGGCTTCTTTTTGATCGCTATTCTTACCTGCCTTTTTGGGATCATAAATCACCAAACTGTCCGGAAGGTCCATAATTTGCATTTTTTCACCTATTTGTTGCTCGATGCGCTTAACATCAGGTAACTCTAAATCGGTAGCAAAAGTAAAGGAAAGTACATCATCTTCAGTCGTTTTTACCACGCGCTGAATAAATAAGTCTTTATTTTCAGGAAGATCAAAATGAAATATAAATGGAATATCTGTCAGGTCAATCTGCTCGGAATCTTCATTAGCCACAATAAGGACACGACAGTCGGGACGTTTTTTAAATTCCACAATATCGCTTAGA
>DAIQRP010000153.1:0-6312 GCA_036786125.1 Sphingobacterium sp.
TAATATGGCGCCTGCTGAAGTCGCTCTTCCTAAACAGACGGTTAAAATTAAGTGTCCGAAATGTGCTCCCGGAAAGATGGTATTATATGAGAAGATTGCGCAATGTGATCATTATGCTCGAGGTTGTGATTTTAAAATCTGGCGAACACTCTCAGGCGTACATCTGGATGAGAAACAATTTAAAGAACTCATGGAAAAAGGAAAACTTGGCCCTTTAAAAGGATTAAAAGATAAAAATGGAAGTCTGGTTGATGGAACTTTGGTCTTTGAGAACTTTAAAGTCAATATTGCGTAATAATATGGAGATGGAAGTCCAGTCCTTAAAAAATCCAGTAGTTTTGTCTTTTATTTAATATTATGTCTGCAATTACCACTTTATATAATCCGTTTAAAACATTTAAATTCGATAATGAAACTTGTTTTTTAACTGGAGAACCCCTGCAATCTAGGGATGAACAGATTCAAGTGTTTCCCGTATGGATGATGCAAGCCTTCAAATTGGAGGAACAACCCTTCAAAATGTTGGATGAAAATATAGTTACCTATAAAAGTTTAAAACTGCCCTGCTCTACAGATGCGGCTTTAGCATTGGAGCAGATGGAATCCGCAGTAGAACGTGCCTTTGCGGAGGGTTACGATGCGGTAAAAGCATTGCCGCCGATTACGCTCTTTCAATGGATGGTGAAAATAGTATATGGCGTAGTTTTTAATGAAATTCAAGCAGGAATAAGACAACAGGCTTTAAATGGGGAGGAGATTAATTTTTCTCAGGCTTTAGTTCAGAAATTTAGAAATCTACATGCGATGCTGCAGTCGGTATTAATACCGATGGAATTTGAGGGAGCATTACCATTTTCCCTAAAAGTTTTTCCTGTAGAAAATGCTCCAGAAACATTTAACTATAGAGATGAGATAAATACGCTGGTATTTTCATTACGGATGAATAATTTCGGTATTATCGCATGCCTTCAGGATAATGCGACCAATAATATCTACCACGAGGATATTTTAGCTCAAATAGGAGAGCAGCAATTGCACCCGGTGCAGTTTGAGGAAATCTGTGCTCGATATTTCTATTCCGCTTATTTATTTAACCGTCTTCCAGAATATACCTATCTGCCTACGCCAAAGATGTTATATGTAGAACCCATGCCTTTAGCGGATATGAGCATGAAGCCCATATTTGATTTTTGGACAGTGAAAACCTATGGGCAAGTGCTCGAGAATTTTTGGAAACCTTGGGGATTTCTATTGTTCGAAATTATTAAAAATCCCGACTTCCCGATGAGTTTTATCCAGGATGAAGAAGGTAACTATATTCCTAAATCACATATTGATTTACCCTTGAATTAAGAATATCCTATGCTCGGCATATACAAAAAGAGCGATTGACATAATCAATCGCTCTTTTTATTTTATAATTATGGAGGTTTTATGTATTGATACTTTATTAATAATTGTTGCTGCTTTATAAGCAAATCATATAAAATATCTTTTGATAATTAGCGACTTAATGATTTTTCTATGCGTTCAAAAGCTTCGTCTATCTCCTCGATTTTAATATTTAGATGCGGACGGAAGCGGACGGAATGATCGCCACATCCTAGTAGTATAAGTTTGTTCGCATAGGCTTGCTGTATAAATTCATTCCGTTGATCGGTATTTTCAAAATCAAAAGCAATAAATAACCCTAAGCCGCGGATATTAGAGATTTGATCATAGCGTTTTTTTAGATCCTCTAATTTATGCATGATATAACTTCCTAAATGATCGACTTTCTCCACCAGCCGCTCATCTCGAATGACCTCGAGAATAAATTTAAAACGGATCATATCGATAAAGTTTCCACCAAAGGTGGAGTTAATACGGGAAGATTCCCGAAAGACATTCTTTTCCACCTGATTCATCTTCTCTTTATTGGCCAGGATACCACAAACTTGAGTTTTCTTTCCAAAAGCGATTATATCTGGGCATACTCCAATTTTTTCAAAGGCCCACATGCTTCCAGTCAGTCCAATACCTGTTTGTACTTCATCGAAAATCAGGAGAATCTCCTGGCTGTCGCAGATATCACGTAGGGCTTGCAGAAATTCCTTTCTAAAATGATTATCTCCACCTTCGGCTTGAATAGGCTCAATAATGATACAGGCAATTTCATGAGGATACTTTTGTAGCGCATCTTCAATCTCTTGAAGAGCGACTTTTTCCTGATTAATGGTCTGTTCTAGGGAATCTGGACTCAAAGGAAAAGTCAATTTGGGATTTGTAATTCTAGGCCAGTCAAATTTGGGGAAATACATATATTTCCTCGGGTCAGAAGTATTTGTCAAGCTAAGTGTATAGCCCGAGCGACCGTGGAATGCTTCTTTAAAGTGAATCACACGTCCCGCTTCCTGATCGATTCCAGAACTTATGTTTTTTCTAGTTTTCCAGTCGAAAGCCGCCTTTAGCGCATTTTCTACTGCGAGTGTTCCCCCGGATACAAAATAAGCATATTGTAATTCCCGAGGCATCGCTACCTGCTCGAAAGTTTCCATAAAGTCGGCAAATGCTTCGGCATAGATATCTGATAGTGCGGGTTTGTTAATCGCCATTTTCCCAAGATAATCCTTTTGTTGAACTAGATAGGGATGATTATAGCCGATCGCTACAGAGGCGAACATGCTAAAAAGATCCAGGTATTGATCTCCATTTTGGTCGACAATATAGGAACCATGCGATTTGTCCATATCCATTACTAAAGGAAATCCATCGGCCAATATATGTTTATTTAATATGTCGTGTACATTTTTCATTGCTGTCTTGTTTAGATGTCAAATTTTATTCCCTGAGCTAAAGGCAGCTCTGTAGAATAATTAATGGTATTCGTCTGTCTGCGCATATAGATCTTCCAAGCGTCGGAACCTGACTCTCGGCCTCCACCCGTATCTTTCTCTCCACCAAAGGCACCTCCAATTTCAGCTCCTGAAGTACCAATATTTACATTGGCAATACCGCAATCCGATCCTGTAGCAGAAAGAAAGAGCTCTGCCTCACGTAGATTGCTGGTCATTATAGCTGAGGAAAGACCTTGGTCGACGGCATTTTGAAGTTCAATGGCCTGCTGTATATCTCCGCTATATTTGATCAGGTATAAAATAGGAGCAAAGGTTTCTTTTTGAACAATTGGATAATGATTTTCGACTTCAGCAATAGCAGGTTGCACATAGAAGTTGGTTTCCTGATGTTGAAGTTTTTCTCCTTCGATGAGGAAAGTTCCTCCTTGTTCCTTAATTTCTTTTAAAGCCTGCAAATAGTTTTCTACAGCTGCGGCATCAATTAAGGGGCCGATATGATTTTTAGGATCTAAGGGATTACCTATTTTGAGTTGAGTATAAGCCTTTTTTAAGGCTACTTTTACCTCTTCGTAAATGCTTTCATGTATTATTAATCTACGGGTAGAGGTACATCGTTGTCCGGCGGTACCTACAGCTCCGAAGACGGCGGCTAAGATGGTCATCTTTAAATCTGCCGAAGGGCTAATGATAATGGCATTATTCCCTCCTAATTCCAATAGGGACTTGCCTAAGCGCTCGGCTACTGCTACAGCAACTTTTCTGCCCATTTGAGTAGATCCGGTAGCTGATATTAAAGGAATGCGTTTATCTTGTGCCATCCATTTCCCAATTTCAGCGTCTCCAACGATTAAATTAGATATTCCTTCTGGAATTTCATTTTCCTGAAGTACTTCATTGAGTAACTGTTGACAGGCTACAGCACATAAAGGTGTTTTTTCACTAGGCTTCCAAATCACCACATTGCCACATACTAAGGCTAAGGCTGTATTCCATGCCCATACAGCAACGGGAAAATTAAATGCTGTAATTACGCCTACAATTCCTAAAGGATGATATTGATCATACATGCGGTGGCTTGGTCTTTCGGAATGTATGGTATTTCCATAAAGTTGTCTGGAAAGTCCTACTGCAAAATCGCAGATATCGATCATCTCCTGCACTTCACCAAGCCCTTCTTGCAAAGATTTGCCCATCTCATAAGAGACAAGTTTGCCTAATGTTGATTTATAGGTACGTAATTTATTGCCAAATTGCCTAATGATTTCCCCGCGCTTAGGAGCGGGAGTGGAGCGCCATGATAAAAAGGCCTTGGATGCTTTAGCGATAATATATTCGTAATCGGCTTCATTTCCCATTTTTACCTGTGCAATCACATGCCCGTCGGTAGGAGAATGTGAAGTGATCATCTGTCCCTGAGCAAACCAATCTTGTCCAGTACTACATCCGGGGTTGAGCTCCACGAGATGAAGTTTTTGTAATTCAGCTTTTGTCATAATAGGGTTAATTCGTTAATATGCTAAATTTAATGAATTTTTATTTGTCTGAGAAATAAATATTCGAATAAAAATCTAATATTTATTCTTTTTATCGAATAAACTATTGTATTTTTAACTTATACAATTATATCTATTCATTATGAAATCTAGCGTAGATTATTTTAATATGGAAGAGCTGCTCAGTGAGGAGCATCTCCTTATTCAACAATCGGTACGTCAATTTGTTCAAGAAGAAATAGTTCCTATAATAGATTTTGCTGCGCAAGATCATATGGATATACCGGGCCTAATGCCTAAGTTAGGTGCTTTGGGCGCTTTGGGTCCGTATATTCCATCTGAATATGGGGGAGCGGGTTTAGATCAAATGGCTTATGGTCTGATTATGCAAGAGCTGGAGGCAGGGGATTCTGCGATACGCTCTGCCGCTTCAGTACAATCTTCTTTGGTGATGTATCCTATATATACCTTTGGTTCTGAAGAGCAGCGGCAGAAATATCTACCTGGTTTGGCTGCGGGAACGACTATTGGATGTTTTGGTCTGACAGAGCCGGGGCATGGATCCGATCCTTCAGGTATGGAAACAAGACTTCAGAAGGTTGAAGGAGGATATATTTTAAATGGGGCGAAGATGTGGATTACAAATGCTCCTATTGCGGATATCGCTATCGTTTGGGCGCGAGATGAGGAAAGGAAGATTCGAGGTGTAATCGTGGAGCGTAATATGCGAGGTTTTTCTACACCCGAAACCGGTAATAAATGGTCATTAAGGGCTTCGAAGACCGGAGAGTTAGTTTTCGAGGATGTTTTTATTCCGCAATCCCACCTATTGCCAGGGGTAAATAGTATGCGTGGACCTTTTTCCTGTTTGAATTCGGCGCGATATGGTATTTCTTGGGGTGCAATAGGAGCGGCGATAGATTGTTATAGGACGGCATTAAATTATGCTTTGGAGCGAGAGCAGTTTGGTCGACCTATTGCTTCGTTTCAATTACAACAGAAAAAATTGGCCGAAATGATTACAGAAATTACGAAAGCCCAGTTGCTATCTTGGCGATTAGCCCTGCTGAAAAATGAAAATAAAGCCAGACCCGAGCAGATATCTATGGCCAAACGTAATAATGTGCAGATGGCTTTAACTGTCGCGCGGGAAGCTAGGCAGATTTTAGGAGCCATGGGCATTGTTGGAGATGATGAATCTGGAATCTGTGATTACCTATGAAGGGACACATGATATTCATCTGCTGATTACCGGAAACGATATTACAGGAATTCCTTCTTTTAAGTAAGAAGGAATTTTTATTATTATATACACTAATTATAGAAAGTTTATTCCATGACGCATATCCCATGGTCTAAACCTAGGTAAAATCGTTTTTTTAACCTAGTCAAACTTGACAGATCCCTATTTCCGCCTATTCATCGCCTAGTCCAACTTAGCTAGCCCATTTAAAACCATTTCCTAAATCTAGTCATACCTAGCAGAATCTTATTCCAGACTATTCATCACCTAGTCCAACTTAGCCCAGCCCATTTAAAACCATTTCCTAAATCTAGTCATACCTAGCCGAACCCTATTTCAGGCTATTCTAAATTTAGCCGAACCCCAGTCAAGCCCAAACCAAACCCCATCCAAGACCAATCAAAACCTAGTCGAACGGCAGTCAAAACCTTCCAAAACCTTCCAAAACCTTCCAAAACCTTCCAAAACCAGCCCAATTCTTCCTATTCGTATTTTTATTCCTCAAGTTTATAGCGACTTACAACAAATATCTAAAAACTACTTGCATCGTAAGATAAAAACATCCTATCTTTGCACCACTCCGCAAGGGAGGAACGGCATATCAGAAAAGTAGAAAGAGAGAGAATTTAGTGCGTAGGTATTTCTTTCTGATATGTTTGAAAAACAATCTTTAAATAACCCAATCAAACTTTTTTCAAATAAAGTTTGGAAGTTTAAAAAAGATTCCTACCTTTGCAGT
>DAIQRP010000154.1:0-406 GCA_036786125.1 Sphingobacterium sp.
TCCTATTTTTGTTGTCGATGGCATTGTTATGGAAAACAACATTACAGATACCTATGGAGGAAAAGACTGGGGTTCACAATTAAAAAACTTAAATCCGGACGATTACGAAAGCATTGGCATTCTAAAAGGTGCCGCCGCCACAGCATTATATGGATCTCGAGGTGCAAACGGAGCCGTTGTAATCACATCTAAAGGAGGAATGGCACGAAAAGGATTAGGAATAGATTTTTCTCAAAACTATCAGATCCAGAAAATTTATGCACCGCATGTGAAGTTACAGAATGTGTTTGGAGCAGGTAGCGTCGGTAATGGTTATGAAGGAAACTTTCTACCTTCAGGCAATCCGAGTACGTCGACTTCAAATTTTGGTCCAGCTATGGAAGGACAGCTCGTCGACCAGTATTAT
>DAIQRP010000154.1:416-6307 GCA_036786125.1 Sphingobacterium sp.
CGCCACACAAAGATAATTGGAAAGCTTTGTATCAGGACGGCCATTATTCAAATACGAATTTTGCTATCAACGGTGGCAATGAAAGAGCTGTTTTCAGAATATCATATTCCCATACGGACAACAAAGGCGTTTTAAAAAATAATTCATTTAAAAGAGATGCTTTAAGTTTAAAGTCCAGTGGAAAGATCAACGATATATTTTCGGTAGATTTTGGCATTAACTATGCAAAATCTGCAGCAGAAAATGCTTACGATCAGGGATTTTATCGAGAGGGACAAAATTTAGGTTTGTTAACAACCTATTACATGCCCAGAAGTTTAGATTTAGCAAGCTTTTATAAACAATATCGGGACCCGGTTACAAATGCTGTAAAATCGCAATCTGTTTATGGAACATTAGCCAATTTCTTGCATCGTCTGGATTATTATAATGAAGTAAGAGATGAAGAAAGCATCTTCGGAAATGTAGCTCTGCGCGCACAAATAACAGAAAATATCCGTGCTTCTGCTCAAGCCAATTACACGACCTATAATACCTTAACAACAAATAAACAATATGGTGCAGGTCCGTACCTAGGAAATGGTGGATATTACGCGGTCAATGGTAGTAGACGTAATAATTATAACTTCTTATTTATGCTCGATGGCAGTAAAGATTTCTTAAATGGAGATTTAACGACCAACTTAAAGGTAGCATCAGAAATGTACGGTAATGGCGCTAATGAAAATTGGGGTAAAAATACAAATGGCGGATTAGTCGTTCCAGGTCTATTTGCTTTCTCCAATTCTGTCAATACCATTTATCCAACTTATAACTATACAAAAGGAAATTATAAAGTTCTTGGTGTATTTGCAGTTTTGAACTTGGCGTATAAAAATCAGCTATTCTTAGAAATGTCTGCTAGAAATGATTGGAATTCGTCATTACTATATCCAACATGGATAACAGCAGGAACAAATAATTATTCTGTTTTCTACCCATCTGCCAATGCCTCATGGGTATTTACAGATACCTTTCGTGATAAACTTCCTGAAGCTTTCTCATTTGGAAAATTAAGAGCTTCTTGGTCAAGGGTGGGAATGGGATCTGCTGCCTATGCTACAAGTGTCGGCGCTGGAGGATTTAACCAGTCTACCATCTATGATCAGGACAAAAACAGCATTATTTCAGCTAACCCTAATATATCCAGTATACCCAATACAGATTTAAAACCTGAAATTCAGCAATCAATAGAATTGGGGACGGATATTCGATTCTTAAAAGATCGATTTGGTATTGATTTCACCTACTACAAGACCAACACCTTTAATCAAATTTTAACGCTTGGAAATGTGATTGAATCTGGATCTTCGACACGAAGAATAAATGCCGGTAATATTCAAAATCAAGGTGTCGAGCTCATGCTGGATGTCGATGCTATAAAAAATGAAAATTTGCGCTGGAATGTTCAATTCAATTACACCGTAAATAGAGGTAAGATTAAAAAGCTACATCCTGATATCAAAGAATGGCAATTAATGAGTTCAGCTGATGCCGGACCGGAGATATGGGCTTATGAAGGGGGCGATTTTGGAGTCATTACTTCGGGATATAATAATACTTATGCATCCGCACCAGCCCTATATAACAATGAAAGTAATCCAAACGATCCAAACAATGGAAAAAGAATATTAGAATACGGAGGGAAAACGGGTAGTCCTAATCCTGCCTATGTTTATTATTGGAGCACCGAAGCAGATATGGGCAAGCCTGAACGAAAAGTTCTGGGAAAAATTGAACCCGATTTCATTGGAGGTCTTAACACCAGCTTATATTATAAAAACTTCGACCTTTATGCTCAGGCGGATGGACGTATAGGGGGGCAGTTTTACTCGCACACCTATAAATATGCGATGGGACGAGGTGCTCTCGAAGAATCACTCTATGGACGGGATCAAGCACATGGTGGAATTGCAAGAACAGATTATAAAGGGAATACGGTTTATGACGGTATTATGCTAGATGGCGTATTTAAGGAAGGAACACAAGCACCTTCAAAATTAGATCCTAACCAAACAGTAGCGGTCGGAGGAATGACTTATAAGGAAGCTGTAGAATCTGGATTAATAAATCCGATGATGGCCTCTAGTTTTTATACCTACAATTATGGTTGGGGAGCAAATGTTCAGGATCCGATCATGGATAATTCTTGGATAATGATGCGCGAAATAACCATTGGATATAAACTTCCCGCATCATTAACGAAGAAATTCAAATTAGAATATGCGCGATTAGGGATAACAGGAAGAAATCTATTTTACATTTATAATGGATTAAAAGCGGGATTAAACCCTGAATCCATACAGTCCAATAATCCATTAACGCCATATGAATACGGTGGAGTACCTTATTCCAGAAGTTTCTCAGTTTCCCTAAATGTTAAATTTTAAAAGAATTAAATCATGAAAAAAATAAATAGAATAATGCTGTTTAGTCTTTTCTCCTTGACTTTGGCAGGCTGTAAAAAAGATATGATTGAAATGAATACAAACGAGGAACTGTTAGTTTCGACCGATCCAAAATTTGTGTTCACCAATGCAACCTTAAACTGGAATAATTCCTCTAGAGGAGATTTAGCTGGAAAATATAGCGGTGTGATGCAATTGATGCAATACATCGTTGGAAATAACGGGGGGTCTGACGCCATTTATGCCAATCCTACGGCAAGCAAAAACCCTACCCCCTACCTTCCCTATTATAATTATTATTACACCAATTATGGAAATAAACTAAATTACCTGATCACTACGGTCATAGAAAATAGAATTGATAAAGACCGTTTTAAAAATATCGTGGCAATTGCTAAAATACTGCAGACGTATCAAGCCTTTCTTGTTTTTGATACACATGGTGCGGCACCCTATACCGACGCACTACAGGGGTTATTAGGAAATAGTACGCCTAAATATGATATGTATGAGGATAATTATAAGTTATTTGATAATTTGGTTAAAGAATCTGTTGCTTTACTCAACTCTAAACCTACAGATCAGATAGCGCTGGGCAATAATGATTTCTTTTACAGAGGAGATGTGGATAAATGGATTAAATTTGGGAATACGCTGCGCATAAAAATGGCGCAACGCTTTGAAAAAGTAGACAATGCTCATTTCCAATCCGTACTGACCGATGTACTTGCCAATCCAGGAGGATTAATATCATCCAACGCAGAATCCTGTGTTTATTACCACAATATTGAACATAATAACGACACTTGGGATACAGCTGTATTAACTTATCAGTATTTAGCAAGTAATGCATTTGTAACATTTCTAGAATCGAACAGTGATCCCCGACTACCACTTTTAGTCAGAAGAAATGGATTTGGTCCTGGAAATAATAATCCGGATAATGATGCTGTTGAAGTGAGACTAAAGCAATATCATCCTAACTACACAACGGATGCTGCATACAAATTGTATACGGATCGCTATATTGGCAGGCCAGCCTCACCTGATTTATCAACAGATGAAAAATATAACGAATATGTAAGTTTTAATGAAACGACAAGTACAGGACCTGTAAGTTATACCGTTCGTGCTATTTCTCAGATCCAAAGCCGTTATTTTGTTAAAAATGGAGGAAATGCAGAAACTGCCGGGGGAGCTAGAAATATTGACTACCCGAGATATGACAATAATGATGAGATGAAATTATTTTCTCCTCAGATCACCTATGCGGAAGTCTGTTTTATGATGGCCGAAATTTCAGAGAAAGCTGGCGCTCCAAAAGGAGGGAAAGATGCCAGAACATGGTATGAATCCGGAATACGGGCCTCCATGGAGCAGTATCAAGAATGGGGAGTTAGAATGAAGGTACTTGCTGCCGCAAATAATACAGCTTCAGATTACAACCCAATAAATAATACTAAGATCGATCAGTACCTGGCACAGCCACAGGTACAGTACAGCGGAAGCCAGCAGCACAAATTAGAATTAATTATTTCACAGGCTTGGGTCAATTTCTTTATGAGACCTGAAGAAGCATGGGCTACTTGGAAACGGACAGGTCTTCCTAAATTTAAGAGTTTTACACAAGCTAATCCTGCAGATGGTACTGCTTTCTTGGATGAGGTAAAATCTGGAGGTACTACATTTTTAATACCTCGAAGATCTACCCTTCCTGTTCCAAACGCGGCAAATAATAATAATTATAACGATGCATTAAATAAACTGATCGCAAATCCGTTATATCTGGAACAAAATAAAACAGAAGGAAGAATATTCTGGGATATAAAATAATTTATCTTTCCATTGAGAAGTCCCGATCAAATAATGCTCTGCCCCCAAAAAGTTAGAAACTTTCTGGGGGTATTTTTAGGAGATAAATCGTAGTTTTTCTTTATACATTGGAAGATCTGGATATTTAATTAATAACCTGCCAATAGAAACAAATGAGAAAATTACTACCTAAAAATAAAAAAGCATTCTCAATTTTTGAGAATGCTTTTTTTATGATAGCAATATTAAGCGACGCTTATTTTTTCTTTACTTTTTTCTGTTTCTGAGCATTTGGAATAAACTCTTCCAAGTTTTCTTCTTTCACCCCTTTTGGACTTGTCCACAGTTTCTTTTTATACGCATCGATCTTTTGTTCGATCTGCTGTGCATCTTGCGCCTGTTGTGCCTCATCACCTAATTTTAAAGCTCCAGCAGATGATTCACGGATAATGGTACTTGCATACTTCTTTTGAACGAATAAATCATCCATCGTCATATCGTAGAGACCTTTATCCGGATCTGTAATATCAACTTTAACCAGACTGTAACGTAACTGTGGGAAATACAACCAAAAAGCAGGCGTAGAACCAACCGATTCCGCAAGTTCAGCAGAAGTTGTAATATTCATTAGCGGAGCTACGCCGATAATACGGCTTTCCAAACGGCTACGCTGTTTATCAAAAAAGATATCTTCTTTAATACGGAATTTCGTCACACGGGTTGGATCAAACTCATTTAAAGTCATTTTTGAATCGATCTGGTTTCCTTCATCATCAAAAATTGGAACCAATACACTATCCGTAAAACGAGCCATACCTTCGTTGGCACTCATTCTGCCTTTAAAAGAATCATCATCAGGACTGTAAAGAGACAGCTTGCCCGTTTCTATGGATTTCATAATGATCTCCATTAATGAATTTCCAGGAGTAGCAAGCAATGCATTTTTTTCATCTTTCAGATCAATATCACGCCATACCCGTTTATAAAAGCGAATATTTTTCATATTAATTTCCGGATAAGCGAAAGGAACTGCGTCCTCTAGATTATTGGCCTGATAAAAACCATCCGTTGTCGGTATGGTATCCATTAAAACTTCTCCTTCTACGGCAGTTGTAACCTGTTGTGATTTCAAACTATCCGGGATTTCTTGTTGCGCAAAGACTGTTACAAATCCTAAAGCCATTGCCATTGTTATAAATATCTTCATCTGAATTTATATTTTAAAATTTTCTAGTCTTACTTTGGATCGTTGGCATCTCAAATGCCGACATCACACAACGGAAACCGATGTAAGAGTGCGGCTCATAATCCACCGAATAATTACGGGTATCGGTATTCAATTGCTCTCCATTATCTTTCCATGAACCACCACGTACGACCTTTCTTTTTAATGCGTCCGCATCTTTTTCATCTGCATCATACAAAAGAGCAGGATTTAAATCGTTCACAAAAACCATTGCAGAAGGACTAAAAGCATCCAATGTCCATTCCGAAACATTACCTGCCATATTATAGATTCCAAAAGCATTAGGTGTATAAGACTTTACCGGAAGGGTGAAAGTTGCTCCATCACGAGAGTAGGTACCATCACCCTGCTTAAAGTTTACTGCTAGCTTTTCTTTACCTTCAGAT
>DAIQRP010000155.1:0-1805 GCA_036786125.1 Sphingobacterium sp.
ATTGAAGGCCCTCGCCGATATGAATGGCGAAAAGATCAACCTGCAGAGTTAGTATGGGTGGAAGCCAAGGATCAGGGAAATCCATCGAAAAATGCCAGCATCAGAGATGAGGTGTTCACACTTAAAGCTCCATTTTCAGGAACAGCGACAAAAATATTTGAGGCCGCTTATCGGGTGAATAATATCATTTGGGCAGACGCGCAGAATGCTTTAGTTCAAGAGATATGGCGTAAAGATCGTTCGGTAAAAACTTCCTTAATTAATCCCACAACAGGAGCTCTAAAAAAATTAGTTGCACAACGTTCTTCAGAAGATACTTATAGCGATCCGGGAACTTTCCTGTTGAATAATAAAGGATTACTCCTTGTCGATCAACATAAGAAGGATGTGATTGCCTTTACAAAAGGCTTGGGAGCTTCCTCGGAAGGAGATCGACCATTTTTGTTAAAATGGAATCTAACGACCAATCAACAGGATACTTTATTTAAATCAAAAGCGCCATTTTATGAAGAACCTATTTTCTTTAATAATAATGGAAAATTATATATCTCTAAAGAAGGGGTAGATTTTACGCCTAATTATTTCGCTGTAGATTTAAAAAATAGAAAAGAGGAAGCTCTTACCCAATTTGCTGACCCATATCCGTCCATGCAAGGTGTTCAGAAGTCGCAGTTGTCTTACCCTCGAAAAGATGGAATTAAGTTGACGGCAACTTTATATCTTCCTAAAGATTTCAAATCTGGAGATGCGCCATTGCCTGCTTTAGTTTGGGCTTACCCGAGAGAGTTTAAAAGTTTAGCTGCGGCAGGGCAGGTTAAAGGATCTCCGTATCGCTTTACCCGTTTAGCTTTCCGTTCACCAGTATTTTGGGTGACTCGTGGGTATGCGGTATTAGATCAAGCTGATATGCCAATTGTCGGAGAAGGCGATCAGGAGCCTAATGATACTTTCTTAGAGCAGATTGAAGAGAATGCAGTTGCATTAATCAATTATGTTTCAGATGATTTAAAAGTAGTAGATCGCAAGCGTATAGCTGTTGGAGGACATTCTTATGGTGCTTTTATGACGGCTAATCTATTAGCTCACACGAATCTATTTGCTGCTGGTATAGCGCGCTCTGGAGCTTACAATAGAACTTTGACTCCATTTGGTTTCCAAGGTGAGTCGCGTACTTTCTGGCAAGCTCAGGAGGTGTACAATAAAATGTCTCCTTTTAATTTTGCCGATAAGATTAAAACACCAATTTTATTAACACATGGTATGGATGATGAGAACTCTGGAACATTCCCTATTCAATCCGAGCGTCTGTATGCTGCGATTAAAGGGCATGGTGGAACGGTACGTTTGGTATTATTACCTAAGGAATTCCATGGTTACCGTTCTCGTGAATCGATTTTACACACATTCTGGGAGCAGGATCAGTGGTTAGAGAAATATGTGAAAAATAAACAGTAGTATATTCCCCAATTTACTAAATTATGAAAAGAAACTT
Organism: Sphingobacterium sp.; assembly: GCA_036786125.1. Taxonomy (GTDB): domain Bacteria; phylum Bacteroidota; class Bacteroidia; order Sphingobacteriales; family Sphingobacteriaceae; genus Sphingobacterium. The sequence goes on from DAIQRP010000155.1 coordinate 1,493, forward strand.
AGGTTGTTTTTTAGGGCTGTTGCTAGTATGCAACAGCCCTCAATTAATGGCTCAACATATTACAAGTCCGAAATCCCACTTCGGTTTTGATATGGGCGAAGACTATCAGCTCGCGAATTATACACAGATGGAAAATTACTTCCTGAAATTAGGGAAGGAGTCTAATCGCGTGCTTATTCAAGAAGCGGGTGTCACTGAAGAAGGCAGAAAGCAATATCTATTAATTATATCCTCTCCCGATAATCTGAAGGATATAGAAAAATATCGACAGATTTCACAAACGCTAGGGCGCGCTGAGGGCTTGGATGATGCT
>DAIQRP010000155.1:2018-5887 GCA_036786125.1 Sphingobacterium sp.
AGCCGTCAGGATGAGGAAGTTAAGAATTACTTAGATCGAGTTATTGTTTTGATGTGGCATGTCAATCCTGATGGGCAGGAGTTATTAGCCAATTGGTATATGCAAGAACAAGATCTGAGCAAAAGGAATATGCTCATTCCTAAATTATATCAAAAGTATGTAGGGCACGATAATAATCGAGATTACTTTATGAATAATATGAAGGAGACAGAAAACCTTTCTCAGGTTATGTATGTCGACTGGCTCCCTCAGATTGTATACAACCATCATCAAACTTCTCCAGCTGGAACGGTGGTTGCTGGTCCTCCCTATAGAGATCCATTTAATCATGTATTCGATCCTTTAATAATTACCTCTTTAGATGGGGTGGCAGCATCCATGATCAATCGATTGAATGTAGAAGATAAACCTGGATATACGCGCCTTTCGGGTTCTGTATTTTCAACATGGTGGAATGGGGGATTACGTACCACACCATATTTTCATAATATGATAGGTATTTTAACGGAAATTACCGGAAACCCAACACCGATGCAAATTCCAATTGTCGCAGATCGCCTATTACCCAATAATGCGACTCCAAATCCTGTGATGCCTCAAAAATGGCATTTCCGTCAGTCTATAGATTATTCCGTATCTCTAAATTTTGCGATTTTAGATTATGCGGCCAGAAATGGAGATCAGTTATTATATAATTTCTATAAGATGGGGAAAAATGCAATTGACAGAGGGAATAGGGATCATTGGACATTATATCCGAAATATGTAGATCAATTTAAAAAGCTATCGGAATCTACGGATAAAGCGAGCGCTTTTCAAGCAGTATACCAAAATCCGGATCATAGGGATGCTAGAGGATATATTCTTTCTGCTGATCAAGCTGACTTCGGAACGGCGATAAAATTTGCTAATGCGCTTATTAAATCAGGAATTTCTGCCTATGTTGCGAAATCAGAATTCCAGGTAGAAGGACGTACCTACCCCGCAGAATCCATTGTGATTAAAGCGAATCAAGCTTTTAGACCCCACCTGATGGATATGTTTGAGGCGCAGGATCATCCCCATGATGTGGCTTATGAAGGAGGACCTCCGGTACGCCCTTATGATGCCGCAGGATGGACCTTAGCCTTGCAGATGGGACTGAAGTTTGACCGTATTTATAGCGATATTCCGACCACAGCTTTAAAACGAAATGCCTATGGTCAACTACTCGAAGCTCCAACTAAAAAGATACCGGCTTCCAAAACAGGGTATTTGATCTCTGCAGCAGCTAACGATGCCTTTTTAGTCGTAAATAAATTAATAAAAGCCGGAATTGCTGTATATCGTATAACGGATGCCAGCCAGGGTCTACCTGCAGGATCATTCTATATGGACTCAAAAGCGTATCAGCTGCTTTCAGAAGTTGTTCCCGGCACAGGAATACAGGTCGTTGCTGCACAGAAAAAGCCCGCACATAGCCTTAAATTAGCACCACTTCGTATTGGTCTTTATGATTATTATGGAGGCTCTATGCCTTCGGGTTGGACGCGATGGATTTTGGAAAAGTTTAATTTTGAATATGCGCTATTTTATCCAAAAGATATCAATAACAAAGAGATCCTTAAAAAGTATGACGTTTTATTATTTATCGGTCCTGGAATTCCTGATCCACAGGTAGCAAGTAGATTTAGCTCCCGCCTTCCTTCGGCAGAGTTAGTGCCCGAACCATATCATTATTTGCTGGATAGTTTAACGCAGAAACAATCGATTCCTGTGCTTAAAGAATTTGTAGATAATGGCGGGAAAATAGTCACTGTAGGCTCAAGTTCAAGTTTCGTTTATTATCTGGACCTTCCTATCGAAAATCCATTATTGGAAAAAGGAAAATCCAACAAACTACAGATGATTTCATCCGCGAAATTCTATATCCCTACAAGTATACTTGCCGCTCAGGTAAGTGCTGATACCCATACATGGGGAATGCCCGCAGAAATACCTGTAGTCTATAATAATAGCCCGGTTTTCAAAATTCAAGGGAATATAAAACCTTTGTTAACCTTTAATTCTTCCAGCCCCTTACTTTCTGGATGGGCGAATGGACAAGACTTGTTAAAGGGTACGGTATCTGCTCTGGCAACAGATTATGGAAAAGGTCAAGTTATTGCTTTTGGCCCTGAAATAACCAATAGGGCACAAGCTCATGGCACATTTAAGCTCCTATTTAATCAACTGTATGAAATGAAGTAAAATAAAAAAGCCTTTCGTAAGAAAGGCTTTTTTTTAGCACATATAAACCTGCCTATCGATTTTCCAATATATCAATAAATTCATGTCCTTTCGTTCGAAATCATAAAGAATATCACTATTCTTTTGCATTTATGAATTTATGCTCTATCTTTGAGCATTGCTTTAGGGGTGCTTTCCATAGTGGAAGGCTGAGATTTACCCTCACAACCTGCTCAGGATAATGCCTGCGAAGGGAAAAGTGTCAAGGTTCCGCACATCTATATGTGACTTCCTATAGCAATATTTTTTTTGCAGCCAATGGAAGTTACTATCAATCAAAAAAATTATTTTATCGACACAGAGCATGCTCAACTGCAGGATGCGCTCCATGCCTTTGGTACTATACCAATGTCTGGAATTGCTGTGGCCTTAAATGCTGTGGTTATCCCTCGCGCAGCATGGGCAACAACGCCCATTCGTCCTCAGGACCAAATTCTAATTATTAAAGCCGCTCAAGGCGGATAATCCTAAATGTATGATGAAAAAAACTGAAAAACTACCTACGGCAGAATCTATTTCCAGAGCGCCTTTTCCAAATGCTAAAAAAGTGTATGTGGAGGGAAGTATCTTTCCCATTCAAGTGCCTATGCGCGAAATTTCTTTAGCAGCTACAGAAGATCGATTTAAAAATGTGCTGGAGGAAAATGCACCGATTTATATCTATGATAGCTCCGGTCCATATACAGATCCAGCAGCAACAGTAGATGTCAAAAAGGGATTAGCGAGATTACGAGAGGATTGGATTGAGCAACGGTTGGATACCCAAATTTTAGGGCAGATAAGCTCTGAATATGGAAACAAACGCCAGGCGGACAGTAGCTTAGATTATCTACGATTTGAATATCGCCATGCCCCTAGAGTTGCTAAAGAAGGAAAAAATGTCTCACAAATGCATTATGCAAAACAGGGAATTATAACTCCGGAAATGGAATATGTCGCTATTCGGGAGAATCAATTCTTACTCGAGCAGGCGCAAAATAATGAGACTAATCAGCATCCAGGACATAACTTCGGCGCTTATACCCATCGAGGCCCTATTACTGCGGAATTTGTACGTTCAGAAATTGCGGGAGGAAGAGCAGTCCTCCCGGCCAATATCAATCATCCTGAAATAGAGCCTATGATTATAGGACGTAATTTCTTAGTGAAGGTGAATGCCAATATTGGAAATTCTGTGGTGACTTCAAGTATAGAAGAAGAGGTAGAAAAAATGGTCTGGGCTATACGCTGGGGGGCAGATACGGTTATGGACTTATCTACAGGGAAAAATATTCATGAAACTAGAGAATGGATTATCCGTAATTCACCCGTGCCGATTGGAACGGTACCTATCTATCAGGCCCTAGAGAAGGTAAATGGAAAAGCGGAGGATTTAACTTGGGAAATTTTTAGAGATACCCTTATAGAGCAGGCTGAACAAGGAGTAGATTATTTTACAATTCATGCCGGTGTGCGCTTAGCTTATGTGCCATTAACAGCAAAACGTGTTACAGGTATTGTCTCTCGTGGAGGTTCCATTATGGCTAAATGGTGCCTTGCTCATCATAAAGAGAGCTTCCTTTATACACATTTTGAGGAGATTTGTGAAATTATGAAAGCCT
>DAIQRP010000155.1:5897-6108 GCA_036786125.1 Sphingobacterium sp.
ATGATGTCAGTTTTTCATTAGGAGATGGACTTCGTCCAGGTTCTATTGCCGATGCTAATGATGCGGCTCAATTTGCTGAACTCGAAACCTTGGGCGAACTGACGAAGATCGCTTGGAAACACGATGTTCAGGTTATGATAGAAGGTCCGGGGCATGTGCCTATGCATATGATAAAAGAGAATATGGAGAAGCAACTTAAAGATTGTCATGA
>DAIQRP010000156.1:0-6105 GCA_036786125.1 Sphingobacterium sp.
ATTTTAGCCCCATGGCTGAACATACTCTACATATTAAAAATATGGTCTGCGACCGTTGTATTATGGTGGTAAAATCTGAATTGGAACTCTTAAATATTCAATCGGAAGTAATTCGCCTTGGAGAAGTAGATTTAAAATCCGCCCTATCTGAACTACAGAAGGAACAGCTGGCAGCGCGCATGTCTGCCTTAGGTTTTGAGTTAATTGATGATAGAAAACTGCGTGTAATAGAACGTATTAAAAATATTATCGTGCAGCTTGTGCATCAACAACAGGATGCTTTACAGATTAATCTCTCGGAATATATCAGCCAAAAGTTGGGGATGGATTATCACAGCCTCTCTAAAATATTTTCCGAAATGGAGGGTACTACGATTGAAAAGTATGTTATCGCCCAAAAGATTGAGCGAGTAAAAGAACTGATTAGCTATAATGAGTTAAACCTTAATGAAATTGCTCTTCTCTTAAATTATTCCAGCACAGCGCACTTAAGTGCCCAGTTTAAGAAAGTAACGGGCATGACCGCTTCCCAGTATAAAAACTTAGCCGATAAGGATAGAAAGACCTTGGATAGTTTATAAAAAGAACTTGGATAGTTTATCATCTATTCCGTATTCGTCTATACAAGAATCTACGGTTTTAGATAATATTATAAATCTTTCCCAAAATCATATAAATTTTAAGAACTCTCCCGCTGTACCTTTGTTATATAATTAGATATAATGAAGAACACAGATCACATATATATACCATTACAAGAGGTCGATAGCGAACACTGCGCGCTTATTGTAGATAAGGGACTGTCTCAAGTTCCGGGTATCGCTACGCATCAGGTAGAGCTGAATAATAACCGGGCGGTTATTACGGTTGCTAAAAATCCAGAAGAAATCCTATCCTGTCACAAATTTAGCTTGTGCTTCCTGTGCAGGAAATACGGAAGCTACCCTAAAAAATCAGTTGGGTATCGTACAGGCCAGTGTAAATTATGCAAATGCTACGGCTAATATAGAATATATTCCGAGCCTGATTGATGCTAAAGCTTTGAAATTAGCTGTTCAGGCAGCAGGATATGATTTAATAATTGATGAGTCCGAGGAAGCCAAAGAAAACTTGGATAGCGTAAAAGAAAAAGCACATCAGACTTTGAAAAATAAAGTTTTTGGCGCTTTAATATTTGCTATACCGCTATTTGTTATAGGCATGTTTTTCATGGATATGCCCTATGGAAATTATATCATGTGGGCATTAGCTACTCCTTTGGTTTTTTATTATGGCAGACAGTTTTATATAGGCGCTTGGAAACAAGCTAAACATCGCTCGGCTAATATGGACACCCTAGTCGCTATAAGTACTGGTGTGGCCTATTTGTTTAGTATTTTTAATACATTATACCCCTCATTTTGGGAATCCAGAGGGATTCACCCTCATGTATATTTTGAAGCAGCAGGGATTGTGATAGCCTTTATTCTTATTGGAAAGCTATTGGAAGAAAATGCCAAAGGAAATACAAGCTCAGCAATTAAAAAATTAATGGGTCTACAGCCAAAAATGGTGACCGTCGTATATGAAGATGGCCGCCAAGAGCTTATCCCTATTAAGCAGGTTACTGAAGGGCAAATCATCTTGGTCAAACCTGGAGAAAAGATCGCTGTAGATGGACAGGTGCTTTCGGGCAGCTCTTATGTCGATGAAAGTATGATTACTGGAGAACCTATAGCCGTTTCAAAAACTGAGGGTGCAGCAGTATTTGCAGGAACTATAAACCAAAAGGGTGGATTTCAATTTCGCGCCGATAAGGTCGGGTCGGAAACTTTATTAGCTCAAATTATCCGTTTAGTAGAGGATGCTCAAGGCTCCAAGGCTCCTGTTCAGAAATTGGTGGATAAGATTGCTTCCATCTTTGTGCCTGTCGTTATTGGAATCGCTACATTAAGTTTTATTTTATGGCTTATTTTTGATTCCAGCAATGGCTTTTCTCATGGATTAATGGCTTTTGTCACGGTATTAGTAATCGCCTGCCCCTGTGCATTAGGTTTAGCCACCCCCACCGCAATTATGGTAGGTGTAGGTAAAGCTGCTGAGCAAGGAATTTTAATTAAGGATGCAGAAAGTCTCGAAATTACCAAAAAAGTAAATGCGATTATCCTCGATAAGACGGGTACAATTACCAAAGGTAAGCCTGAGGTCACCGATATCTATTGGTCTAAAGAGTCCGCTCTATACTTGGATATTTTGTATTCTATAGAAAAGTCTGCTGAACATCCTTTGGCAGATGCGATCGTCGAAAAATTTGCTTCCGAAGCGACATTCTTAAATGACCTTACTATTGAAAATATCAGTGGACAAGGGATTATGGGCCATTATAAACATGAAGATTATTATATAGGTAATCAGCTGCTAATGAAACAACAGCAGATTCATATGGATGCCCCTATCACAGCTTGGATAGATCAGCAGTTAAACCTTGCGCAGACGGTAGTTATCCTTTCAGATCGCCATGAAGCCATTGCTGCCATAGCCATTGCCGATCAGATTAAAGAAACTTCAGCTGCTGCTATAGCAGCCCTGCATCAAGCGAATATTGAAGTATTTATGCTTACTGGAGATAATGAGCAGACTGCCAAATCTGTAGCAGAAGAACTCGGAATAGACCATTTTAAAGCGAATGTATTACCTGCGGATAAAGCGGCATTTGTCAGCAAATTGCAGGCCGAAGGTAAAATCGTGGCTATGGTCGGAGATGGAATTAACGACAGTAACGCACTCGCTCAGGCAGATGTGAGTATCGCTATGGGCAAAGGTTCAGATATCGCTATGGATGTCGCAAAAATGACCATAATCTCTTCAGATCTTTTAAAAATCCCGACTGCAATACAATTATCTAAAGATACCGTTAAGGCCATTCGTCAAAATTTATTTTGGGCCTTTATCTATAATGTCATTGGGATTCCAATTGCTGCAGGTATTTTATATCCAGCATATGGTTTTCTACTTGACCCCATGTGGGCCGGCGCTGCCATGGCATTTAGCTCCGTTTCTGTCGTAACAAATAGTTTAAGATTAAAATATAAAAAATAATAAAATGACAACATTAAAATTCAAAACCAATATCAACTGTGACGCTTGTGTATCCAAAGTAACTCCAGTATTAAATGAGAACAAGCAGGTAAGCCATTGGGAAGTGGATACCAAAAGTCCAGAAAAAACCCTTCACGTTGAAGGAGATCAGATTCAAGCCGAAGATATTATTCAATCCCTAAAAAAAATTGGATATCAGGCAGAAAGCATTTAAGCTCTTTTTTTTAGATCGTAAAATTCAGTTATTATGAAAAAATCAAAATTAACAGTCCTGCTTTCTTTTATGCTATTCGGCTCATGGGCATTTGCTCAACAAACTAAAACGGCAAGTTTTAAGGTACAGGGCAACTGCGGCATGTGCGAGGAGACTATTGAAAAAGCGGGCAAATTAGCAGGCGTAACGGCTATAAAGTGGAATGAAGAGCGCCAAGAAGCTACCCTAACCTATCAGGATCAGCAGGTTTCCAAAGATGATATTCTAAAGAGTATTGCCTTAGCGGGCTATGATAATGAAGCTTACCGTGCTCCAGATGCCAGATATGAAGCCTTACATGCTTGTTGTCAGTATACACGTGAACCCCTAGAAGAAGTTCCAACGGCAGCCAGTACGGCGGAAGTGGCTCCATTAGAAGCGGCACATGAGCATCATCATATGGCTGAAGCTGCCAAACCGGCCTTGCAAGCTGTATTTGCAAAGTATTTCAACGTAAAAGATGCGTTAGTACGTACCGATGCTGCTGCCGCAAAACAAGAAGCACAGCAATTAGTTAAAGAAATTAATGCGGTAGATATGTCCACATTAGGCAGTAAAGAGCATGATGTATGGATGAAAGTGCTTAAAAATGTAAAAGCAACTTCTACGGAGATTGCCGCTTCCACACAGATTGATAAACAACGGAAAGCCTTTGTCAGTCTATCGGAGGATTTTGCAGCCTTGGCTAAGGTCAGCAAAAATGCTAGCACAGTTTATATATTACACTGTCCGATGGCGAATGATAATAAAGGTGCTAACTGGTTGAGCTTAGAGTCAGCAGTTAAAAATCCATTTTATGGTGCTAAAATGATGAGCTGTGGTTCATTAAAAGAAACAATTAAATAATAGATGGAGCTGTGAAATAAAATTTCACAGCTCTTTTTTAAAACATATATATGAAATATCTGGTACTCCTAAGTAGTTTACTATTTTCCCTACATTCTTCCGGACAACAAACAATCAGGTATGATCTACATGTACGCGATAGCATGGTTAACTTCACAGGAAACCATAGCCATGCCATCGCTGTCAATGGTCAATTGATGATGCCGAAATTAGAATTTACAGAAGGTGATACGGCAGAAATTCATGTGCATAATCATCGGAATGAACCGACGGCACTACATTGGCATGGGCTCTTCCTTCCGAATCAAGAAGATGGAGTGCCCTACCTAACGCAAATGCCCATTCCTGCGGGCAGCAGTTATACCTATCGCTTTCCAATTACTCAAAATGGAACTTACTGGTATCACTCCCACTTTGAGATGCAGCAGCAAATCGGACTATATGGCCCTATAGTATTAAATAAAAGAAAAAATGATCCGACCATGAGAAAGGGTATAGATGATATTCCTTCGGTTTCGGTATTATTAAGCGACTGGTCCGATAGACATCCTCATCAGATTCATCGCATGCTGAAAACCGCCGATGATTGGTTTTCCGTCGAAAAGAAAAGTACACAATCCTATCTGGAGGCGATTAAAGAAGGTCATCTGAAGACCAAACTGACGAATGAATGGAAACGCATGCTGGCTATGGACGTTTCCGATGTATATTATAATAAATTCCTGGTTAATGGGCAGCTTACCGAACAGCTTAGTCAGTTTAAAGCCGGAGACCGCGTACGCCTCCGAATCGCGAATGCTGCCGCTTCCTCCTATTTTTGGATTAATTATGCGGGAGGGAAAATAGAAGTTGTCGCCAATGATGGAAATGATGTTGTTCCAGTTCTGGTAGATCGACTTATTATCGGTGTTTCAGAAACCTATGATATTATTGTTACTATCCCTGCTAAAGGAATTTCCTATGAGTTATTAGCCACGGCTGAAGATCGCACGAATTCCACCTCCCTATTCGTCGGAGCAGGAAAAAAACAACTGCAAACCCGTCTCCCTAAGTTAAAGTATTTTGAAGGGATGAAGATGATGAATAATATGATGAATATGGATGGTTCTATGCAAGATATGGGTATGAAGATGAGCCTTCAAAAGATGGATATGAATGCGGTGATGTACCCGGAAATCAATGATAGTTCAGAAATTGTTACCTTAAACTATGGCATGTTAAAATCTCCCACCAAAAGTACGCTCCCTCCAGGGCCGACGAAAGAACTTAAATTTGCCTTAACCGGAAATATGAATCGCTATGTCTGGTCTATGGATAATAAGGTGCTTTCAGAAACGGACAAAATAAAGATTAAAAAAGGGGAAAATCTACGCATTATTCTAAGCAATGAGTCGATGATGCGCCATCCTATGCATCTGCACGGACATGACTTTCGTGTTTTAAATGGTCAAGGAGATTATGCTCCATTGAAGAATGTTCTCGATATTATGCCTATGGAAACCGACACCATCGAATTTCATGCGAATGTCGAGGGAGACTGGTTTTTCCACTGCCATATCCTTTACCATATGATGGCTGGAATGGGTAGGATTTTCACCTATGAGGGACAGCCCGCAAATCCTTTAATCCCAGACCCCAAAGCAGCCTTAAAGAAATTGTATGCCGATGATAAAGCTTGGTTCTTTACCGCAGAAAATGACTTTGCCAGCAATGGAAATGATGGAAATATACAGTTGGAAAATACGCGTTGGAACCTGAATAGCACCTGGAGATTAGGCTATAATAATAGTCATGGATATGAAGTAGAAACGCATTTCGGACGTTACTTTGGAAATATGCAATGGCTTATGCCTTTTGTCGGTTTTGATTATCGATATAGACGAATGGGGAGGCATCAGGTAGAGAAAAATCTATTTGGCCAAAAAAAT
>DAIQRP010000157.1:0-1002 GCA_036786125.1 Sphingobacterium sp.
AATAATACCCCCACAGCAAGACCTTCGGGAATATTATGTAAGGTTATTGCTAATACTAGCAAAGTGGTACGTTGCCAAGATGATTTTGGCCCTTCAGACTGTTTAAAATTCACATGTAGGTGTGGAAGCATCTTATCTAATGCAAATAGAAATAAGGCGCCAAGAATAAAGCCTATAGCTGCAGGATAGACCTGTCTAAAGCCTTCCCCCTCACTCATCGCTATTGCCGGAGCCAGAAGACTCCAAAAACTCGCGGCCACCATTACTCCTCCCGTAAAACCTAACATCGCATTTAAAACCTTTCGGTTTAATTCTTTAAAAAAGAAAACGACAGAAGCTCCAGCCGCCGTAACGAGCCAAGTAAACATGGTCGCGTAAAAAGCAGCCAAAATAGGATCTATAGAAGAAAGATAAGAAATCAGGTTATCAAACATATTTATGAATTTTCACAAATATAGAAAGTTAGACTAATCTAACAAAATTAATTATCTGAAGGCTCGAGATTTGGCTCTAAAAACACTTGTCCTATCAGCCATTCATTGGGGGTATAATTTAATGCATCTTCAATAACGATAATATGACATTCTAATAATTTGTTCGCCGTCTCCATTTTATCTTTATGAATAAGATAGCCGTCAATATTTTTAATTTTCAATGGATAAAAACTCGGATTATCATTCCGCAATGGAGATACAGACTTCAGTATGCTATAGCCCATCTCTTGCAGCATAAGCAAAACGGAATGTGTCACTTTAACGAACATATAGATTTTCGGTAGATGTTTAGTTCTATTTATTTAGCATACAAAAAGACAAAGAAAATTAGATATTTACAATTTTTTATGCATTTTTTCCTATCTTGGTAGAGATTTGAACCTATTTAGCATGAAATACATCACTTATTCCTCTTTATTTTATATCACGATAATTACGGGCTTTTTAGCCTCCTGCTCGGATTCCAATAATCAAAACTGGCGTAACTCTACGCTGACAACATTTGATA
>DAIQRP010000157.1:1012-6071 GCA_036786125.1 Sphingobacterium sp.
GACCTGGAAAAAGTATACGTGCTATACAAGGAATGAATGATAGTACTGTAATCTATGCCGCTAATGATGGACAAGTAGGTTATACACATGATTTAGGTAAATCATGGCAAGAGGACACTTTAACATTTGAAGGAAAGCAACCTAATTTTAGAGCCATTGCTAAGACCAATGAAAATCTGTTTCTACTCAGCATTGAGAGTCCAGCAATTTTGTATCGAATGAATTATGACCGCAAAGATATCGTATATACGGAGCGGGATCCTAATGCCTTTTATAATGCAATGGACTTTATTGATAATAAAAATGGAATTGCTTTTGGGGATGCGGTAAATGGTTGTTTTTCCATTTTATTAACCAAAGATTCCGGAAGGACTTGGAAGAAACTACCCTGCAGCCAAGTTCCGGATATGCATGAGGGCGAAGTAGCCTTTGCGGCCTCGAATTCTAATATTGCAAGTTATAAAGATCATGTCTGGTTAGTCACAGGAGGTTCTATTTCCCGAATTCTGCATTCTAAAGATAAAGGTAAACATTGGGAGGTTTTTGAAACCCCTATCCTTCATGGTGGACAGATGACGGGAATCTATTCGGTAGATTTCTATGATAAAAAAATTGGGATTATTGCAGGTGGAGATTATTCTAACAAGGCCAATAATAAATCTAATAAAGCCATCAGCACAGATGGTGGAAAGACTTGGAACTTGGTCGCTGACAATCAATTGCCTGGCTTTATATCCTGCGTTAAATTTGTTCCTAATAGTGATGGAAAAAAGATAATTGCTGCCGGAGCAGATGCCATCTACTTATCTGAAGATCAGGGAAAACATTGGGAAGCTATACATTCAGGTTCCTTCCACGTACTTCAATTTGTCAACCATAATACGCTCTTCTTAGGTGGCGAGAATAAAGTCGGTGTCTTAAAACTAAATCAGCCTACACCGTAAGTGCAAAAGCCTAGAATTAAATATCCTTTTCGATTTTAAAATCCGCTAGATGTATACCGTCGAAAGAGCGCTTTGCAAATCGCTTATTGACTTCTGTTCTAGTAAGCATACGATTAATCATATAGGTTCCCATACTGCTGTGGGCATAGGTCTGCTGATCCACTTCATCTTCTATTAATTCAAAATTATAGAAGCAGTCCAAGTAGGATTTCCAAAAGATTATCGGATTTTCTTCAGCTTGTTCCAGGCTATTTTCGGCATAACATGCTTCCTCCTCCTCAAAACCAAAGAAATGATTTAATAGTTCATTGGTTACAGCAGTTAATTCTGCAGCTTCCGACTTCGAAAAATTAGGCTTAAAATCAATTACATCTTCTTCTTCCAAATCTGGAATCATTTCCCGAGACATAAAACTCTGAATAAGCGCTGGCAATAGATCGATAAGCGTATGGAACTTTTTCTTCATGCCGCAAATTTAAAATAATATTCCCCAGATTTGGAATTATTTTTTTCGGTCATTTTTGGGATAGCCTTCGGCATCCAAATCATCTCTAAAATCCTCCTCGGTCGTGGATAATTGCCGATCCACCATATTAACACGTAGATTATCCGCATTTGAAACACGCATGCCCAGATCGTCCAAATCCTCCTTATAGATCTCCTCCTTTTCAGCATATTCCTTACCTACATATGGGTTGGAGCTATCGTAACTCGAATCATCATTGACGGCACCTTCAGCAATAGTCTCATAGTCCATGGGATGGTCATAATCAGGATCATCATCATCTACATCAAGCTCAAAGCTTTTCTTCTGCTCATCATAGGCGAGTGTATTTTCGGTATCATCAGACTTCACTGTTTCATCCTGATAGTCCGTAATTGGATCTTGTGGTTTTTTATCTTTGGTTTCCATAACCTTTCCTCCTTTTAAATAAAACACTTAGCTAAATGGAATGTTTTAATCTATCGCTCTGTTTTTACTATATTTGTTCTTACTTCAGTTTATGACATCAGCTTTGCACGCATACTATTTTCTAGAAAATATCAACTTCCCCAATTTGGATAGATTTTCGCATCTCCCTTTTATGAATGAAGTCCCCTTTTCTGGAATTAACATTGCGCGCCCTTATGTCTTAAAAATCAATCAGGCTTCTTTTCTTATTTCTTATAGCTTAGACCAGGTGGAAGTTCATATCAGCCAACAGGATACGTGCATCATGCTTTCCTGCACATGTGTGGATGCTGCTTCTTTTTGTATACATGAAAAGATTGCCTTAGATGCACGGATAAAACAGGATGATCTGCGTGCCTTCTTTCAGCCTAAAGCGTATCAGCAGCAGCTGTTATCTATATTGAGCAAGATGGCATATCCGGAGCCTGAAAAGACAGCTGTATACTTTGATTTGGTATATCATGAAGGAAAAATTCAAATTCAAGCTAAAGACAACAATCTGCTGGTTCTATCTCAAAAGCAGCTATCAAAAGCAGTAGAAGCCCCTTTTGCAGATTTTAAAGCTTTACCTCCTATTTTGGTAATCAGAGCACATCGATTTTACAAGCACCTACAGATACAGTTATATGAGGCGGCGCGAACTAAGGATGGCCGACTTAAAAACCCCGTTCAGCTGCTGTCTCCAACATCACGCTTATGGAAATCCAAGGAACAGAAAGAAAGTCTATTCTATGCCGCTTTAAAAGAGTTTGAGAATTTATCTAGTTTAAATCAGCAGCATGAGATTCGTCAGGTTATCCCTCATCTGCTCGAAAATCCATTTCATTACCCCTTTTTTGTTCACGATGCCAGCATAAGCGAACAGATTACCGCAAGCTCAATAAAACCTATATCCGTACAGAATAAAGTCGGAGATATTACACTTTCCTGCCGATTAAAAGATGATTTTTATCAGTTGCATCTCACTATTCAACATGGAAAAGAGATGATTCCTTTTAGTGATTTTGAACTTGTTTATGATAGTTTCTTACAGTATAAGCAGCAGCTATATTATATTTCTAATTCCGAAACCTTAAATTTCTTAAAAATATTCAGCCCTAAAAAAGAGGAATATTTAGTTCATATAAAACAGTTTAATCTATTTAAGTTAAACTATTTAAACAGTATAGAACATCTGATAAATATCCATTTTCCAGAAATTAAAAAAGCGCCAAAATCTGAAATTGCAAAACGACAGTTTTACAGCGATATGGAGCCCATCATCTATTTGGAGGAGTCTCAAGAATATATACATATCTTACCAGTTATGCGCTATTCAGATTTCGAAATTCCAATCCGCAGCAAACGACAATTATATAGTATAGATGAACATGGAAGACAGCTTGCTGTAGATAGAAAAATGGAAAAAGAATTGGATGTCATCGGCACTATTATCCGTCAGCATCCATATTTTGAGGAGCAGCTCGCAGAAACATTTACCTATTTCTATTTGCATAGGGATCGCTTTATGGATAGCCATTGGTTTCTTGAAACTTTTGAAATTTGGCGGCAGAAGGGCTATAAAATTATAGGTTTCGAGACGATCAATAAACAAAAGTTAAACCCCTTTTCGGCGGACATCAAGGTGGAAGTACTTTCTGGAATAAATTGGTTTAATACGCAGATTGAAGCTCGGTTCGGCAGACAAGCTGCGAAATTGAAAAATATTAAAGCAGCATTAAAGAAACAAAGTAATCTCGTCCTATTAGATGATGGTACATATGGTATTATTCCTGAGGAATGGATTGAGAAACTTCGTCGTTATTTCGCCGCTGCAGCAGCTCAGGAAGAAGAATTTCTATTCTTTCCAAAAACAGATATCTATGGCTTGGAAGAGGTCTTCGAACCTCATATGATAGATACTGAAGTTAAAGAAACACTATATGAAATCAAACATAAACTGCTTTATAATAAAGAATTAACGAATAATTTTCCTCCATCTGAATTTCAAGGCGAACTTAGAAATTATCAGCAGATTGGACTGCAATGGCTATTGGAATTGGATCATTTTAATTTCGGCGGTATATTAGCTGATGATATGGGTTTGGGAAAATCCATACAGATTATTGCTTTTATACAAGCATTATCTGCAGCTTCAAAGCCGAGCAAACCGCATCCTACCCAACTCCTTGTCGTACCGACCACATTGCTGTTTAACTGGATTTCGGAGTTTAATAAGTTTGCCCCTAACCTTCAAATTTTAGACTTTCAGCATGCACAAAGAGAACGACATACCGATCATTTTGAATCTTATGATGTCATTATAAGCAGTTATGGGAGCTTGGTTTCCGATATAAATTTTCTAAAGAAATATAAATTTTCCTATGTCTTCTTCGATGAATCACAATACCTTAAGAATCCGGATTCCTTACGGTATAAAGCTGCCGCACAGCTGCAATCCAAAGGAAAAATAGCGCTTACAGGTACGCCTATTGAAAACAATAGTATGGATCTCTATGCACAGATGTCTTTAGTCTGCCCCGGTTTATTAGGCTCCAAGAAATATTTTAAAGATGTATACAGCCGCCCTATTGACGCTTTTGACGATTATAAAAGAAGGAGAAGTCTTCAGGAGAAGATAAAACCCTTTATTTTACGAAGAACTAAGGCAGAAGTTGCTACAGAACTTCCAGAGAAGCTTGAGATGATTGTATATTGTGAATTAGGGCCTACACAACGACATATCTATGAGCAATATGAACGAGAGTTTAGAGATTTTATAGATGCGCATACTGGGGAGGAAATACGCAAGAGCCCGATGCATATCCTCAAAGGACTGATGAAATTAAGACAGATTTGTAATAACCCTGCCTTAATTTCCGATGACAAAAATCGCTTTGTTTCGGAATCTTCCAAAATCAATTACCTCGTAGAACAGGTCGAGGAAAAAGCCATTTTTCAGAAGATTGTGATCTTTTCCCAATTCGTAAGCATGCTCGATAATATTAAAGAAGCCCTTCAGTTAAAAGGTATAAAGAGCTTGATGCTAACGGGGAAAACTAAAAATAGAGCGAATATCATTCAAGAGTTTCAAGAAAATGAACAAGAAAGAGTACTTCTCTTAAGTCTAAAAGCCGGAGGAACAGGATTAAACCTTACCGCAGCGAGTCTGCTTTTCTTGGTC
>DAIQRP010000158.1:0-6059 GCA_036786125.1 Sphingobacterium sp.
GTTATTATCTGCAGAGCCCATTACCATTAGTAATATTCCAGATATTAAGGATGTCAATAAATTAATTGAGCTTTTAGGTGCTTTAGGGGTTTTAATCAATCGTATTGATAAAGACACCTATGTATTCCAAGCGAAGGATATTAATATTGATTATTTCCAGTCCGAGGAGTTTAAGGAAAGAGGGGGAAGTTTAAGAGGATCGATTATGATTGTAGGTCCTTTATTAGCACGTTTTGGAAAAGCGGCTATTCCAAAACCAGGAGGAGATAAAATTGGACGTCGTCGTTTAGATACGCACTTTTTAGGTTTTGAGAAATTAGGAGCTAAATTTCATTATGATGCAGAAACCCATTTCTTTAATATCGATGCTACGGAATTAAGAGGAACTTATATCTTAATGGACGAAGCTTCTGTTACAGGAACAGCAAATATTGTCATGGCGGCTGTATTAGCTAAAGGTACAACAACCATTTACAATGCAGCATGTGAGCCTTACTTACAGCAGTTATGTAAGATGTTAAATCGTATGGGAGCGCAGATCTCCGGAATCGGTTCAAACTTATTAACAATTGAAGGCGTGGAGTCTTTAGGAGGAACGACACACCGTATGTTACCGGATATGATTGAGATCGGTTCATTTATTGGATTGGCTGCGATGACGGGTTCGGAGATTACCATTAAAGATGTATGTTTCCAAGAGTTGGGAATTATTCCTTCTGTATTTTCTAGGCTGGGTATCCAATTTGAATTACGCGGAGATGATATCTTTATTCCAGCTCAGGATTCCTATGAGATCGATACCTTTATAGATGGGTCTATCTTAACGATTTCTGATAGTCCATGGCCTGGATTTACACCAGATTTATTAAGTATCGTATTGGTTATTGCAACGCAGGCCAAAGGAAATGTACTCATTCATCAGAAGATGTTTGAGAGTAGATTATTCTTTGTGGATAAGTTAATCGATATGGGAGCACAGATTATTCTATGTGATCCACATCGTGCAACAGTTATTGGATTAAATAAAGCGAATCGCCTTCGCGGTATTGAAATGACATCTCCAGATATCCGTGCAGGAGTATCCTTATTAATCGCGGCACTTTCAGCAAATGGAAAATCTATTATTCATAATATCGAACAGATAGAGCGTGGTTATCAGGATATTGAGCAACGCTTAAAAGCATTAGGTGCTGATATCCGTCGTGTAGATGTTGAGCCTAAAGGACACTAAAAAAACTTTTTTGTCTCAGAAATGTTATTTATTTTTAATGTGAGAGATAATTTGATTATTTCATTTATATTTGTTTGAACATTTATATTAAATAAATTCTATTAATTATGAGTAAATTTTTCTTAATTCCAGCCTTAGCGGTGGCATTATTAACTTCATGTGTTGATAATCCAGACGGTAAAAAAGCGAGTACTACAGATTCTACAGAAATCCAACAAGCAGCTACAGGCGCTAGTTATACGGTAGATGCTGCGGCTTCTAAAGTAGAGTGGAAAGGTAAAAAAGTATCTGGCGAGCACTTTGGTACAGTAAATATCAAATCAGGTTCATTATTGGTGGACAATGGGGTATTAACTGGTGGTAACTTTGTAATTGACTTAAACACAATTTCTTCTACAGATTTAGAAGGAGAGTGGAAAGAAAAATTAGATGGTCACTTAAAAGCTGCTGATTTCTTTGATACAGAGAAATTCCCGGAAGCAACTTTCCAAATTACAGAAGCAAAACAAGGATCTACAACAGCGGATTATGTCATTTCTGGTAACTTAACGATTAAAGGTGTAAGCAAAAATATTACTTTCGATGCTAAAGTAGCTGAAGCTACTGATGCTTCTGTTAAAGTAGATGCTGACTTTAATATCGCTCGTGAAGACTGGGGTGTAAATTATGAAGGCAAGCAAGATGATTTAATTTCTAAAGAAATTAACTTTAAAATTAGCTTAGTAGCTAAAAAGTAATTCGAAGATCTTAAAACAAAATATCAAAAAGGCCCTATCATACGATAGGGCCTTTTGTATTTTTGGTAGCCAATATATTTATTTATTGGAAGCTTAGAATTTATAGGTTACACCGGCACCTACGATTTGGCGCACTTGAAGTTTAGGTCCTCCCATTAATTTAACGCCATTTTCTACATACGGAATTTTGGTGTTATCATCGTAAATCATTTGCACTCCAGCATTGACCGTAATAAACTTATTGACTTTCATAAATAAGTTTGCCGTATAATCTACATCGACATTCTGAGGTTTCTCTAAATAATTGCTATAGAGTTTTAAGATATTCTCAAAACTTACATTTTCCATAATTTCGACTTTGTAATAAGCGTCAAAAGAAGCACCAAATTCAAAGCGACTATGTTTTCCAGGATCTACTCCAAAGGCTCCAGCATTCGACAGGCTATCGTCGGAAACAATAATAAAACGAGCTGCTGCAGGAGAGATATTAAACCGTAGATTATCTGATTTTTTATAAGCAAAACCTGGACCGAAGCTTAGATATGCCGGAGCAAAGCTTTTGGAAATAATCGTTTCCTGTCCATTATCATAATTATAACCGTTTGCAAATTGAGTATTAAAATTAGCAAAAAAGGTATATAACCAATTTTCTGAGGCTTGATAACCGAGTAATGAGTTAACAATAAAACGGTCATCATTCTTCCGCCATCCAGTTTCTTTTTGTTTGCTCAAGCCATAAGCTGCAATAACTTTATTATCCCATGACCATCTGTCTTTAGCATAATTAAAATCATAATTTAAAACTACGTTTGCAGCAAAGGAATTTATCCCTCCGGCTGCCCAGTTTGAAAAGGAACTTTGATTTATTAAAAAGGTATTTTCTCCTGAAATCTTCCAATTTTTAGTGCTATCGGTCTGCGCAGAAACTGATTGACAGATGAAAAGAATAAGACATACGGGCAAAAAAAGTACAATTTTCTTCATAAAAGTTTAATTTTTATTTTTAAAAGTTTTCAATGTATAAACTTATTTAAAGCGGATTTGTTTTAGATTAAAGATAGATTTGTTTTAGGTTAAAGATAAATGCCCTTAATATTTTATCTTTGGCTATGAAAATATCCTTAGTTTGTATTGGGAAGACTGACGAGAAATATTTGTTAGAAGGAATAGATAAGTATTTAAAACGGTTAAAATTCTATGTGAATTTTAATTTAATCGTTATTCCAGATATTAAAAATAGTAAGAATTTATCTCAGGAGCAGCAAAAAGATAAAGAGGCTCAACTTCTTGAAAAACATATTCAGGCGACCGATACAGTCATTCTTTTAGATGAGTTTGGAAAGGCTTATCGTTCTATAGAGTTTTCAAATTATTTTGAAAAGGCTATGATTAATTCTGTGCAACACCTCGTATTTATTATTGGAGGGCCTTATGGTTTTGATAGTCGGATTTATAATCGGGCTAATCATAAGATATCCTTATCGAATATGACTTTTTCGCATCAGATGATCCGTCTGTTTTTTGTAGAACAAGTCTACCGTGCATTCTCCATACTGAAAGGGGAGCCTTATCATCATGAATAGTATTTATTTTTAAATTTTTATAGCTATGGAATTACCTCAGAAAAGAAAATACCATATAAAGAGTAGCCATGAAGAGCGGCAGAGTCGGATTAATAAGATTATTATCGGCCTTTGTATTGTGCTTATTATTTTAGCGGTATACTTCTTATAGTTCAAAGTCTGTCTATCGATATCGTTTTAAGTCTATCTATCGATATCGTTCATCAAAGTCTGTGTATCGATATCGTTCAAAGTCTGTCTATCGATGGATATAGAAATCAAAAATCGTTAGTCATTTGACAATGTTTGAAATAAATAGAGCTATACGGGGAGTATAGCTCTAAAATCACACTAACTATTAAAAAACCTATAGGACTAGGAATTTGCTATATTAAATAAACCAATTAGCCCATCTGAGTTCACTAAATATCGTTAAACACAAAAATCCTATCTCTCTGAGTTTAGTGCACTTAATAAAATGTATATGATATTACTTGTCGAATAAAAAAATCTCCGATAGATGTAATTCAGTAAATTGGTTTACGTAAAGATAATAACTAAAATGAAGTTTCCAAAAAAAAAAATATATTCCGGAAAATAATTTTATGTTTTAATAGTTATTATAATTTAACCTCATTTTTTCTGTATTTTTCAAAAAAGTCTCCCAAGCAATTTGATCCGTTTTAAAGGTTAAATCCGATGGACACAGCTTTTCTATAGGCACCAGTCGAAAGGCTTCTTGTTTAACTTCTTTAGTACTCATATCAAAGTCAAACTTTTCCTGATGAAGTTCAAAGCTGAAAGGCTCTAAGGCTTCGACTTCATAGTAAATGGAAATTATTTGGCTTTCATTAAAACTGGATTTTTCCCAGAAGTCTGTTGTATACAGATGGGATTTAATATCGACAGCCAAATTACATTCTTCTAAAAATTCGCGCTTTAAGGCGTCAATTAATCCCTCTCCATATTCTAGACCTCCGCCTGGGAATTTGGTGAAGGATACATTTTCTGTTCGCTCATCTGAAATCAATACCTGATTATCCGCATTGATTAATATTCCATACACCCGTACATTAAATGGATACATTCGCTTTTTATTTTGATAATTACCTACTTATTTTGCGCATATTAACCATGCATCTTCTATAATGGCATAAATCCATTCACCTATAATGGCATAAATCCATTCACCGAGAATTCATCCATACCCATATAGGAATAATGACGTGGTAGGAACCATCCAATTTGACCCATTAACGCATTAAATTCCTCCATATTCTCAAATTGGCTAGGGGTAATATTAAATACTAAGTCCTGAGTAACGGTATTTTCCTCCTCATAATTTCTAGCAATTAACATAACCTTCGGATTGCTCAAACCCTGATAGACTAAAAATTCACGTAAAGCTGCTCTTGCAACTTTTGGAAAGATAACCTCTGAGGGCTGTCCGACTAAAATCTTCTCGTCTTTATCAATTGTGCTGGCACCTGAATTTTTGGAAAATAAGCTCTCTTCGGTATAAAATTCATTATTTAGGGATAAGTTCATTAAATCCCCATAACTTAAAATCCAGTCTGGCTGTTCTAAATGGGCATTAATGACTACTCCAAAACCTTGATTTAAGATAAAATCAAAATTTCTGTTTTTTATCACAAAGGCTTGATAGTTTTTATCCTTTTCTACTGTAGTCAGTTGCACATAAGGAAAACCATCAGGACCGACAATAACTTCTGGATCTCCAAGCTGTAGACTAGAAACGGGAAGGTAGTTTAAAAAATCTATTCTCCATTGCTCATCACGTTCGGCAAATGGAATAGACATTAAAGAATTTAATGATATAGTAGCGGCTAAATCCCCCAGTAAATTATTGTTATTATTTTGACTATCGTCAAATAAGTGTATTGTGCTCATAATAGTAATTCTACTTTTGCTGTTAAAAGTACTGAAATTAATAAAAAGCCTCGTGTTTATCGACGAGATTTTTTCTTTCCTTTATTATTTACATGAGAAGTGGCTAGCATTTTTTGCCAACTTAACAGGTAAGGGTGCTGGTCATAAATGGGCAATGTGCGTTTGAGCTGCTGCTGCAATTGCAGGTATTTTGGATTATCTTCGGCGTCGCAGAAGGTAAAGGCTAAACCCGACTGCTGCCCTCTGCCGGTACGTCCAATGCGATGTGTATAAGTTTCCTTATCATCTGGAATCTCATAGTTTATGATAGCGGGAAGATCAGGGATATCCAATCCTCTGGCAGCGATATCTGTGGCTACTAAAACCTGTATATGTGCGGATCGGAAATTGTCTAGTATAAGCTCTCTGCTCTTTTGACTTTTATCTCCATAAAGCCCCTGTGCAGTGATTTGATGTTTCGTTAAATCTTGAACAATTCGGTCTACTGAGGCCGTCGTTCGGGTAAATATGAGTAATTGCTGAAGCTTAAATTCCTCGATTAAGAAATGGATAAGCTTCTTTTTATCGACCTTATCTACAAATAGGATTTGCTCTTGGATCAACTGTTCCTTTGCACTT
>DAIQRP010000008.1:0-6784 GCA_036786125.1 Sphingobacterium sp.
TATTACCGTTCGGATCAATATAATTTTGCTAAACATGGTATTCCAGTAACGTTCTATTTTTCAGGCTTACATCCACACTACCATACTCCCGAAGATACGGTCGATAAAATCGATTTCGATATGATGGTAAAACGTGAAAAATTAGTATTTCACGTGGCTTGGGAAGTGGCTAACCGTGATAACAGACTCGTAGTCGATAGTAATAAAGAATAATCAAACTTTGGGCTTGCCCTCCATATAAATACAGAAAGCCTCTAGAGATAGAGGCTTTTTTTTGGCTCTGATATTACTTTCTACTACATTATTCGCAGTCATAAGTTATTCACATGATGTGGAAAACGATGTGGATATCTTAAAACTAAGAATTTTAGCTATATCTTGTAGTGGATATCAGCTTATCTATACAGATTTTCTATAGATTAACAGTGGCAAACTAAGAATTTTAACATAATTTTTAAAGGTATCATAACCTTTATTCACATCTTTATCAACAAAAATGTGGAAAAGTATCTTTTCCAAAAGTTATTAACAATAGCCTATTTTAAAATTTCACAAAAAGACTCTTAATATACTTATATTAAATACATTAACTTTTATTTTTATCTTAAAATTATTCACAAATGTTATTAACTATGTGAATAATAGCCCCAATTTCAACGCCAAAAGGGCTAAAAAATGGATAAAATAAGCCTGTACAAACAATTCGTATTTCTAAAATGTTAATAAGCTATAATCCAATTCTACAAGATGGCGTTTTTAGACTATTACAAAGTTTTAAATATTGATAAATCAGCAACTTTAGATGATATCAAAAAAGCTTATCGCAAACTTGCGCGTAAGTATCATCCCGATTTAAATCCAGATGACGATCAGGCGAAGCAGCGCTTTCAAGAGATTAATGAGGCCAATGAAGTGCTCTCTGACCCCGAAAAGAGACAGCAGTATGATCAGTATGGGCAAAATGGGCCGCAGTATGGGCGTACGGGAACAGGAGGCTCTACTCAACAGCAGTATACTGGAAATTTTGATGAAGCTGAATTTTCAGATTTTTTCGAGCAAATGTTTGGCTCTAGAACTGGAGGAGGTCGAAGGACCGTATTTAAGGGACAGGATATCCAAGCGACATTAAATTTAACCTTAAGCGATGCAGCACATACGCACCAACAAACATTTACCATCAATGGAAAACAAATCCGTATAAATATCCCTGCAGGTGTAGCTGATGGACAAAAAATAAAACTTACTGGCTTAGGTGCTGAAGGCGCTAATAATGGTCCTAAAGGAGATTTATATATTACGTTCCAGATTAGTAATGATGCACGATTTAAAAGAGATGGCAATCAGCTCTATACTGACCTGACATTAGATCTCTATACCGCCCTATTGGGAGGTGAGATGACCATTGATACCCTACAAGGGAAAATTAAATTGAAAATTAAACCCCTGACTCCAAATGGAGCGAAAGTACGCCTTAAGGGTAAAGGCTTTCCAATCTATAAAAAAGAAGGTCAGTTTGGTGATTTATATGTGCAGTTCCATGTGAAACTTCCCGAAAAATTAAATGATAAGCAAATCGAATTAATAAAAAAAATAAAAGCAGAGGAGGAATAAAATGAAAACGCAGTATATCAGTATACTTGAATTTTGCCGGTACAGAAATGTAGAGGAACAATTTATAGATCTGATGCTCGAAAATGAGCTTATTCAGGTCGTTCACCTGGATACACAGAAATGCATCGCCATTTCAGATATCCCACGTTTGGAAAAATATGCTACCTTCTATTATGAATTGGAAGTTAATGCGCAGGGCATTGCTGTTGCAGATTTATTATTAAAAAAAATCGAACTGCTCCAAGAGCAATTGAAGAGTTTAGAAATCAACTTAAAACAAGCTCAGCATAAACCCTTATTAATCATATAATAAGGGTTTCACCTGAACCTGCTCAGACCATAGAATTTGATGCGTTCTAGGGCTTGAATATCTAATTAAATAATTTCCTTCACATACTTTAAATACGACATATTCCTGGTTAGGCCTTAATATGCGAAATACGGATAAGGTCTGAGTGCCATCTTCATGAAGAAGATAACCTGCCGCTATACCTACCGAATTCTTGGATACATATTCCATCGGAATATTAATTTCTAAATTCCCAATTTCCTGAGGAGCATCACATATGATTTCTGTCTTACTCGGCACATACAAATAGTTTTGAGCAAACTGAATGCTATTATTCAGGACATAATTTTTAAATAATTCAAAGGATTCATGTTTAGCGCGTAAGACTAAACTCAATTGCTGTTTTTTAATATTGGTGACTGCATGATAGATAAACTCCCCATGATCTGGAATAACCCGATAATAGAATCTCCCCTCTCCATTATCAAATAACTTATATCCCGCAATAGGTAATGGATGCTCCCAAGGACTGATTAAACCCATAATATGCGCTTCCGGTGTCGATGCACTATATAATACCTCCACATAACGCTTATCCATACCTAATTTCTTATAAGTATGCTGATCTGCTCGAAATCCCTTACTCGACTTTAATCCGCTTTTAGTCTTAGGATCGAAAGGTTGTAAGCTATCTAAAACATAGATAGTCAACTCATGTGGCGGGCTGATAAACACATCATGCCCCTGTATAAATACACCATCTTCAGCATATCTATACGAGCTGCAGGAATAACTAAGGCATCCTATTACGCTAAATAGCCAAGTTCTTATTATTTTTTTCATCCGATTAATCTATTTGATTTAAGCGTACTGGCAGGACATACTTCACAGCAACCTGATGGCCTTCATGAAAACCTGGAGTCCAATCTGGATATTGCTTTAAAACCCTAATTAATTCTTGTCCAGAACGGTAACCTAAGTCTTTAAGAACCTGGTAATCCGATAATTTCCCATCTTTGTTCACTACAAATGAAACTTCTATAATTCCTGTTACTTTGTTCTTTTTAAGCTCTTCAGAATAGTTGTAATGCTGTCCGATAAAACTCATAAAATCACTCATCCCTGCTTTCGGAATAGGAGGAGTATCTATCTTATCCTCTAGAGCAAGCACAGCATTTACTTCCTGATTCTGCTTTATATGCATATCATTAAATGCCATAGCTGCAACTGACATAGGGATAGCTAAGCAGAATAAAAAAGCATATTTCAACTGATTCGTTTTTGCGGATCTATTTTTAAATAAAAACATAATTCTAGTTTTTAAAAGTGAAGGATTCGAGAACTCATTAAATAAGGTGGAATTGGGGACTTCCAAAGCATTTGAAAGTAATAATTCCGCATAGGCTACTTTATTCTGTCTACTACAATAGTCATCGACAAAAAATTCATGCTGCATTTTCAAACTCCGTTTATAAACTATTAATATCGGATTAAACCATAAAAATACACGAATCAGTTCTACAGCTAAAATATCCCAGGAATGGCCTTGAATACGATGAATATGCTCATGCTTCCTAATCCATTCCTTTTCTTCAAGCTGTTCATCGACATAGATTTTTCCAAAAAATGAATAGGAAAATTTAGCTTTTTTCAATCTGAAATAAAGCCTAATAAACCGGGCTATCAGCATAATGAAAGCCAGTAGGCAACTAAAAAAATAAAGCTCTATCCAATGGAATTGAAAACTAATTGAATGGCTGACTTGCAGATTCCAAGGCAGTGGTAGCTCTTCCAAAGTAGATATGGATTGGATGCTAAAAAAATGCGTAGGATTAAAATAGCTTAAATCCAAATAGATAACCCCAGGCAAAAGCAAGGATAGCCCTAAGGAGGATAATAGGTATATCCGATTCCATTGAAAGAAGGTGAGCTCTTTTAAGAACAGCCTATAAATCGTATAAAATAAAATCAGATATATATTGGTTAGCAGGAGATACATCATAATTTAAGAATCAAGTAGGTTATTTTTTTTTCTGTTCCTGAATAATATCCAGGATATCATTCAGATCATTTAGGCTGATTTTACGCTCCTCCAAAAAATAGGAAAGTAGACTGGAGGCAGAATTATCAAAATAGTTATTTAATAATTTGCCGGTTATAATTTTTTTATACTCCTGTTTCTGTATGAGAGGAAGGTAACGATGACTCTTTCCAAAGGGTTCATGTCTTAAAAAACCTTTGGTTTCCAAAATGCGCACAATTGTGGATACAGTATTATAAGCAGGTTTGGGCTCCGGTAATTTTTCTATGATATCTTTGACAAAAGCACCATCCATCTCCCAGATTTCTTGCATTATTTCCTCTTCTGCTCGGGTGAGCTCTCTAATTGGGTTCATATTCAGTTCTATTTAAGACTATAAAAATAGTGTATTACAAATTAAAACTAAAAATTTAGTTATATAACTAAATTTTTAGTTTTAATTTGTAAAATACTGAATATCAATAATTAATACTGTAACAAGAGCGAGGGGAAATATATAATCAGCTAATAATCCATTGGTTTAGAGCGCAGGGATTTCAGCGTAGATTTTCTTTTTTTAACGTTTAGTCGTTTTTCTATAATCGCTTTGGGCGTATGGGTAGCTTTTCTGATTTTAGGAACGATTAGGGCACGGTCGATTAGGTTCAATAATCTCTCTACGACCATTTCCTTATTTTTCAATTGCGAGCGTGTATGATCAGATTCTAATATCAATTCCTGATTCACCGTCAAGCGATGGGATAGATTCGTTATCAGACGTTCTTTTTGAAGCGCTGTGAAGATGGAAGAAGATGATATAGACCATCGACTAATCACCTTGGAAGAAACTTTATTCACATGCTGTCCCCCCGCACCTGAAGCACGGACATATTTATAAGTTACTTCGGATAAAAGTTGTTTTTTATCATAATCCATGTAGCAAAATAAACAATCTTTTGAAAATATTGCAGGATATAGATGAAAAACAAACATTATTATTACAGTAGGCATAAAAACTATACATAAAATTATCCGTTATTTGCATTATCAAATAGTTGTGCAAAATTTATGAAAATAGGTATAGTATGTTATCCTACCTTTGGAGGTAGCGGAGTAGTAGCAACCGAATTAGGTAAAGCCCTAGCTGCCAATGGGCATCAAATTCATTTTATTACATATAGTAAACCTGCACGCTTAGACTTCTTTTCTGAAAATTTATTTTACCATGAAGTTAGCATCGCTAATTATCCACTTTTCGACTTCCCTCCTTACGAGTTAGCTTTAGCTAGCAAATTAGTAGATGTTGTACGTTTTGAGAAATTAGATATCCTTCATGTGCATTATGCCATTCCTCATGCTTCATCGGCATTTATGGCTAAGCAAATCTTAAAATCATATGGTATAGATATTCCCGTAGTAACCACTTTACATGGTACGGATATAACTTTAGTAGGAAGAGATCGCAGTTTTAGTCCTGTAGTAACATTTTCTATTAATCAGTCTGATGGAGTGACTGCTGTATCGGAAAATTTAAGAGAGCAGACGTATAAGCATTTTGAAATTACCAGAGATATTAAAGTTATTCCAAACTTTATAGATCTAGAGCGGTTTAGTTTAAAAGCTAAAGAGCATTTCAAAAAAGCTATCGCCCCAGATCACGAACGTGTCCTTACCCATACTTCCAACTTCCGGAAAGTAAAAAATACCTTAGATGTTATCCGTATCTTCCAAAAAGTAAAAGAAGCTATCCCTTCGAAATTATTAATGGTAGGTGATGGTCCTGAGCGAAGTAATGCTGAAGAACTATCCCGTGAATTAGGAGTAGATAAAGATGTTCGCTTTTTAGGAAAGCAGGATGCTATCGAGGAAATCTTATCGGTATCGGACTTATTTTTAATGCCTTCGAGTTCTGAGAGTTTTGGATTGGCGGCTTTAGAAGCTATGGCTTGTAAAGTACCAGTGATCTCTTCTAATACAGGAGGACTTCCCGAGTTAAATGTGAATGGCGTAACCGGATTTCTTTCCGATGTAGGCGATGTAGATGATATGGCTAAAAATGCGATTCATATTATTGAAGACTGTGCGCGTTTAGATACATTTAAAGAAGCTGCTTTAGCGCATGCTAAAAACTTCCAATTAAGTAATATTATGCCTCTTTATGAGAATTATTATATGGAAATCATAAATAATGTAAAAAAGGGAGAATAAATCCAGATTGAGTGAAGTAGGTTGGAAAAAAAATTTTATCTTTGACCTTTGGAAAATTTCCAAAAAAACTGTTATGAAATACAAACGTATCTTACTTAAACTAAGCGGCGAATCCTTAATGGGAGAGCAAAGCTATGGTATTGACATTAATCGCGTTACTCAATATGCGAATGACATTAAAGAAATCCACGCTCAAGGTCTAGAAATTGCTATTGTAATTGGTGGTGGAAACATTTACCGCGGTCTATCCGCAGAAAAATCAGGAATGGACCGTGTTCAAGCCGATTATATGGGAATGTTAGCTACAGTAATTAATAGCATGGCCTTACAAGATGCTTTAGAAAAAGTAGGTTTAAAAACACGTTTATTAACAGCTATAAAAATGGAACAAATCTGTGAACCATTTATCCGCAGACGTGCCGTACGCCACTTAGAAAAAGGACGTATTGTCATCTTCGGTGCAGGAACAGGAAATCCATACTTTACCACAGATACCGCAGCTTCCTTACGTGCGATTGAAATTAATGCCGATGCGGTATTAAAAGGAACTCGTGTAGATGGTATCTATACTGCAGATCCTGAAAAAGATCCTTCAGCAACACGTTATGACACGATATCTTTCCAAGAAGTATATCAAAAAGGCTTAAATGTAATGG
>DAIQRP010000008.1:6794-28606 GCA_036786125.1 Sphingobacterium sp.
AATGGATATGACTGCTTTTACATTATGTCAAGAGAATAACTTACCTATTATTGTATTTGATATGAACAAACCTGGAAACTTGAAAAAGTTAGCTGAAGGTGAAGATATCGGTACAGTAGTTAGATAACCCAATAAGAAATTAAGATAGAAAAAGATATGAACGAATTTGTTTCACTTCAACTTGATGAATGTAAAGAGGGCATGGAAAAAGCCCTTAATCGCACAGAGTCTGAACTTACGAAAATCCGTGCTGGAAAAGCTACTCCTTCTATGTTAGATGGAATCTTTGTAGACTACTACGGTTCAGCAACTCCTTTAGCTCAAGTGAGTAATATCAATACGACCGATGCGCGTACGATTGTCATCCAACCTTGGGAGAAAAATTTAATCTCTGCGATTGAGAAAGCAATTACAGATTCTAATTTAGGATTAAACCCACAAAATGATGGTATTGTCATTCGCTTAGTTATTCCAGCACTAACGGAAGAACGCAGAAGAGATTTAGTTAAAAAGGCTAAAGAAGAAACTGAGAAAGGACGTATTGCTATCCGTAATATTCGTAAAGATTCCAATGAGTCTTTAAAGAAATTAAAAAATGACGGTGCTTCAGAAGACGAAATTAAAGTGGGTGAAGCAGAAGTTCAAAAAATTACTGATGCGTATATCGCGAAAGTAGATCACTTAGCAGAATTAAAAGAAAAAGATATCATGACTGTATAGTCTGATCACTTACTATATAAAAAGCTACAACATTCCTGTTGTAGCTTTTTTTTTAAAATTATAAAATCAATTCATTTTAATTTGTACATTGTTTTAAATTAACTAACCAATGTGATCGCTTATGAATAATTCACGTAGAAATTTTATCAAGCAGGCCGGATTAGGAATTACGGCAGCTTGTATTAGTCCTTCTCTATTTTCATGTGTTACTAACAATAAAAAAGGAAATTCACCCTTTGAAAATATAGGTATACAACTTTTTACACTCCGTAATGAATTGGCTAAAAATCCTATTGAGACTTTAAAAAAAGTTGCTCAAATTGGTTATGGACATGTGGAAACCTTTGGTATAGACTTGGATAAAAAAGAATTTTGGGGAGTTCCAGTAGCCACATTAAAGCAAACACTGCAAGAACTCAAGCTACTTTCACATTCTGGACATTATGATTTGGCAGGTTATTTAAATAATGAGCCTAAAGATGCGGATATAATAGCGAAATATATTGATGTAGCTAAAGAATTAGGTCAGGAGTATATTGTAGCACCGGTCCCTCCGATGGAAAATTTAAATGGATTAACATCGGCGGATTATCAAAAATATGCTGATCAACTTAATAAGGCAGGAGAACTGACAAAGGCTGCCGGTATAAAGATGGCTTACCACAATCATTTTTGGGAATTTAGAGATTTCCCGAATGGTACTAAAGGCTTAGATATTCTTTTGGCTTTTACCGATCCAGCATTAGTAGATTTTGAATTAGATTTATATTGGGTAGAAAAAGCTGGATTTAGTCCAGAAACATATTTTGAGAAATATCCGGGTCGTTTCAGTATGTGGCATATTAAAGATATGGATAGGAACTTTACCAAACCTATTAGCGGGGAGGAATATAAAGACAAACCTTTTATGGATATTATGAAAGAAATCAAATATGCAGAAGTAGGTTCTGGAGCTATAGATTTTAAAAATATTAAAAATGCACAGCAAAAAGCAGGACTGAAATATGCTTTTGTGGAGCAGGATGATATCTATAAAGATCCTTATCTCAGCATCCAAGAAAGTTATAATTACGTTCAGAAAAACTTAACGAAATAAAAAAAGCAGAGCTAAGCTCTGCTTTTTTTATTTAAAATTTCATCTGTTCGACTTCTGTCGCTGTTTCTTCGACCTTAGCCGCTAATTCAGCTTTAAAAGCTTTTAAATTCTTTGTTATTTCAGCATCCGATGTTCCTAAGATCTGTGCAGCAAGTATTCCTGCATTTTTAGCCGCATTTAAAGCGACGGTAGCAACTGGAATACCATTGGGCATCTGTAAGATCGACAACACGGAATCCCATCCGTCAATAGAGTTAGATGATTTTACAGGAACCCCAATCACGGGTAGATGTGTAATAGAAGCCACCATACCGGGCAGGTGAGCAGCCCCTCCAGCACCAGCAATAATTACTTTAATTCCTCTTTCCGCAGCAGCAGAAGCATAATCAAACATACGTTGTGGTGTACGGTGAGCAGACACAATAGTCACCTCAAAGGATACTCCTAATGATTTTAAAACTTCTACGGCATCTTGCATAACAGGCAGATCCGATTTACTTCCCATAATAATCCCTACGACAGGATTGGTTGATAAAGAGCACATATATAATTAAGCTTTAACTTTAATAATTTCTTGAACCTTACGTGCATTCGCGATAGCGATTTCACGGTCATCATTGATAATACAGATATGTCCCATCTTACGGAAAGGTTTTGTAAATTTCTTTCCATATAAGTGTACATACACACCTTCCATAGCTAAAATTTCTTCTACCCCTTCATATTTCGCTAGACCTTCAAATCCGGGCTCCCCAAGTAGATTAATCATAACGGCATTGGAACGACAACGTGTATCTCCTAAAGGCAGATTAAATATTGCACGCAGATGCTGTGCAAATTGCGACACATAATTCCCTTCTATTGTCTGATGACCAGAATTATGTGGTCGAGGAGCTAATTCATTTACTAAAATCTCTCCTTCTTTTGTCAAAAACATCTCTACCGCTAGAATTCCTACAATTTGTAAGTCTTCCGCTATCTTTTTAGCCAGCTCTTCAGCCTGTTGCTGGATTTCAAATCCTAAGGTAGATGGAGCGATTAGAAACTCCACTAGGTTCGCTTCTGGATTGAATTCCATCTCTACCATAGGGAAAGTAGAAACCTCTCCGCGGTCATTTCTAGCGACAATAACAGCAATTTCCTTTTCGAAATCTATCCATTGTTCAATTAAACTTGGCTCCTCGAAAGCATGCTCCAGATCGGCTTCAGTAATAATCTTCTTCACCCCTTTTCCGTCATAACCATCTTTACGTAATTTTTGGATATACGGAATCTTTAATAAGGTATTATTCAAATTCTCCTTGCTCGAGATAAGTTGAAATAAGGAAGTCGGAATATTATTTTGCTTAAAGAATTGTTTTTGAAGTCCTTTATCTTGAATTAAGCGAATAATTCGAGACTGCGGGTAGACCAATACCCCCTCAGATTCCAATTTCTCTAATGCATCAACGTTAACTTTTTCAATTTCTATGGTTATCATATCCAAGTCTTTTCCGAAATTATAAACCGTTTCGAAATCCGCTAATGAACCATATTCAAAATGATTACACAATTTACGACAAGGAGCGTTTTTGTCGGGATCTAAAATGTGAATGTTAACATTGTAATTAATGGCTTCTTGAATAAGCATTCTTCCTAATTGACCGCCGCCAAGAATACCTAATTTCATATCACCATAAAAATCTTTTGCCATGTCTTTTTTATCTATCAATATTGTTAAGCTTCCGTAGAGAATAACTGATCTCCAAGAATACTTTGTGTTTCTATTTTCTTTTGTAATTCTATAAATGCACCTATTAATGCTTCTGGTCTAGGCGGACAGCCCTGAACATATACATCTACAGGTATGATCTTATCTACTCCTTTGACCACATGATATCCATGTTGCCAGTAAGGTCCTCCACAGTTTGAGCACGAACCCATGGAAATCACATATTTAGGCTCGGGCATCTGCTCATATAATACGCGAATTCTCTCGGCCATCTTAAAGGTTACCGTACCCGCAATAATCATTACATCGGCTTGTCTAGGTGAAGGTCTTGGGAATATGCCAAAGCGCTCTAAGTCATAAGTAGAAGCCATAGCTCCCATCATCTCTATGGCGCAGCAGGCAATACCAAAACTCACTGGCCACATCGATGAAAGCCTAGCCCAATTTAATAAGTCATCAATCTTTGCGACTACGACACCATTGGTTTGTAACTGACTCTCTAAGCTACTCGTCATACTAATTATCCTTTTTCTTAAATCTAGGTGTAAATCCCTTACTTATCGGTTTGTCTACTTCCGCAGTAATGACAAGCTCGGGGATTTCTATTTTCAAATGATCTTTAACTTGATATACGGCTTGGTTAATAGCCTGGTATGCAGAAGCCGGAATACCGGTCTTTACTTGAGGTAATTTATGCTGTGGTTTCACCCATTCTAAGTCTCCTTTAACCCAAACAAATATCAATCCGATAATTAATATGGCTAAGAAAATAGCCATCTCAATTAAGGTAAACCATCCCCATCTTCCATCGGCTTGAATTAAGTCAGCTTGACCAAATACAGTCGCCCAAGGAAATATAAAGATAAGTTCCACATCGAATAGTAAAAAGACTAAGGCTATAACATAAAAGCGAGGATTGAATTGCACCCAAGCAGAACCTTGGGGAACTTCACCACATTCATAAGTGCTATTTTTTGTCGCGTTAGGTTTCTTAGGAGAAATTAACTTTCCTAAGAAAATGGTCATGGACACAAGAATAATACCTACCAAAAGAATGATAAGAATCTTGCCGTACTCAGAAAGTTGCGCGGGGTCATCCATAAAACAAAGTTACTAAATTATTAAACCAACAATCGAATATTTTCTAAAAATAACAATTATTAAGAATAATTTATCCTGATTTATGTCAGATTTTACTTCGGACGCCCAAATCGCTTAATCTCCACCTCTTTTGCCCGAATCTGAAGGCGCAAATGCGGTATTTGTGTCGGTTTTCCCTGTTGTACTTCAACCCATATACTCGCGGCCTCGGTATAGATATAAGGCGGAAAACTCGCTTCATCTAAGAAAATGGTATATAACCCTGCAGGTACTGAAAACTGATACTTGCCCTCTTCGTCACTAAAGGTCTGCTGTACCTGGCCATAGCTATCTCGAATACTTATCGCATAGCCCCCTAAATTGGTATTGGCATCCTCGTCAAACTGCTCATTAAAAATCATCTCTATACGGCCCGAAATTTCCTGAACACGCTGAAGCGCTACAGAAACCAGTTCTGAATGAGACCTCACCTGCTGCTGAATAGATTTTGCCTGCCAACCATCCTTTTTGGGAAAGGAAATTAAATAGGAACCATACGGTACATTTCTGTAGTTCGCCTTTCCTTCATGATCGGTAGGGAATAAGATATTTTCAACTAAAAATCCATAGTTCTCCGCTAGCTTTTCTCCCTTATCATAAATGTTATTATTATTCTCATCATAAAAACAGAAAAAATTTAGGCGACCACGTTTGACCTGATCCTTCTCAAAACTATCCGGAAGATATTGCCTAATGCCAAGCTGGAAGCTCGCATAGTTAGTTGCATAAGTTTGATTAGTCAAATAATAATATTGAAAATTCCCCGTCAGTCTAGTCTTTTTTAGAACCTGATATTGTAGATCTACAGCAGATTGATAAATGGCTCCTGAATAATTAGATAAGTTATAGGATAAGCCTAAGTTGGTATATAGTTTTCGATCGAAGAAAGTCTGATTATAACTCGGCGTTAGCGTAAACCGATATACTTCCCCCCGATTTAGCATGCGGCTACTTAAAGCTTCTGCTAACATAAACGTTCCACGTTGATACGAGCCACTTAGCGTAAAATTCTGATACCCATAACTTAAATTAGAACGGAATAGAAATTCAAGTTTATCCTGATACGATAATTTGTTCAAGCCCTCCTCGAGGGAAAGGTATATATTATGCTGGAAATTTCTAGATCTCCAGTTGATAGCATTCGATAATCGATACGATGTCAAACCCTGTAAGCCCTCTTCTATTCCGGTACTGATATATCTGCCCTTCTCCTGCTGAAAGGCCGGATTAATGGACCAGGAGACCATTTGATTTAAGGGAATAGTGTAAAAGACTTCTGCCCGAGAATTCATAAAGTAGTTGCTCAGGTTACTCATAATTCCGAAATATTTCGGATCATAATCATAATAGCTATATCCTAAGGAAAGGCTTTGATTACCGAAACGTCGACTTAAGCGTTGATTAAATTGCATAGCCCCTCTTCGCAGTCCCGGATAATAGGAAGAACTGATATAATTTTCTGAATTAAAATTAAATTTCAAAAAGGTGGCTGTAGCTTTTAAGCCTGCAGACATACTGGCTTTAAAATCCATATCTGAAGAGGATAATCCATCCAAAGGACGCATTAAACCAATTCCAAATTCAGGTTGAATCTGAAGGGTTTTAGCATACTTCTGTTTGATTAATCCAAAGGAATTGTGATACAATAAACTCTCCGTTCTATCGTAATTTGAATAATCATAATATAATAGACCTTTATAAATGCGTTTTTCTGGATTCCCGTCCCCCAAGAAACCCTGCGCATAGATCGAAATTCCTGGCGAAGAATAGGGAAGACCAAAATTATCACCGAGTAGATTGTAGGATTTATCCAGTATCCCTAAAGTCAGACCATTTTCCTTTAAGGAGTCCACGGCATATACTTTGATACCACGCCCATTTAAAAGCACGTCAGTACTTTCTTGTATATTTCCAATGGTAATTCCGGAATTATTTTTCTGATAATTTAAATAAGTATTATTAATCGCAGGTCGAAGTTTTAAGTCTCCCGCTTGATAAGCATACAGGTTGAAATCCAATTTCTGATCATGTGATAAGGCATATGCTCCTACCGCAGTTAAGAAATAAGATGGATTATCCATTCCCAAATTTCTGATATTGATATTAAACTGATTTCCTGTCAACGCAGAAGGGCTGCCATTACTTTCAAATATTTGGGTGAAATTCCGTGTGGAAGATATATTATTAAAGACTATGGATATATTTTGGAAGACATCATTGGAAGCATACAGTCCAGCCACATGCACCATATATTGGGGTAAGCTTATCATATAAGGTTCCACGCGAATAGCATATGACAATAGCGTATCCGTAAATGCGGGCATATATACTTCCATTGATTTAAATTCTCTATTTCCAAGTCGATTTGGGGAGGAAAATATCAATTTGACAGATTCCGCCGTCGTTCCATCATTAACTACACGTAGGCGTACAGCAATGGAATCTACCGTTTTCCCTAAAAGCTGTGGCTCGGTTTGATTGACCAAACGTACAGATCGCTTCTCTTTGACTTCTAGACGAATGCTCTGTTTACGAACGATTTCGCCTTGTGCATTGATAAGTAGCAAGTCCATGACCTTGCCCTGAAGAGATTGGTTTAAATTCGCCTGAAATTTTAAGGCTGCAAATCTCGATTTTTGCGCCGGCACTTGTAATGCCAAGGGATTAGTACTTAACATCTGCAGACCCTCCGGCAGGATCACCTTAAGCTGTAGCTGCAGTGTTTCAGTACTTGTGTTTTTTATTTCTACAGGCAGATCGATCATACCTTCTTCCAGCAAGATATGATCGGCTGAATTTAATATCAGCGCAGCTGTTTCTTGCCCATAAACTGGAAAACTAAAAAAAACGGCCAAAAAGAGAAAGGCAAAAAACCGAAACATAACTGAATTAACGAGGCAATAACTGAAATAATACCGGTGTAGCGTAACTCCCTGGTTTTAATTTTAAAATCCGCTTATCCTGCACATCCATAGAATAGTTCATATGGAAAAACTGCGCTTGATTAGTCGCTTCAGAAGAAGAGATATAGGTCTGCAAGCTATTTGACAAAGGTAATTCAAAGGATGAAATACGGCTGGAGTTTAATTCAGGAACCAATTTTAACTTCACCATATTTAAATCCATCATATCTCCAAAATCACTCATAAATGCGGAGTTCACTGCCTTCACCTTCACTTCATACGCAGTAGAAGAATTAATTTTTAAGCCTTTTAGATAGGACTTACTCACACCATTTTGATAGGCATTGATATCTTTAAATTCCAGACGTCCATCCCGAGCTTCATTGAGAATGCTGATGCTAAAGTCAGGTTCAGCATCCGAACCAGGATTCCCGGTTAAGTCATAATTCACCTGAATAATATAAGTCGCCTCTACGCGACCCAGAACCTCCCCTTTTTCGGAGCTCAGGGTATACCGTACAGGTAGCCGATATTGCATGGTTCCCCACCGTACGGAAGATCTCATTTTCTCCAAGTATGCGCCACCTAATATCTTAAATTGAAAGTAGTATTTAACTTCACTATAGAAGCCTGAACGCGCTCTTAAAGGACTTTTTGCATTTCGGATAAAATACAACTCTGAATTCTGAAGCGTTAAGAAATTAAGCTGTGCTCCTGCTGCAGCCAGTGTGGGTTGATTTCCATCATCACTAGTTAATCGCACTTGAATCTTTTCCACAGGAAAAGAACTACCGGCGATATTCGTTCCCTGCATCGGAGTCATCGGCCCGATAACCTGCATCGAAAGGGACCATTTTTCATAAAATAAATCCTGACTTCCCAGCATCAGGTGAAAAGTGTATGACATCGGTGAGGAGGTCAATCCATCATAAGAACTTATGGTATGATGATTTTCACTATACACATTAAAAGTAAGTTGTGCCTGTGCGGACATACTTACTGTTTGCCATAAAATAAAAATGCCTAAAAAGATTTTATTCACCTTCATAATCAAATTCTAACTCCCCTACTTTGATCAGATTCTTGTCTCCATAGCTCACAATAAAACTCGCGATATAAGAACCTTTTTTAAAATCTGCAGGTAAGGATACAAACTGCTTACGCTGGTCAAAAGGCATGGAATAAAACGGAATTTTTGCAATAGAAGACTTCTCTCCAGTTTCAGGGTTTAAAATCTCTACACTAATCTGTCCATCTGCCCAAATAGTACCGTTATTATTATAGGAAAGTAGAAGACCTTTATTTTCTCCATGGATATATTCAATATTCACCAAATCTATTAGCGCATGAGTAGATTTGGAACTGCGCTGATATACTTTTATACCCGAACGAATGGCTATGCGAATATTAGCGCCATTTTGATCTACCCCCTGACGCGGGTTCAATTGAGTTACATATAACATTCCTGTCTTGACAGGAACGGAATCCACTGCCTGATATAGAGATGGGATATTAATCGTTACAAATAAATCTTTAGACTCTCCAGGTTTGAGCTGAAAGTAAGTTTCCGATGTGGAAAGCCAGTCCGCTACCGAAGTCGCTAAGGTACCTTTGGGAAATAATATATTCTCTCCTTCTGCCGAATATTGCCAATCTTCATAAGAAACAGCCAATTCCATGGTATAATCTTTAGAAGGATTACTCACCGTAATTTTTTCCGTTTGAGACTGCCCAGCATCTGCAGTGAAATACACTCTTGGCGGACCTATGGTAATTCCTGTTTGTGCATATGTTGTCATATAACCGAACAATAGCACTAATAAAATTAAAAAGTCTTTTTTCATAAAGAATATTAATCTGTAATCGTTTTAACTCGTACAAAACTACAAAATCATCTTATCTATAAGCAGCGAGTAATGTCATAATTACTAATAATATAGATTACAAAATAATCAGTATAAAGACATTTATTTTTTTCCATAACAAAGCTAATTCCATTTGAAATCCAAATAAACACCTAAAAATAAAATGAAAATGACCGAAGAGTAAGCTCCCGTTTAATGCTTGTTGTTACAGATTAAGTTACAAACCTGCAGGCTTGGACTCGGATATAATAGGTAGGAGAAATTGTTGCTCGATGCTCCCTGATGAAATAAAACTTCATAAGGATGCATCGGCTAAATTTCTATATGTTATTCTCCATATGACTATCTATGGCGATTCTGAAGCCTTAGTTAGTTTCTACAGAATAGGTAATAACCACGGTATAAGTAGTTGTTTTATTTTCGATTAACTTGTCGATATACTTTTCTTTACCTCCTAAATTTGCAGCATAGGTAACAGAAAGTTTCTCGTTTAAAACGGGATTTTGATTGAAGTACATATCCTTTTTAGCAGCCATATCACGAATATTCGCTGACGCTACGGTTGCTGTTCCTGTACCTTTACTAATGGCTACAGTAATATTTTCTCCATTAATCGATTTATCACCTGTCTTTGGATTATCAATACTTGATTTTGCATATAGACGGTATCCCGAACCGATACTCGAAACATTCAATTGATCTGCAATTGTTTTAGATACTCCATTTTCATAGTCTTCCGCTGTTTGGAATACTAAATCTACCGTTTGATTATTGGTAACTGTTACTGAACGCATTGGGTTTAATACTACATTTAATTTTACTTGATCAGTAGTAGTTTGTGCCATAGTTACGCTTGTTCCTAAAAGAACAAAGAATAGAATTAAAATATTATTTTTCATGGTAATAATGTCTGTGTTTGAACACATTTAATTTTTTAAAGTGAGCGAATATCGCTAAATATTTCACATCCAAATCATAAATGTAGATATGAAATTATTTTTGTAGTTGTTCCACTA
Source organism: Sphingobacterium sp. (assembly GCA_036786125.1). Classification (GTDB taxonomy): domain Bacteria; phylum Bacteroidota; class Bacteroidia; order Sphingobacteriales; family Sphingobacteriaceae; genus Sphingobacterium. The sequence continues at coordinate 17,246 of DAIQRP010000008.1, forward strand.
CTACATTGCAATAGCAGGGTAATTTTCAATAAAAAAAAGGCATAAAAAAGCCCCTCAAGGCTGAAGGGCAAACTTCCCAAACAAATTAATTTGTTTCGATTGTATATGTTATTACGGTAGAAAATATCGTTTGTTTAAATCCATCTAATTTATCGTAATAGTTTTCTTTGTTTCCTAAGTTAGCTGCATAGGTCACATGGAGGCTTTCATTAACGACCGATTTATCATCTGTATATAAAGAAACCACATCACTTGCATTTAAGGATTTTAAAGATTGTGCCGCGGAAGAAACTCCTTGACCGCCAAAGATTGCTACGGAAATATAATCCCCATTTAATTGCGTTAAGCTATTGCTCGGATTTGTAGCTGAAGATTTTGCCGTAATGCTATAACCTGATCCGACAGAAGTCACTTTTAGCTGATTATCTATCGTTTTAGATACGCCATCTTCATAGTCTTTAGCCGTATTAAACTCTAAATCAACGGTACTATTATTTGCAACTGTTAAAGTTCTTAATGGGTTTAGAACAATATTCAACTGAACATCTGATGAAGTTTGCGCTTGAGCTCCGAAGACGCTGGCCACGACTAAAGTAATGGTGTAAATAAATTTTTTCATTTTCTTTCTTATGCTTTGCGATATACTTTGATTACTGAAATCAATATATATGACTGATTTGCTGGCACAAATATCCGCATTAAAAGAGCGTTAAAAAGATGAAAATGGGTATTAAAACTATTAATATGTTTAAACTTATTATTTTTTATGATTTAAATCACTTTATTTAGTTTCGATCGTATAAAACACGGTATTGGTATAAGTTGAAGTTTCATTATTAGACACATAATCTAAAAACACATTCCCTCCTGGCCCTTTATATTTAACATCAAAACTTTCATTAAAGGCACTATGATTACTCGTAATAATACTTTTTCCAGCCGTGGATAAGACGGTGGTTTCTAATAATACCGAAGCATCTTGCTTCACGGGAAGCGCAGAAATGGTGACTTGAGGAAGGGTTAGATTTTGGGTAGCCTGACCACCCATTTTTATAAAATCTTCTCCAGCAACTTTCACTTTAACGACATAGGCTCCTGTACTAAAGACGGTCAGATGTTCTTTCTGTACAAGCTCCACCCCATTTTCAAAATCTGCTAAGGTATTATAGGCTAAAGTAGTTACAGTCTGAGCTGGATTTACGGTTAAATTTTGAATATGGTTAAATACAATATTGAGCTTGACCGAATTCTGAGATTGTGCATAACTCGGTAATTGCATACACAGCACAATTAATAATATACAGGCTTTAAACAGTTTCATGAGTAGATTTTATACCTTAAATATATCGATATAAATTGAAATACGATATATTTTTTATTTCTTTTTACTATTTATTTTTCTTCTTAAGAGATTTGTTTAAAGACAACGTGTTTACGATAATTTTTTGGGGAAATTTTTACTTCTTTCATAAACAATGCGGAAAAATTATTTTCATCCGCATAGCCCAATGCATAAGCCACCTCTTTAATACTCAATTCTGGATTATAGATCAGCATACGTTTGGCCTCCTTTATCAAATATTCCAATATCATTTCTTTTGGCGTTAAACTGGAGCTAGAAAAAGTCGCTTTACCTAGACGACGCGGCGTAATATTTAAGCGCTCAGCATAAAAGCGCACGCTCTTTTGATCCTGAATATGATTCACTAACAAATTTTTGAAATTGGCGGTTATCTTATGATCGAGATTATCAAATTGTATAGACAGCAATTCCCGTTTTCCATATACCGAACTGATTAATAAAATCTGCTCGATAACATTATGTGCCAAATGAACAAAAGTTTGATTTGAATTATTATTCTCGGCATCATACAATAGATTTAGCAGAGTTTCTGTATACGATTTAGCGGTACTCGGAATAGCTAAAATAAAAGGATTTTCTAAACAATCGAACAGGCTGGAATTACGAATAAATAAAGCATCATGGGTATTCCTTTCATAAAATAGATCGCTAAAAAATAATATATCCGGATTGGATACTTCTTCCTCCACAAATCGGGTACTACACTCATTACTTATAAATATAGCGGAGTAGGCAGGAATTTCGAACAGTATATTATTCAGATATAAACAAGACTTTTCATCTTTTGTAAAGATAATTAAGTACAGATTTCTTTTGACCGATTCATAGGCATTCGGCCAGTGGTTAACCAGCGTATTTAATTTATGGATCCCAAAGGACTTTGTCGACTCGAGCATGCCTAACATATATAAAAATTAGATAGATGTGATTCTTTTAATACTGCATCAAAATTATTTAAATAGTCCTACAGGAAATATGACGAGTCACATATAGGAATATGAAAAGAAACATCGTAAAATATAATGCATATCAAGTCTCTCGCATGAGCTCTGCGTTAATAAATAACCAGCGTCACTATTTTACGCCGAAAAAAATAGGCAAAAAAAAAGCAGTGATGTAATCATCACTGCTTAATATATCTGCTTAACCTCTTATCTTCCGGGCATTTTTGGCATATTACGCATCATTTTTGCGGCCATTGCTGGATTAGACATTTGTTTCATCACTTTTCTCATATCGGAAAACTGTTTCATTAAACGGTTGACCTCATTGATATCTGTACCTGAACCTTTCGCAATACGAATACGTCTTTTCTGATCGATAGTATCTGGATTTTCACGTTCAAAGGGAGTCATGGAATCAATAATTGCTTCAATAGGTTTAAAGGCATTATCATCCACTTCCACATCTTTCAAGGCTTTCCCGACACCTGGAATCATACCCATTAAATCCTTCATATTACCCATCTTCTTAATTTGCTGAATTTGGGATCTAAAGTCATTAAAGTCGAATTTATTTTTACGGATTTTCTTTTGTAATTCCGCAGCTTCTTTTTCGTCAAACTGTTGCTGAGCACGTTCTACTAACGAAACCACGTCACCCATCCCTAAAATACGGGAAGCCATACGCTCTGGATAGAAGACATCTAAAGCTTCCATCTTCTCTCCTGTACCGATAAATTTAATCGGTTTATTAACTACCGATTTAATAGAAAGAGCCGCTCCACCACGGGTGTCACCGTCTAACTTTGTCAGTACAACCCCTGTAAAATCTAGGCGATCATTAAAGGTTTTCGCTGTATTTACTGCATCTTGACCTGTCATGGAATCGACCACAAACAAAATCTCATGCGGTTGAGTAGCTTCTTTTACAGCCGTAATCTCCTGCATTAAAGCTTCATCAATTGCTAAACGACCGGCAGTATCAATAATTACTATATTTTGACCATCACGTTTCGCTGCTTCGACCCCTTCTCGAGCAATAGCAATCGGATCAGTGGATGTTCTGTTCACATATACAGGAACGCCTACTTGCTCTCCTAGAACTTGCAATTGATCTACGGCAGCTGGACGATACACATCACCGGCAACCAATAACGGTTTTTTGCCTTTTTTATCTTTTAAGTAATTTGCTAATTTTCCAGAAAATGTAGTCTTACCGGCACCATTTAATCCGGCAATTAAAATAATGGTAGGATTTTTTGATGTTTCTAAATCCGTTACTGTTCCGCCCATTAAGCCGGTCAGTTCATCATTCATAATTTTGGTCAATAATTGACCTGGAGAGATGCTTGTTAAAACATTCTGCCCTAAAGCTTTTTGCTTAACATCATCGGTAAAAGTCTTTGCAGTTTTATAATTTACGTCGGCATCTAATAATGCTTTACGGATCTCCTTCATGGTCTCCGCAACGTTAATCTCTGTGATACTTCCTTGACCTTTTAATACTTTAAAGGCTCTATCTAACTTATCCTGTAAATTTTGAAACATGATAAAATCTTACTAATGTAAATATACTCAGCTACAAATGTACGAATTTAGCTGGAATTATAAGGATAGGATTTCACTCTTTTCATAATAAAAAAAGCGCCTTAATTCTATAAATTAAGGCGCTTTATATCGTACTATATCCAATTAATCTCGACTACGGAAAAGGATACTTGCATAGTATAATAAAGTAACTAAAGAGGATAATGCGGCAACGACATAAGTCATAGCTGCCCATTTTAACGCATCTTTAGCCCCATTATGCTCTTCTGTAGAATGAGTAATATTTGCTGTATTCAACCATGCTAAGGCACGATTGGAAGCGTCAAACTCCACAGGCAAGGTGACAAAACTAAATATGGTCGTAATAGCTAAGGCTGCAACTCCTATAGCTAGGATATAATAATTTCCAGAAAATGCCATTAAAAGCACCCCGATCATCAATACCCAGGTCGTTAATTTCGAAGCATAAGAAACCATCGGCACCATCGCTGAGCGGAATTGTAACCATGAATAAGCTGTTGCATGCTGCACTGCGTGACCACACTCGTGAGCCGAAACAGCTGCTGCAGCTACAGAACGTCCATGATAAACTTCTGGACTTAAGTTAACAGTCTTATTCGATGGATTATAATGGTCCGTCAGTGTGCCTTCTACCGATATCACCTGTACATCATAAATATTATTATCATGAAGCATCTTTGTGGCGATTTCTGCACCCGAAAGTCCAGATGACAAAGGCATCTCTGAGTATTTCTTAAACCTATTCTTAAAACGCATTTGGACAATCATGCTCACAAGCATAATTCCAATAAATAAAATCATATACATATCGTTCGTTTTCTATTTTCCTTAATTCGTTCAATTATTATTCCAAGAGGCTTTCTGGAACCCCTAAGATATTAAAAAAAGACATTTTGACAAAGAATTAGCTCAGCTTTAGGTAAAATTGACAGCTAGATGAATAAAAAAAGGTAACATCAAATGACATTACCTTTTTAGAAATCAATATACTATTTATTAAAATTTGTATCCTTTATCCGCTACTAGCCGGTTTGAAGGACCAGTTGGTTTCCCTCAATCATCTTACGTAGATTACTCAAGGCATAACGCATACGCCCTAAAGCGGTATTAATACTGACCTGAGTGATTTCTGCAATTTCTTTAAAACTCATATCACAAAAATGACGCATTATTAAAACCTCCTTCTGATCGTCAGGAAGTTTCTGTATCATCTTTCTTAAATCCAGATCACGTTGTTTTTTAATCATTAAGGTCTCCACATTATCTTCAGCGACATCCAATACATCAAAAATATCAAATCCATCCGTAGTCACCATGGTTGGGGCACGTTTCTCTTTTCTAAAATGATCGATTATCATATTGTGCGCAATACGCATGACCCAAGGTAAAAATTTTCCTTCATCATTATATCGACCCTCTTTTAAGGTATGGATAACTTTGATAAAAGTTTCTTGGAAAATATCTTCGGCTAAGTATTCATCTTTAATTTTAAGATAAATGGAAGTATATATTTTAGATTTATAGCGTTCTAAAAGGCCTTTTAATCCAGACTCATTACCTTTTATGTAATCTTGGATAAGCTCTTGATCACTTTTTTTCTTTAAAAGCTTCATACGTTACTTACTTTTTAGCAGTTACTAAATTAAATTATAACACAATTTCTATAGAGTAAATTTTTTCGTATAAGCGTTCCTTTTTGTTTATGTGATATTCAAATCAATAAAAAAATATCGAGTTATCAAATTATTGACAATTAATTTAACATTTATTCACACTTCAACAAAAAGGGCTTACCAAAGTAAGCCCTTAAATATTATATATGCGATAAATATTAGCTATAAAGAGGGAATTCTGCCATCATCTCTTTTACTTTCGCATGAATTTTAGCTAATTCAGCTTCATCCGCATGATTGTTAATTGCCGAGTCTATAAATGCGCCAATTTGAAGAATTTCTGTCTCTTTAATACCGCGTGAAGTAATCGCTGCTGTACCGAAACGAACTCCAGAAGTAACGAATGGAGATTTATCATCAAAAGGTACCATATTCTTGTTCGTGGTAATACCTGCTTGACCTAAAATAGCCTCTGCCACTTTACCAGATAGACCTTTATTACGTAGATCTACTAACATAAGGTGGTTATCTGTACCTCCTGAAATAATTTGGTAATCTCTTTCTACGAAGAATTGTGCTAATGCTGCCGCATTTTTCTTTACCTGAACGATATACTCCATATATTCATCTGATAATGCTTCACCATATGCAATAGCTTTAGCAGCAATAGTATGTTCTAAAGGTCCGCCTTGTGTTCCAGGGAAAACCGCTAAATCCAATAATTGCGTCATGGTACGAATTTCACCTTTAGGTGTTTTGATACCCCAAGGGTTTTCAAAATCCTTACCTACCATAATCATACCACCACGAGGACCACGTAATGTTTTATGCGTTGTAGTCGTAACAATATGACAATGTGGAAGTGGATCATTTAATAAACCTCTTGCGATTAATCCTGCAGGATGAGAAATATCAGCTACAACTAATGCTCCAATCTGATCTGCTACACGACGAATACGTGCATAATCCCAATCTCTAGAATAAGCTGAAGCACCACAGATAATAACTTTTGGTTTCTCTGCTAAAGCGGTTTCTTCTAATTGCTTATAATCGATTAATCCTGTTTCTTTCTCTACGCCGTAGAATAAAGGTTGGTATAACTTTCCGGAAAAGTTCGCTGGCGAACCGTGAGTTAAGTGTCCTCCGTGAGATAAGTCAAAACCTAAAATCTTATCACCTGGTTTTAAAATCGCTAAGAAAACGGCCGCATTTGCCTGTGCTCCAGAGTGAGGTTGAACGTTCACCCATTCGGCATTAAACAATTGTTTTGCACGGTCAATCGCGATTGTTTCAATTTCATCGACAACTTCACATCCTCCGTAGTAACGTTTCCCCGGTAAGCCTTCAGCGTATTTGTTAGTTAACACTGAACCTGCAGCCTCCATGACTTGTTTAGAAACAAAGTTCTCCGAAGCAATTAATTCGATACCTTCTTCTTGGCGCTTTAGCTCTTCAGCTATTAGATTAAATATGGCTTGATCTCTTTCCATTATGATATAAATAGGTAATTATTTTAATTTGAATCTTTCCTGCACAAAGATAGCATATTCCTTAAAATAAGGGGGTAAAATTCCACAAATCTTTCAAAGAATAAGCCGAATTATTTAGTTTTTTTTAATTCGACAATTCTCTTTTTAAGGTTTTCTGCGCTAATTCATAGGGTTTCTCCTCGGCTTGCTCCATAAATTGCAGGATTCTAGCCATATAATTATCTGCAGAATCGTCATTTCCCCCAACTTTCAATATATTATTTAACAATTTTGAGGTATTTTCTTTTAAATCCCGTACAGTAGCCCAGGCTACATCGGAAACATACAGTTGCTGGCTGAAGTTATGTTGAAATTCTTGTTCCAATTCAGCTAATAAAACCTGGTTCAGCTGTCTTGCCGAGTTATGCCCTGCAGCATTTCTTAATAAGAGCTGTCTCGGTTCCATGCGGTTGCTTAAAATTAATAGGCGCTCATAGGCATTTACCTTAAGTTGCAGATTTTCTTTCTGTAAGTCTTTATTTTTTGAAAGTGCATGCATCTTTAAGCCAAAACCCTCTATTTTGGGCCATGCCAATTTAAATGCAATTAATAATCCGGCAAATACGGCAAAAGTAATTTGAAATAAACCTGAAAAAAAATCTATAAAATTCATATGCTAAACCATTGTTTATGAAATGTAAAAATTGTCGCTACTTTACAAAAGTGCTTAAATTTATGTATTTTTGTTTAAGTTGATTTAAAAATTAAGAACATGAGCACAGAAACTATAGCAACAGCTGCCCCTTTAAGCTTAACTGAAGGTGCTGTAAAAGAATTAAAAAAACTGATAGATCAACAAGAGATATCCAATGATTTTGGTTTACGTGTTGGTGTTGAAGGCGGTGGATGTTCAGGAATGAATTATATTTTAGGCTTCGACCAAAAGAAAGATGGGGATACCGAATATGATATTCAGGGCATTCGCATCTTTATGAATAAGGGACATGGATTATATCTAGCGGGTATGGAAATTGATTTCAAATCAGGATTAGATGCAAGAGGATTTACATTTAATAACCCCAATGCTTCAAGTACCTGTGGATGTGGATCATCCTTCTCTGCATAGTTTACAAGCTAGCGAATAGATATATAAAATAGTCACTTTATTATACATAAAGTGACTATTTTTGTTATATTACCGCAATAATATACCCGAATAGTCATATTTGGGGCTTTTAGCTTTCAGCATTATTAATTAACTTAGCGACCTTTAAGATAGAAGACAAGAGACTGATGTACAAGGAATATAAGCAGCTTAATTTACCAGAAATTGGTAAAGAAATATTAACCCGTTGGGAACAGGAAAATATATTCGAGAAAAGTATTACAAATCGTCCGGCAAGCAAACCATACACTTTTTTTGAAGGACCTCCTTCAGCGAATGGTATGCCAGGGATTCACCATGTAATGGCCCGCTCTATTAAAGATATTTTCTGTCGTTATAAAACGTTAAAAGGCTTTCAAGTTAAACGTAAAGGAGGCTGGGATACACACGGACTACCTATTGAGTTAGCTGTAGAAAAGAAATTAGGAATTACTAAAGAAGATATCGGTAAGAAAATTACCGTAGAAGAGTATAATAATGCCTGTCGGGAGGAAGTGATGCGCTATACGGATGTATGGAATGACTTAACCAACAAAATGGGCTATTGGGTAGATTTAGAAAACCCATATATTACATATAAAAACGAGTATATTGAAACCTTATGGTACCTATTAAAAGAGCTTTATAAAAAAGACCTTTTATATAAAGGATATACTATACAGCCCTACTCCCCTGCTGCAGGTACAGGCTTAAGTTCGCATGAACTTAATCAACCGGGTACCTATAAAGATGTGAAAGATACCACTATCGTTGCGGAGTTTCGTTTAGATAAATCACAAATCCACCCATTGATGAATACCTTGGTAGAATCAGAAGATGAGGATACGGTATTTATTGCATGGACGACCACTCCTTGGACACTTCCATCGAATACAGCTTTAGTAGTTGGCAAAAAAATCACTTATGTTAAAGTCAGAACCTTTAATCAGTACACTGGACTTCCTGTGTCTGTAGTATTGGCTAAAGATTTAGTACCGAAACATTTTAAAGCAGAAGGGCAGAATGCATCCTTCCAAGATTATACTTTAGGGGATAAAATCGTTCCTTGGGAATTGGCAGCCGAATTTATCGGAGAGCAATTAGTGGATTTACGCTATGAGCAGTTAATGCCATATATCAGTTCGGAAGAATTACGTGAGAAAGCTTTCCGCGTGATCCCTGGAGATTTTGTGACTACAGAGGATGGTACCGGAATTGTTCATGCTGCTCCTACCTATGGTGCAGATGACTTTAGAGTATGTAAGGAAAATGGCGTCCCAGGCATCTTAGTGAAAGATGAAAATGGAAAAGATGTGCCTACCGTAGATCGTCAAGGCCGCTTTATTGCTGAGATTACTGACTTTGCAGGATTCTATGTTAAAGAGGAATATTATGCTGATGAGATCCGTGCAGCAAAAGACTTCCGTCCTACTGATGTATTAATCGCGATTAAATTAAAAGAAGATAACAAAGCTTTTGATGTTAAAAAATATGAACACAGTTATCCACATTGTTGGAGAACGGATAAGCCCGTACTATACTATCCATTAGATAGCTGGTTTATCCGAACAACATCAGTGAAAGATGAATTAGTTCAATTAAATAAAACCATCAACTGGAAACCTGAAGCTACCGGTTCAGGCCGTTTTGGAAACTGGTTGGAAAATCTCGTGGATTGGAATCTTTCACGTTCTAGATACTGGGGAACTCCTCTACCTATCTGGCGTTCAGAAGATGAAAATGAGGAAATCTGTATCGGCTCTCTTCCGGAGTTAAAAGAATTATTAACAGCTTCCCTAACTTCAGATGTATTATCTGATCAGGAGAAGGCAGTCAATAAATCTTATTTAGATAAGTTTGATACCGAAGCATTGGACTTACACCGTCCGTATGTGGATGATATTATTCTCGTTTCCGATGCAGGGCAGAAATTATTCCGTGAACCCGATCTGATCGACGTATGGTTTGATTCTGGGGCTATGCCTTATGCACAATGGGGTTTAGATCATGAGAAATTAGCTCGTGGGGAACAACATCCATTTAAAGATGGTTTTGAACATGCTTTCCCTGCAGATTTTATTGCCGAGGGGGTTGATCAGACTCGTGGATGGTTCTTTACCTTACATGCGATTTCCACAATGATAAATAAGTCCATCTCATTTAAAAATGTGGTTTCAAATGGTCTTGTATTAGATAAGAACGGAAATAAAATGTCCAAGCGTCTAGGAAATGGTGTAGATCCATTTGCTACAATCGAGCAGTATTCTGCGGATGCGACGCGCTGGTATATGATTTCCAATGCATCTCCATGGGATAACTTGAAATTTAATGTAGAAGGCTTAGATGAAGTCAGACGTAAATTTTTCGGAACTTTATATAATACGTATGCGTTCTTTGCACTATATGCAAATATTGATAACTTCAATTATTCTGAAGCCGATATCCCTACTGCAGAACGTCCAGAGATTGATCGTTGGATTATCTCGGTATTAAACAGTCTAACTGCGGAAGTAGATGCATTCTATGCCGAATATGAGCCTACTAAAGCTGCACGAGCTATTCAAAATTTTGTAGATGAACATTTGAGTAACTGGTATGTACGTTTATGCCGTCGTCGTTTCTGGAAAGGAGATTATAGCACAGACAAAATTTCTGCTTATCAGACCCTATATACCTGCTTGGACACCATTGCTAAATTAATGTCTCCAATCTCTCCTTTCTTCTCAGACCGTCTGTATTTAGACTTAAATGCCGCTACGGGAAAAGAAAAATTTGAATCGGTACATTTGGCAGATTTCCCAGTATATCAGGCCGATCTAGTCGATAAAGATTTAGAAGAACGTATGGCGCTAGCACAAGATATTTCTTCCTTAACGTTATCCTTACGTAAGAAATCAAGTATCAATGTACGTCAGCCTTTAAATAAGATTTTAATTCCAGTATTAGATCCAGCTTTCCAAATTCAAGTAGAAAAGGTAAAAGATTTAATACTTTCTGAAACAAATATCAAGGATATTGAGTTTATATCTGATACGACGGGAATTATTAAAAAGAAAATAAAACCAAATTTTAAAGCTCTTGGCACAAAAGTTGGTAAAGACATGAAGCAAGTTTCTGCAGCAATCCAAGCATTTACTGCAGAGCAAATTGCGAGCTTAGAGAAATCAGGTGAACTTTCTTTAACAGGAACCCCGTATACGATTACTACTGCGGATGTGGAAATCATTGCCGAAGATGTGGCTGGATGGCAAGTAGCAAATTT
>DAIQRP010000008.1:28616-46803 GCA_036786125.1 Sphingobacterium sp.
AGGTAAGTTAACTGTGGCGCTGGATATCCAAATTTCTGAAGAACTTAAAAAAGAAGGTTTATCAAGAGAACTTATTAATCGAATTCAAAATCTGCGTAAGGATAAAGGATTTGAGGTTACCGATAGAATTAATGTTAAGGTAACACAGCATGAGGATATTGCAAATGCAGCCAAAGAAAATTTATCGTATATTTGTACAGAAATTTTAGCCGACTCTTTCGAATTTGAGGCAATCTTAACCAATGCTGACTCAGTAGAAATCGATGGAATCGAATTACAAATATTAATTGAAAAAAATTAAATTATGGCAAACAACAACGAGAAAACACGCTATAGCGATGCAGAATTACAAGAATTCAAAGGAATCATCCTTGAAAAACTACGTGTAGCTAAAGAGGAACTTTCTTCGTTGACGCAATCGCTTAATAATAGCAATGCGAACGGAACAGATGATACTGCAGGAACCTACAAAACTTTAGAAGATGGTTCTGCAACACTAGAAAAAGAACAAACGAATCAGTTGGCAGCACGCCAAAAGAAGTTTATCGATAATCTAGAAGCAGCATTAGTTCGTATTGAAAACAAAACTTATGGCGTATGTAGAGAAACGGGAAAGCTTATTCAAAAGGAACGCTTGAAAGCAGTACCTCACACGACCTTAAGTATTGAAGCAAAAAACAAACAATATTAATTCGTAATTAATCAAATACTTTAAAATGGTCTTTGTACACACAAAGACCATTTTTTTCAAGCATATGAAAGGCTATACTAAACCCGTCGCACTAATTATTGCTGTCCTTTTACTGGACCAAATACTGAAATTTTGGATTAAACTCAACATGACCTTAGGCCAAGAATTCAAAATTCTGGGAAATAGGTTTTTAATTCATTTTACGGAAAATAACGGGATGGCCTTTGGAATGGAGTTTGGCGGTGAAGCCGGAAAACTATTCTTAAGTTTATTTCGTATTATCGCTGTTTTAGGTATCGGTTATGGAATGATCTATATGATCAAAAATAAATATAACCGGGGATTTATCCTGAATGTAGCGCTGATCTTTGCCGGAGCATTAGGCAATATTATCGATTCCACATTTTATGGAATGATATTTTCAGAAAGTACCTGGTATACTAAAGCTCAGCTATTCCCTGCTGGAGGGGGTTATGAAACGATCTTCCACGGAAAAGTAGTCGATATGTTATATGCCCCATTAATTTCGGGCATCTATCCTTCCTGGGTACCTTTCTTTGGCGGTGAGGATTTCTTATTTTTTAGACCTGTATTTAATATCGCTGACGCAGCCATTTCCATTGGTGTAGTCTTAATTCTCCTCTATCAAAAACGTTACTTCAAAGAAGAACATATTGAAAAGGAAAATATACATGATGAAATTCGAGAAGATTAATAAATAAAAGGTGTCCATATGGACACCTTTTTTATTTTATACCCTCAGCATATACTAATCGTGGTTTAAATATTTATATTTGAAAATATGAGATATTTGAAATTTATTGTTATGCTGACCTGTATCTGTGTCTTCAGGCAATATGCACTAGCTCAAGGAACCGATAGCCTTGTATTAAAAAAACATGTATATACCTTAGCCTCCGATCAGATGAAAGGTCGTGGCACCGGTTCTAAGGAAATTAAAAAGGCCGCTCAATATATTGAGAAAGCTTTTAAAAGCTATGGCTTAACGCCTAAAGGAACCCAAGGATACCGACAGGCTTTTGAAGCTAAAGTCACACGTGTAGCAGTCAAAGATTCTATTCGACAGGCAGAAAATATCATTGGTTTTATCGATAATGCGGCGCCCTATACAATTGTTATAGGTGCTCATTATGATCATTTGGGTTTAGGTTATCAAGGCTCATCGAAAGATTCCCTACCCTATGGCAATATACATAATGGAGCAGATGATAATGCTTCGGGGGTGGCAGGCCTACTCGAATTAGCTCGGTACTATAGTAGCAATAATAAGATTAAAAGTTATAATTTCTTATTTATTGCCTTTGCCGCAGAAGAACTGGGCTTACTCGGCTCTAAATATTTCACCCAAAATCCAACCATCCCCTTAGCGGATATCAACTGTATGCTTAATATGGATATGATTGGACGTTATAATCCTGAACAAGGCCTGGCGGTAATTGGATATGGTACCAGTACAAAATGGCCAAGCATCTTCAAAGACATTTCAGCATCGGTTAAGTTTTATACAGGACATGATGGCAATGGAGGCTCAGATCAGACTTCTTTTTATAAAAAAGATATTCCTGTGCTCTTCTTTCATACGGGCGGACATGAGGATTACCATAAAACGACCGATGATGCCGATAAAGTTGATTATACAGGTTTAAAAGGTATTTTGGACTTAGAAATTTCGGTGATTAATAATATCCTATTACAGACTGAAAAGTTAGATTTCCAGTTTACCAATTAAAATGAGCAAAAAACGTATTTTAATAACCGGTTCCAATGGCTTTCTAGCGAGGAAGCTGATCGCAGTTTTAAACAGGCAGCAGGTTTATGATCTTTATGCTACATCAGCATCGGAAAATAGAAATCCCGACGTTCAAGCCTCCGCTTTTAGTCAACTCGATCTAACCGACTTGCTCGCCACGCAACAGCTGATCGATCAATTACGTCCGGATATACTTATCAATACCGCCGCAATTTCGAGTGTAGATCAATGTGAATCTAATCCTCAGGCTTGTATGGCATTAAATACCCAAGCGGTGGCTCATCTCGCTCATATAGCTGCAGAAAGGGATATTCACCTGATTCAGCTGTCTACCGATTTTGTATTTGACGGATTACATGGCCCCTATCGCGAAACGGATGCCGTGAATCCCATAAATCAGTATGGCTTGTCCAAAGTCAAAGCCGAGCAAGCAATACAACATGCCGGATGTAAAGCCGCAATCTTAAGAACCATCTTAGTGTATGGAAATAGCGCAGACCCCAATCGATCTAACCTTGTGCTTGGGGTAAAAGCTGCTTTAGAAGCTAAGAAAATAATTAAAATTGTCGAAAATCAATGGCGTATGCCTACCTTTGTAGACGATTTAGCACAGGCTTGCTTACTCGCTATCGAGCAACAGGCGCAGGGGATATTTCATATCTCCGGAAACCAATTATATAGTATTTATGAGATTGCACAGCAAGTAGCCAACTACTGGAATCTAGATGCTACATATATTCAACCTATACGTGCAGAATCCTTACCCGGAGCTCATTTAAGACCCGAACGTACTGGATTCTTTATTCAAAAAGCGGAGAAAGAATTAGGCTTTAAACCCATATCATTGAGTGAAAGCTTTAACATTATGGATAGAAACATTAACAATTAGCACGATATAAAAAACAATATGGCTAAAAAATATGCTAGAGAATCATTCACAGTGATGAATGAATTGGTATTACCCAATGATACCAATACCTTAAATAATTTAATGGGGGGAAGATTATTACATTGGATGGATATCTGTTCTGCGATGGCGGCACAGAAGCACTCCAATAGTATTGTGGTGACCGTTTCGGTGGATAATGTATCTTTCCAACGATCGGTCAAATTAGGAGAAGTAATTTCTATTGAAGCTCAGGTGACACGCTCATTTAACTCTTCGATGGAAGTACGCATGACAGTATATGCCCAAAATCTTCCAGAAGGAACAAAGATTAAAACTAATGAAGCGTATTATACTTTTGTTGCCATAGATCATAATGGCCGTCCACATGCTGTTCCAGAAACTATTCCAGAAACAGAAAAGGAAATGTTATTATTTAATGGAGCTCTGCAACGTCGAGAACTTCGACTTATCCTTTCGGGCAAGATGAAACCTCACGAAGCTACAGAACTCCAAAATATTTTAACCTATTTTGGGATTAAGAACTAGCGTTCGATAGTGCCAAAATACGATCGAATTCCTCAGCCTTTAAAGGCATCACAGACAGACGTCCTTGACGCACTAAAGCGATATCTTGAAGAAGCTCGTCATTTTTAATTACTTCTAAAGTAACGGGCTTTTCCAAGGTTTCTACAGGAGCTAAATCAACGACCACCCAACGTTCGTCTTCAGTAGTTGGATCCTGATAGAACTCACGGATAACTCGCGCTACGCCGACAACCTCTTTCCCCTCATTGGAATGATAGAAAAGGACCATATCCCCCTCTTTCATTGCCTTCATATTATTTCTTGCCTGATAGTTACGTACTCCATCCCAAAAGGTCTGTCCGTCAGTGTTAAATTGATCCCAACTGTATTTGAAAGGTTCAGATTTGACTAAAAAATAATTCATGATCGCGGGTTTTAGCTTTGTTTTTCAAGAACTTCCATCTTATCTGCAAAATGGGCACAGTAGTCACGTAAGTCACCGATTACTTTTTCAGCCATCGGATCTCCACCTGCTGAACGCACAAATGAATCACCTAAAGTCTGTAAGGTTTCATAAAAAAATCTCTTCATCTCATCATACGGCATATCCTTAGTCCAAAGGTCAATGCGCATGGAGTTTTTATATTGAGAATCCCATAAAGCTAAAAACATCGCCTTGGCAGGAAGTTCATCCGAAGAATCGCCATCGGTTGAAGACCAGTTAATTGCATCTGGAACATTATTATCGTCCAATTCTATCTGTAATTTGATTTCCGCTTTTTTCATTTTTATAATATTTAGATATACAGCTTAATTAATACCGAGAGGATGGAAACCATCAGTATAAAACCAATCTGCATAAACCATAACTTTTGATTTTCTTTTATTGCTACACGAAATAATACGTCTACAGCTATACATACGACTATAAGCAGGATAAGCCAGCCAAAGCTAACCGTCTGCCGTTCCTGTCCCCACTCGGCGATATACCAAGTTAACAGACAGGCAATGCTTATATTTATAGGCGTTAGACGGAACTTCATTATTTCGATTTATAGTTTCGTTTGGTCGAAGTTTTGGGTCCCTTCTTATTCGAACGGTAACCAGAAGCACGCTGTGCGGCTTTCACTTCTTTCTGCTTAATGACATATTTCTTTTCGTGGAAAGCTCCTTTAAAATCAGGATCATCCTTACGCTTCTGAGCATCTATCTCACGAGCAATATCCTGACGCTCAAAATAAGGTGTTTCTTCTAAAAAGACGCCTTCAGGAATCGCTTTAACTTCGACAGATTGACGAATAAGTTTTTCAATTTTTCGAAAATAGTATTTCTCCGCATCATTACAGAATGTAATCGCTATACCCGAATTAAATGCTCTTCCTGTACGTCCAATACGGTGTACATAATCTTCTGTCACAATTGGAACTTCAAAATTAATTACATGGGAAACATTCGACACATCTAATCCACGTGCCGCCACATCAGTAGCTACAAGGATACGGATATTCCCTTCTTTAAATGCATTGATAGAATTAATACGTGTATTTTGTCCTTTATTCGCATGAATTACACGTACCTGATCCTTTCCATACTTCCGTTCTAGGAAATTAAAAACATTATCTGCTACAGTTCTGGTCTTACAGAATACAATTAAGCGATGAAAAGACTCATCATCTTTTAGTAAATGTTGAAGTAAATTTAATTTCGTTTTTAAATTCGGAACAAAATAAACTTGTTGAGATACAGTAGCTGCCGGAGTAGCTTGTTCAGAAACTTCAATAACGGTAGGAAATGCTAAGAAGTCCCCAGCAATTTTACGTACCAGTTCGGACATAGTTGCTGAAAATAATAGATTCTGACGCTTGCGAGGAACCACTTCCAGGATACGGTGAATTTTAGAGATAAAACCCATATCCATCATCTTATCGGCTTCATCCATCACTAAAAATTTTAGGGATTTAACACCAATATGTCCTTCTAAATAAAGATCGAGAAATCTTCCTGGGGTAGATACGATAATATCCACTCCTTTTTCCAAATTTTCAATTTGCGTCTTTGGACCTAACCCCCCATACAGAACTACTGTTCTTAAATCGAGGTAAGTAGAAAAACGTCTAATATCTTCCTCTATCTGCATCGCTAACTCACGTGTAGGCGATAGAATTAAGGCACGCGCATCAGTACCTTGCGCGTATTTTAAAGTCATTAATAAAGGCAACACAAATGCTGCAGTCTTTCCCGTCCCTGTCTGCGCAATACCCATGATATCCTGACCAGATAAAATTGGCGTAATGGCCTTCTTTTGGATTTCTGTAGGACTGCTATAACCGGCTTCGGCTATGGCATTTAAAATTTGTTTATTAAACTTAAAGTCTTCAAATGTCTGCTGCATTTTACAAAGATAAATAAAAGCATCCAATGCCCATGATAAAATCAGCCTGCTCCAGTCTAATTAATGCCATATTTTAGCTATATAAATATTTAAATTACCTGCAAAAACAGCATTAATTTTGATTTGAAGCAGAATTAATTCAAATTTGTGTCAGATAACCATGGGTTAATAATAGGATTATATGAAAAAGTTATGGATTTTACTACTGCTAGTTGCAGTAAAATTGAACACATTTGCCGATGAAGGCATGTGGTTCCTTATGCATTTAAAGCGTCTAAATGAGGCTGATATGCAGAAAAAAGGGTTACACCTAAGCGCTGAAGAAATTTACAGCATTAATAACTCCAGCTTAAAAGATGCCATTGTACAATTCAATGGCGGCTGTACAGCGGAAATTGTTTCCAACCAAGGTTTAGTCTTCACCAACCACCACTGTGGTTATGGTGCTATTGCAGAACTTTCCACTCCAGAGAATGATCATCTAACAGATGGTTTTTGGGCGAAAACTAAAGCTGAAGAGCTAAAACCTAAATCGCTTTATGTACGTTTCTTCGTACGTATGGATGATGTTTCTAAACGCATTTTATCTTTAGTGAACGATAAAATGTCCGAAGCTGAGCGCGAAAAAGTAATCAATCAAGAGATTGCTAAAATCGAAAAAGAAAATTCAGAAAATGGCAAGTATGTCGTTTCTGTAAAATCTTTCTACAATGGTAATGAATACTATTATTTCGTATATCAAGATTATCATGATGTGCGTCTAGTCGGAACTCCTCCAAATAGCATTGGTAAATTTGGTGGTGACACAGACAACTGGGAATGGCCTCGCCATACCGGAGATTTCTCTATCTTCCGTGTATATGGAGATAAAGATGGTCATCCAGCAGAGTATGCACAAAGCAATGTACCTTTAAAACCGAAACATTTCTTACCAGTAAGTTTAAAAGGAATTCAAGAGAATGATTTCGCCATGATTTTAGGCTACCCAGGTCGTACTAACCGTTGGATGCCTGCAGGTGGAATTGAGCAAAATGTAAAATTTGCATATCCAGCATGGGTAGAATCTTCAAAAGTAGGTATGGATGCGATGAAGAAACATATGGATGTAGATCAAGCTACACGTTTGAACTATGCTTCTAAATACTCTTCTGTTGCCAACTATTGGAAAAATAGACAAGGGATGATTGATGCCCTAAGTGCACATAAAACAGCAGCTACAAAAGCCGCAGCTGAAGCCAAATTCAATAAATGGGCGAATAAAAAAGAAAATAAAGCAACCTATGGGGATGTTATCGCGACCATAAATGCGTATTATGCGGCGACAAACGAAAAAGCAAAACACGATAATTACCTGATGGGGATGATTCGTTCAAGTTCTTTTGCTACACTTCCGTCCCAAATTGGAAACAGTTTAAAATTATATATTAACGCTAATGAGGCTAAACGTCAGGAAATCCTTCCTCGTTTAAAAAATTCTATCGCGAATAGTTACGAAAAATTAAACTTAGCCTTAGAAATTGACGTCCTAACGGATGAGTTAAATTTATATGCTAAAAAAGCAGGAGCTATTGCGCCTTATATTGCTGAATTAGCCTCTCAAAACAATACTAATTTCCAAGCTACTATTCAAGAAGCTGCTGCTAATAGTATCTTTAGCTCGGAAGAAAGATTAAATAACTTTTTGGATAATCCCAATGAAACGGCATTAGAAAATGATCCGTTATATTTAATCTCTAATGCTTTAATGAACAAATACAGAGAGTCATCTCCAGAATTAAAAGCTTTAGAAGATAAGTTCCAAGCAGCTCACCGTAAGTATGTTGCCGGAGTATTAATTTCAGATCCTAAAGGAAAATATTATCCAGATGCAAATTCTACTTTACGTTTAACTTACGGTAAAATTATCGGCCTTCCTGCAGATCCTAGAAATGATGCGGCTTCAAATTACTATACTACGCTAAAAGGTACTATTGCTAAATATATTCCTGGAGATGAGGAATTTGACTTACCAAAACGCCTGATCGACTTATATGAAGCGAAGGACTACGGTCGCTATGCGGATAAAGCGGGACACCTTCCAGTCAACTTCTTATCGGATAACGATATTACAGGTGGAAACTCAGGTTCTCCAGTAATTAATGGGAATGGCGAATTAATTGGCTTGGCTTTTGATGGTAATATCGAGGCAATGGCTGGAGACGTCATTTTTGACCATAAATTGCAACGTACGATTTCTGTAGATATTCGTTATGTATTATTCATTATCGATAAGTTTGCAGGAGCAACAAACATAATTGATGAGTTAAAAATTGTAGAATAATTAAATTTCTATTTATTTTTCACAAAAACAAGTGAAAAAACTTTTCCTTTTCACTTGTTTTTGTATATTTATACTCAGGTAATCAAAGAAATTGGAACAAAACCAAAAACTAAAATTATAATTAAATAAAATGGAAAACTACGTAAAATTAAAAGAACTAGTTGCTTCTATTGAAGCAGATGCTGACAAATTCTTCAACAACGGTAACTCTGCAGCAGGTACTCGCGTACGCAAAGGCTTACAAGACATCAAAACTTTAGCTCAAGAGATTCGTAACGAAGTTACAGCTAAGAAAAACGACGGTAAATAATATTTTTATCTATCGACCATAAAAAAAGGCTTTCCTATTGGAAAGCCTTTTTTTATGCATAGGCCTTAAACCTAGCCTTAGAGATTGAATAATTTAAAGATATAATCTAAAATATCCTTTTTCATATATTGAGCTAAGGTTGATCTAATCTGTTCTTCTACCTGCTTACGTGTCTGCTCCTTGACTTTCTTCTTTCCTAATACATTATCAGAAACCTCTAAATTTGAGATCTCTACCTTAGTTGCAAAGTACTGCACGTGCATACTTGGAATGGCCAAACCTAAAATCATTCCTGGAAGCCCATAAACGCTTTCAGGTCCCCCTGCAGTAGGGATATTATTCGTAAAGTAAGCTACTAAGTAAACCGAATCTGCAGAAAGTCCATTCGCCCGTCTACATTCATATCCGGCAATTGTACGGTATTCATTGGTAATCTTCCAGGTGATATCCATAAGAGAATCTACAATATAGATATTTTCCCCACCCACTTCCGCTAATTTCTTAATTGATTTTTTATCTAAATCAATATAATTAAGCACATTTCCATCCAAGGTATGTGAACTTAAAATCTGCTGTGAAAAAGCATCTAAATCAGTCTTTTCATTGGTAAAACTATACGTGTTCTGATTGAACTTAATAACCCGTTTTAAGGTTACTGATTCCTGAAACTTATTTCTATTATCTTCATAAAATCGTTTGGACCAATCATCCGATAATGGAAGAAAACGTTTTAAGATAATATTCTTTAAGTATACCGTCTTATCATAATAGATCGTTCCCGATTGTGGAAACTGGGCATATTGGGCGTAGGTCTTCCCTGCAAATAGAAAGGCTACAAATAATATAAGGATGGATTTAATACGCATGTTGTCTTAGTTTTTAATAAACATTTTAGTGAAATCCCAAGTTAGATTCAACATAAAGTATCGCTGAATCGTTTGGAAACGTCGCTGTTGAAATACCGAAGCTGTTTGAGTTCTGCGGAAACCTACATTTTGATTTAATAAATCATTCACTGTAAATCCAACTTCTAAAGCATCGGATTTTAGGAATTTCTTCGAAATCCTAGGATTGATAATTAATGTTTCAAACTTCTCATCAAATGCTTTTGTAGGAGCCTCATAACTATAATTAACTACGACATTGAATTTAAACTTCTTCGGTAGAAAATAAGTTAAGTCCGAATAAGAACGGAATGTAAATCCATTATTATCATTTTCAGGCTGTAAGTTAGACTTCATTGTTCTATATCCCGGAGTTGCAGAAATTCTAAAGTCAAATCCTGAAGCTTTACTGCGACTTAACGTATAGGTTAAATTGTAATTATTGGAATTGACCTCATTTAAATCTTCATTGACAAAATTATGATTGGTACTTGTAGATACATCCGCCCATACTTCACCCATTACCGAATGTTTCTTCCACATAGAGTAGTTAAATCCGCCATAAAAAGATAGGAACATATTCTTTTCATCAGTTAAATTCTCCCACTTATAGGTACTTACCCCTTCCGCAGTAGTACGGATATTCTGAATTAACGCATTATTCGTTAAATTTCCATTAAGCCCTAAAAACATATACTGTGCTTTTAATACCGAGTAGGTATTATAACTCAGGTTTACATTATTGGTAAAAGAAGGTTTTAAATTCTCATTTCCTAAGTAAATATTTAATGGATCGGTATTATCTCTTAAGGGTTGAATTTGTGTTAAAGAAGGAATACCATTGCTTCCGGTATAATTAAAACGGATACTTTTATTTTTTGATATATTATAGGTACTCCGAATAAGTGGATTATAGGTTAAGAATTTACGCTCCACATGCATGCCATTATAACGATTCTCCTGAGAAAGCTGATCATCAAAAATACGGTTGGTTAATGTCAGGTTAAATTTATCCACATAATAGTATGCGCCTAAATTATAAGCATGTCTATTTCTGGAAAAGTTATAATCATTTGAAAAAGTAGAATCCAAAATAGAATAATCTCCTGAAGCAGGCGCTTTATTAAATGAATTTAATAAATTATCATTTGTCGTTCTTTCAAAGTTATATGCCGCAGTCAGATTTAATCGTTTTGAAATCGGTTCGGTATAACTTAGCCCCATTCCATAATTTCTAGTTTTAGAAGAGGAGATTTTAAGTTGATCGATAAGAGAAGAACTATCTTGTACGCCCAATTTATAGAATTCGGTATAAGAATATAATAAATTTTCTCCATCGGCATTTGATTCAGATAATTTAGCATTCACACTTAAGAAACGGCTTTTTTTCATAAATTTCTGCCCGTAGTAAGCTGCCAAATTAAAGTTGTCTGTATTTCTTTCTGAATTTTGGTTATTGGTATTGGTATTCAACATCTGCCCTTCCCCATTACTCATTTCTGAGCTTAGTTTAGAAGTCGAATTCGTCTTTCCTTTTCCGGCATTAGCAGTAATGGTTAAGGTTTTTAAAGAATCCAGCTGTAAGTCATACTTAAAGTTGAATTTATGGTAACGCTCTTCCGTTTTAAAGGTTTTATAACTTTTTGTATTAAATATAGAATTCGCCATATTATTCTGAGTGTTCACATCCTCAAAACCTTTCCAATCTACATTCCCATATTTATAGTTCGCATTTAACTTATGCTTATCCTGATTCCATTTATCGGAAAAACTAAAGCCTGCGACTAAAGAAGTCGGAATTCCTTGTCCAGCGTTACCTCCACTGACAATAAACACTCCTCCATCTTCAAAGGAAACCCCTTCATTGGCATCTCCAAATTTTTGAGCATCAGAAAAACTTAAACCATTGGTTCCATTATTACCGACAGTTAAAAATGCAGAAGCCTTTTGAGAACCTTTAAATTTATTTAACATGGCTTGACCTTCATAGTATCCATCATTCCCTATCCCTGCAACAGCCTTTCCAAACATTCCATTTTTAGCATCCTCTTTTAGGGTTAAGTTAATGGTTTGAATTTTTTCGCCATCTTCCACGCCCGTCTTTTCCGCTAAATCGGATTTCTTTTCATAAACCTGGACTTTATCGATCATATCAGACCTCAAATTCCGTGTCGCAAAAGTAGGGTCATCTCCAAAGAACTCTTCTCCATCGACTAATACTTTTTCTACGGTCTTTCCCTGAGCAGTAATTTTTCCAGATGCATCGACAGAAATTCCTGGAAGCACTTTTAATAAGTCTTCTACTTTCGCATTTTTCTCTACCGTAAAACTTCCGGCATCGTATTCGGTCGTATCTCCTTTCATCACAATCGGAATACGCCCAGTAATAATTACTTCTTCAAGTAATTGAGCCCGGCTTTGTAGCTCGACATTCCCTAATTGCAAAGCTTGTCCATCGACTAGAACCGATTTATAAAAATCGCCATAATTTGGATAGGAACTAATAAATAGATAATCTCCTGAGGGGATATTTTTTAATACAAAAGAACCATTTGCATCCGTTCGGGTGAAAGAAACTAAAATAGAATCTTTAGCCTGTAATAACATAACTGTGGCATTTGCAAGTTTTAGGTTTTCTTTAGGGTCGACTACCGAGCCTGAAACCTGGGTTTGGGTTTGGGCGATGGTTACTTTAAATCCGAGGAAGATGAAAAGTAAACACCATAAGGGTTTAAAATCCTTCATAAATGGTTAATAACAATTTTTAATCTGTATTAAATATTTTCGAAAATAGCACAAATAAACAGTATTATTTCAAAATTTGATATTTTTTAACATAAACTATAATATAGATGCTATAAAGAGAGATAATCCATAATTATAAATCAATAAATTAACTCGTTAAATAAGCCTCAGTCCTCCTTAGTTATTTAATATGTTTTGCTTAATTTTGTTATAAACCAAGCAATATTATGCAAACGATAAAAGAATATGTGGAAAGTAATAAACAACGATTCTTAGATGAATTATTTGAATTATTACGTTTCCCTTCCGTAAGTGCGGATCCAAAATATAAAGCTGATGTGAGCAAAACAGCGGATTTTGTTGCTCAAAAATTACGTGATGCTGGAGCTGAACATGTCGAAGTATGTGCGACAGCTGGACATCCTATAGTTTATGGAGATAAAATCGTAGATCCAAGCTTACCGACTGTATTAGTGTATGGACATTATGATGTTCAACCTGCTGACCCCATAGAATTATGGGATACGCCTCCTTTTGAACCTACTATTCGAGATGGAAAGATTTATGCACGTGGAGCTGCTGATGATAAAGGCCAATTTTACATGCATGTTAAAGCCTTTGAATATATGGTAGAATCTGGAAATTTAGCATGTAATGTTAAATTTATGATTGAAGGGGAAGAGGAAATCGGTTCGGTTAACTTAGGTACTTTTGTACGTGAAAATAAAGAACGCCTGAAAGCAGATATTATCGTGATTTCAGATACTTCAATGATTAGTTTAGAACAACCTTCTATTGAAACAGGACTACGTGGTTTATCCTATGTAGAAGTTGAAGTATTAGGCCCTAACAGAGATTTACATTCCGGGGTTTACGGTGGAGCTATAGCAAATCCGGCGACTATATTAGCTAAATTAATCGCTTCTTTACATGATGAAAATAATCATATCGCTATCCCAGGCTTTTATGACGATGTGGTAGAGTTAAGTGCAGAAGAACGTGAAACATTAAATAAAGCACCTTTTGATATTGAAGAATATAAGCAGGATTTAGGAGTTCATGAAGTTTGGGGAGAAGCGGGATATACAACCATTGAGCGTACAGGCATCCGCCCTACCTTAGAGGTGAATGGTATCTGGGGCGGATATATCGGAGAAGGTGCAAAGACAGTATTACCTGCGAAAGCGGAGGCTAAAATCTCCATGCGCCTGGTGCCAAATCAAAACTCAGAACGCATTACTCAGTTATTTAAAAATCACTTTGAGTCCCTTGCTCCATCTTATGTTACGGTCAATGTAAAACCTCATCATGGAGGAGAGCCTGTAGTTACGCCAACATCAGGAATCGCTTATAAAGCTGCTGAAAAAGCATTGGAAGATACTTTTGGTATCGCTCCTATTCCTACACGTGGAGGAGGCTCTATTCCAATCGTAGCACTATTTGAAGAAGTATTAGGTTTAAAAACCGTGCTTTTAGGATTTGGCTTAGATTCAGATAATTTACATTCTCCAAATGAAAAATATGGTATAGAAAATTATGTAAAAGGAATTGAAACGATTCCATTATTTCATAAGTACTATGCGGAATTAAGCAAGTAATTAAAAATATCTAATAGAAATGACAGCTTTTAAGCTGTCATTTTTCGTTTATTCAGATTTTCATTAACTTCCTCCAGAAAATGAAAAAAATAGTCAAACATATCTACTGTGGATGGTACTACTTCTGTACGATCTTAAGTTTTATTATCCTATATCCGTATTTATGGATGGTGGCTAGACAACCAGAAAAGAATTATAACCGTATCGTACGATTACGTAGGCGATTTAGCCTGCGTGCATCATATCTTGCAGGAATACGCTATCGCGTAGAGCAACAGACAGCAATAGACTGGAGCCAGCCTTATGTAATCTGCCCGAACCACAGCTCTGTACTTGATATTACTGCCATAAACTACTTATGTCCACAACCTTTTTCTTTTATGGGCAAGGAAGAGTTATTGCATAATCCACTGACGCGCATTTTCTTTAAAACGGTCGATATTCCGGTGAATAGAAGCCAAAAGATTGCGGCCTTTAGAGCGTACAAAAAAGCTGAGTCTCTGTTACAAAAAGGAAAATCTCTGGTTATCTTTCCCGAAGGGAAAATAGATGATATCTATCCTCCAAAACTTCAGGAATTTAAAGCCGGCGCTTTTAAAATGGCTATAGATAATCAGATTGCTATCCTGCCCGTAGTTATTCATAACGCTTGGGAATTATTATTTGATGATGGTCAGAAATATGGCGCGAAACCTGGAAGCGTAAAGATTACAGTATTAGAACCTATATCGACGCAAGGATTAAGCAAAGATGATCAGGAACGTATCGCAGCAGAAATTTACGAGAAAATGTTTCACTGCTGGAAATCAAAAATTAAATAGTAATTTAAGTACAGAATTAGAAAAATTTATCATGGCATCTTCTGCATTAATACATATAAACGATATTGCGCGTACCTATACCGTAGGTTCAGAAACTATTCAGGCCTTAAAATCTGTCAGCCTAGAAATATATAAAGGAGAATTTGTAGCATTAATGGGTCCTTCCGGATCCGGAAAATCTACCTTAATGAATATATTAGGCTGCCTAGATACCCCCTCTCATGGAGACTATTCTCTAAATGGGACTCAAGTTAGTGAAATGACTGAAGATGAGCTCGCAGAAATTCGGAATAAGGAGATTGGCTTTGTCTTTCAAACCTTTAATCTATTGCCCAAAAGTACGGCTTTGGAAAATGTTGCCCTCCCTTTAATATATGCAGGCATAAGTAAATCTGATCGCCTAAATCGTGCTGAAAAAGCATTAACTGCCGTAGGCTTAGCGCAGCGTATGGATCATAGACCGAATGAGCTTTCTGGAGGTCAAAGACAACGTGTAGCTGTTGCTAGAGCACTTATTAATGATCCTTCAATTATCCTAGCCGATGAGCCTACTGGAAATTTAGATACGAGGACATCCATTGAAATTATGGGCCTTCTAGAGGAAATCCATCGCCAAGGCAATACCATTATCTTAGTCACCCATGAGGAAGATATCGCTCAGCATGCCCATCGAATCGTTAGAATGAGAGATGGTCTAATAGAAACCGATGAGAAAAATACAGATATAAAATCTGTTTCGGAACGCTTACAGACGGAAGAATAAACTAATATTATTTAGCTGTAAAACAATACGTTAGAACATCCGATTAAAAATAAAATGCAAAATACTTGTTTAATACAAATTAAATTATATTTTTGCGAAAATTGAAAACTTAAATTGTTTTAATTATGTATTGGACTTTAGAGTTAGCTTCACACTTAGAAGATGCGCCTTGGCCAGCTACTAAAGATGAATTAATCGATTACGGAATTCGTTCTGGAGCTCCGGTTGAGGTTATTGAAAACCTACAAGGATTAGAGGATGATGGTGAGCCTTACGAAAATATAGAAGAAATTTGGCCCGATTATCCTACAAAAGATGACTTCTTCTTTAATGAAGACGAGTATTAAATAAAAACGCCTTGAACTATCAAGGCGTTTTTTATGAAGCATTAATCCATTTGATCTCCGCGGAGTCCAATACCAAATTGCTGATTATGAAATTTTTATTTGTCCATATCTGTGTCAGTTTACTCTGCTTTTCTTCCTTAGTTCAAGCTCAGGAGCGACCTAATAAGCCCGAAATAATTGAATCCTTTCTTCAAGATCTTCATGATCCTGAAGTAGCAGATGATGTTATCTTAAGTCAGCATGTGCTGCTTAGTGAAGGCATCTCCGAGGAGTTTCTATCCTATCTACTCAGTAGTATCACCGAGCTACGGCTCAATATACAAGGTCGGAACTTAGATCAATTTCAATTGATAAATTTCCCCAAACTACCGAGAAAGGATATTCGAGATATTAATTTAGAAGGACATCATCCCAACGATATCTATTTTCTAAAATATAAGGATCGCTTGGTTGTGGCCCTACTAGTCGAGGAAGATAAAATTGCTTCCTTCACCTTGGTATCTAATGGGCAATATGCTCATTTTGTATTATATTAATTAATAAAATAATAGCTATAGCATAGAATCCTTAGTAAAAATGAAAATTATGTTAATTTTTTTGCATTTTTAAAAACAATACTTCATATTTGTGTAATCGAGTAAAACAATGAGACAAAATGTATTAAATAATTCATGGTGGTGGCACAACATTTAATGTTGTGGCGGTCACTTATTGCATGAATTTATTTATACATCAATTTATAGTAGGCTTGCCTTTTTGGCGAGCCTTTTTTTTTGAATTTTATTATGAAAAAAATATTAGCACATCTATTTGAATATAAGAGCTTTTCCCGCGAACAAGCTTATGATATATTAACTAATATTGCTACAGGCAAATACGATAGTCATCAAATTGCCGCTTTTATGACAGCCTATGGGATGCGGAGTATTCGCGTGGAAGAACTCGCAGGATTCCGTGAAGCCATGTATGACCTCTGTCAAAAAGTAGAATTTAAAGGCTATGATATCATCGATCTCTGCGGTACAGGTGGAGATGGAAAAAACACCTTTAATATTTCGACTTTAGCTTCTTTTGTGGTCGCGGGTTCAGGGCATCATGTTGCTAAACATGGAAATATTGGCGTATCTTCCTCCTGTGGCTCCTCCAATGTGATGGAATATTTAGGCTATCAATTCACCAATGATAAGGACCGCTTAAATCGTCAATTGGATCAGGCTAATATCTGTTTTTTACATGCGCCACTTTTTCATCCAGCAATGAAAACTGTAGCTCCTATACGTCGTGCCTTAGGAGTCAAAACATTTTTTAATATGTTAGGTCCACTCACGAATCCAGCGAATCCAAAATTTCAATCTGTAGGCGTTTTTAGTTTAGAGCTTGCTCGATTATATGGTTACTTATATCAACAGTCCGATAAGCAATATCATATTATTCATTCCCTAGATGGATATGATGAAATATCCATGACCGGAGATTTTAAAGTTATCAGCAATCAAGGAGAGCAGTATTATAGCATTCCGCAGCTCGGATTTCAACCCGTTGATGCCGAAGCTTTATCCGGTGGAGAAAGCGTTGCTGAAGCGGCCCAAATTTTTAAAACCATTCTTCAAGGGGAAGGCAATGATATCCAAAATAATGTCGTGCTGAGTAATGCTGCATTTGCACTGAAAACTTTTCATCCGGAGCGTTCTTTCTCCGATTGTTATTATGAAGCTGAAGAATCGCTAATGAGTAAGAAAGCCTTACATGCTTTAACTACCTTAATAAATAACTAAGATGTTAGCCATTAAAGTCTGCGGGATGAAACATCCGGATAATATAGAGCAACTCGAACAATTACAAGTCGATTATCTGGGATTCATATGTTATGCCCAATCCCCTCGCTATATTCATACCGATAATGCCCGTTTTATTCGGGAACTTGCTACAGCCAAAGTAGGGGTATTTGTAAATGCCACACATGCCGAAATTTATGAATTTCAAGCCTTGTATAATTTTCAATACTTTCAATTACATGGCCAGGAAAGTCCGGAATACTGTGCCGCATTGAAAGCCTTAAATATTCCGATTATTAAATCCTTTGGTATCGATGATACTTTCGATTGGAATACGGTAGACAGCTATGATTCCG
>DAIQRP010000159.1:0-5688 GCA_036786125.1 Sphingobacterium sp.
TGAATTGATGGAGGTGTTTCTTGGCATTATATCTAGTTCAAAAAATTAAATTTCAAATCTTTTTTCGAACAAAGACAAATCAAAATGCGCTCAAATTGGGAGGGCTTATTCCGACTGCTTTGTCGGAGTGCAAAGTTACATTTTTTTATTTAATTCCACTAAATTATTTTGGATATTGCAAAAAAAGGAGCGTTATCTTTAACGCTCCTCTCTTTTTGTAACATATTATTATTAATAAACGATAATCTCATCGGCAAATAGAAAACCTCCTTTGGTATTTGTCGCTATTACTTTTACATAACGTGCTGGTTGACTTTTAGCTAATTTCAAATCAAATCTTTTGATAATTAATTTGGGGTCATCATCGGGAACCGTATTTTTAATTACGCCGACCTCACGGAAGTTCTGTCCATTATCCGATAGAAAGACCTTAAACTCGGTAGGCATATATACCCCGGGTCCCGTCATCTGCATAAAATTCATGGCTACATTTGAAATCTCTTCGCGACGTTCAAAGTCTACAACAATATCTAAATCCGAAAGAAATCCTTGCCATTGTTGGTCATGATAAGTGAGTCCTCCTTTAATTCCATTGGTTAAGGTCAGCTCATGTTGAGCTGGATAGTTTCCAAAGTTTTTATTATTGTAGGTGACTTTTTTACCGATTGCTTTATGCACATCCAGCTCAATAACCACCTCTGGACTGACTTGAATACTATCTAAAAAATAAGCGGCTCTAACTACAGTAGGAATGCTTAATTCAAATGGTTCCACATAAGGCGAGGTTTTAAAGCTCGGCTTACTGCCATCAATCGTATAATGAATATTCGATTGCTCCACTTGTTCTGAAGACAGACTCACGGTATTGCTGAATTTCTTGGCATTGAATTTCACTTGATAATCCACATTATAAGATGGACGATAATAATTCACATCCAAATCTTGTAATAACTTATAGTGACTTTGCAGGCGTTCCTTAAAATTTGGAAAACTTTTTAAGGATGGATTCGTCCAGTTGACCTCGGCTAAGGCTAAAGCCCGTGGGAATGCCATATATTCCACTTGTTGGAAGGTCGTCATATATTCAGACCATAAATTGGCCTGTGCTCCTAAAATATGTTTTACTTTATCTTTTTCAATGGACGCAGGAACAGGGTAATAGCTATACACCTTCTCTAAGGGAAGGTATCCACCTATGGTTTCAGGTTGTGTTCGAGGATCCGTTTGATAGGAATCAAAATATAAATAATTTCCTGGCGTCATAATAACATCATGTCCAGAATTAGCGGCTTTAATTCCACCTTCTTCACCTCTCCAGCTCATAACTGTAGCTCCTTTAGTCAGTCCACCTTCGAGAATTTCATCCCAACCGATTAACTTACGACCTTGCGCCTGAAGATATTCATCCATCTGTTTTATCGCGTAAGACTGTAATTCATCTACATTTTTAAGTCCTTCTCTGTGCATCAAATCCTGACATTTAGGACAGTCTTTCCAATGTTTTTTATTGGCTTCATCTCCTCCAATATGGATATAAGGAGATGGAAAGATGGGCAACATCTCATCGATGACATTCTTTAAAAATTCAAAGGTCTTTTCATTACCTATACAGAATTCTCCCTGAATATTATGATTTCCCGTACAAGCGAGTTCCGGATAGACTGCAATCACCTCTTCGGAATGTCCAGGCATTTCAATCTCTGGGATAATATTAATTCCCTTACGTTGGGCATATGCGACTAAATCTGCCGCCTGTTCTTGCGTATAGAAACCTCCAGAAGCATTGGGGCTGCCTTGTGAAACATATTGACGTCCATTATTCCACCAATCTTTCCAATGACTATGGGTTCGCCATGCAGCTTTTGAAGTAAGTTCCGGATATTTTTTGACTTCAATACGCCAGCCTGCACCATCTGTCAGATGCCAATGTAGGTTATTGAATTTGTAGATAGCCATAATATCGACAAACTTCTTAATAAAGGAAATCGGAAGAAAATGTCTGGATACATCTAAATGCATCCCTCTATAGCTAAACTGAGGTTCATCGATGATATGTACATAGGGCAATGATTCAGGATGATCCGCTAACATTCCCATTTGTACCAGTGTATAGATCCCGTGAATTAAAGCCTGAGGCTGATGTGCTTTTAATAAAATTCCTGTTTCATCAATCTGTAAGAGATAGGCATTTTCATTTAGCTTATCGGAATCTGTAGCTTTTAAAATACGAAAGCTTTCTTTTATATTCTTCTTTAGACTTTTTAGTTTTTGAACCTCCACAAACGGGCGGGTAGGATATTCGGAAAATAGTTCCGCTGTCGACATAAATTCTTCCGAAGCATAAATATTAACCGTAGGAGCCAATATATAAGTCCCAGAAGAGATCGTCATTTGAGCAGGTTTTGGAATTAGATCGAGTTGCTGTTGTGCTTTTCCTACGAAAGAGGAGAGTAGCGTGCAAAATAATACAAGTATAATCCTATGGATTCGCATAGTAGGGAAATTATATAAAACACAAATATCCTAATTAATATACAGAAAATTAATAAAGAGAGGTAGAATCTTTTGAGAAAAGCTTTGGTAAATATTTATTTATGATATTAATCCTACAATATACATTTAAGATATAGCATTAAATCATTAACTTTGTAGCATGATTGAACTTCCAGTTATACCAGCAAATCAAGTACAACGTAAGCCCGATTGGTTACGTGTGAAGCTACCCGTGGGTAAAGAATATAGACATGTACGTGGATTAGTAGACGAGCATAAACTACATACTATTTGTGAGAGTGGTAACTGTCCAAATATGGGGGAATGTTGGGGAGCTGGAACAGCGACCTTTATGATTTTAGGAAATATCTGTACACGGTCTTGTTCTTTCTGTGCTGTGGCTACAGGTCGTCCTTTAGCGGTAGAATTAGATGAGCCTAACCGAGTGGCTAATTCCGTTAAATTAATGCAGGTAAAACACTGTGTTATTACTTCAGTAGACCGGGATGATTTAAAGGATGGAGGTTCGACTATTTGGGCTGAAACAATTAATGCTATTCGTAGAGAATCTCCGGAAACTACATTGGAGACATTAATTCCAGACTTTAAAGGGCAATGGGATAATTTGGAACGCGTATTAGCGGTACGTCCTGAAGTGGTATCTCACAATTTGGAAACAGTACGCCGTTTGACTCGTGAAGTTCGTATTCAAGCGAAATATGATCGTTCTTTAGAATGTTTACGTCGTATTTCTGAAGCTGGATTACGTACTAAATCTGGTATTATGCTTGGTTTTGGAGAGACTGAAGAGGATGTTATTGAAGCAATGCAAGATTTATATAATGTCGGTGTTCATATTTTGACTATCGGTCAATATCTGCAACCGAGTAAAGCTCATCATCCTGTTGTGGAGTGGATTACTCCAGCACAATTCGACCGTTATAAAGAAATAGGTTTAAAAATGGGCTTTAAATATGTGGAGTCAGGACCATTAGTTCGCTCTTCATACCATGCTGAAAAGCATTTATTCGATATGCAATAAAATATGCATTTTTGAGCAAGATATATAAGCAGCCTATTTCCATAGGCTGCTTTTTTTTAATCCATTTTAAACAAGTCTTACAGCTAGACTACAAATTAAAAATGGCTTTTAGGCTTAACATCCGGCCTCTTAATTCATATTGATTATAACTCAACATATTGGCGGAGCTATGATACGTACTGAACTTTTTAATATTCGAAAGATTACTTAAATCAAATTCCAAGTCAGTTTTCCATTTCTTGATCCTATAGCGGGCAAATACATCATAAAACATATAATTTATAGCATTCATTTCCGCTTGGCGGCTATATAAATGTCTTATCTTTAAGTTGATATGCATATTCCGGTAGTTGATAATAGGGATATGTACAAATTGATTGATGGAAAATGTACGCAGATCGGTTGAAGAATCGCTATACTTTTGTCTATTGCTTATCCAATTTATCTGGCTTTGGTAGGAAAGGTTATATCCTTTCCAAATTTTGGCTTCTAAGGCTGGTTGAATGCTATAGTTTATATGTTGATATGGCAATAATAATTCATTGAACAGTTGATTGTAATTTGTGATGGCATAGCTGGTTTTTAACTTAAATGTGCTGGCCAGCTCATAGATATATTTGTCTATACCCATATAGCCCGACCAGGAAGTAATCGTATGCGAGAAAGGCACTAAAAATTCCTCTGTAATTTGATTATCTACCCGTGTCGACAGCATATTATTCGAGGTTTTCTGGCTAAAGGATATTCCGGAGTTGGCAAATAGAAATTGGACGATTTTACTGTAATTATAATCTAGGGAAGCCGTATGTATATTTGATTCATTGATATCTGAAGTATTTCTACTTAGACTTCGATAGTTTTTAATAATTAAACCGCGATATACATTTTCTAAATTTCCAAAAGTATTGCTATACTGGTATTGTAAAGAGAGTTCATGAGTGTGGTTAATACGATATTTAGTCTTTATCTGAGGATTAAAAAGCCAATCATTTCGGGATTCATCTAGCTGATGTGATGGATCTTCGAATTGAGTTCGTTGATAACTCCAAGGTAATCCCCAGGATGATTCAAAGCCATTTTTATGATATTCATACTGCAGCTTTCCATAATAACGGCTACGCTTCCAATGCATATTATTTTCGAACGCTAGTGTTTCCATTAAGAGATTTGACTGTTGCACTTGAATTTCAGAGTTCAATTGCTGCTTTTCATATATCATTCCAATTTCATAAGCTTGTTTTATTTTTCGATTTGGCATTCTATATATGAAATGCAGATTGCTAAAACTCGATGGTACGGAAACCTGCTGTTGGGTTTGTAGATATGGAATATCTTGATTTAAAAGCTGAGGAAATATTCCAGGACTGATTCCCAAAGTTTGGGGTTTATTTCCATAGGTAAAATACCAGTTGACTTCGATAAGCTGCTTGTTCTTAAGTTCTGGCACAAAATTAAACGTATTGGAAAGCCCAGATATACGATGAGTTCTAAATTGATTTATAAACGCCTCATTCGCATGCAGCTTGGCATAGGCATGCTCATTTTCATATTCAAAGCTAAAGGTATTATTCAAATATTTACTTGTCTGATTTTTTGTTGCCGTCAGGCGTATGGCTCCCATAAATTTTTCGGCTTCTAGATCTTGTCTTTCATTAAAGTTCACTTCTGACCCTTCAGTATAATATATAGTCTGGCCCGCATAATGTCGCTTATTATTATCATATAAAGCCTGAATATTGGATTTGAATTGCAGGTCATTTTTAAAGTTGAGAAGTTTATTGGTATTAATGGCCGCAGTATGATTTCTCAGATAGAGTTTTTGGTTTAAAGGAGGAGGAGATACCATACCTAAAGATAATAGGTTATTAATTGGAGAGCTACCCATTTGGGATAGCAAAGATGCTTGGTTAAAACCTATAAAATCTCTACTTAAGTCCTTCCCTGTATTATTAGCTTCTAAAACATTGAGCATTTTAACCTTTTTATTGAATAGAATGGTATTGAGCTCAGAATCATATAATTCAGGCATCCCTAAACCTACTTTGGCCTGACCTGTAAGTTTGAGTTTAGCATCCTCCTTAATCACTAAATTTATCGCTACCTGATCGGTAAAGCGCTTATTTTTTAATACTTTCAGATGTTCATGATTGTTT
>DAIQRP010000159.1:5698-6044 GCA_036786125.1 Sphingobacterium sp.
GCGGAATTGTACGTGTACCTATAGCATATCGATCGTCCAGTAGATCATCTCCATCGATATAAAAATTTGAAATGGATTTGCCCTGATATTTAATCTGTCCAGATTCACTGACCTCTATGCCGGGCATTTTTTTTAATACATCTCCTATAGAGCGATCTTCTTCAGCAGCAAAACCTTGTACGGCATAGGAGATAGTATCCCCAAGTTGAGTTATTTTGGGCTTACTTTTAACCTGTACATCTTGTAACCTATGAGTTTTTGGCTGTAATAAAATGCTTGTCAATGGAAAAGGGATAAGAACGTCTATTTCTTTCTTCTCAAAGCCTAAATGGTTGATGCTTAGTTT
>DAIQRP010000160.1:0-5875 GCA_036786125.1 Sphingobacterium sp.
CAATCCAGTTGTAAGCGTGTATCTTTTCCGATCAAATTGTTTTTACCTACAGAAATTAATAAATTTCCAAAAAACCAAGGTTGGTTAGGCAACACATTTTTATAGGTTGCATATTCCGTCTGCGTGCCATAGATATATTTCTGATTCTGAATGGATTTTTGATAGGTAGCATTTGCGGTAATCTCTAAAAAA
The DNA here is from genome assembly GCA_036786125.1 of Sphingobacterium sp. GTDB lineage: Bacteria > Bacteroidota > Bacteroidia > Sphingobacteriales > Sphingobacteriaceae > Sphingobacterium. Next base: position 193 of record DAIQRP010000160.1, read on the forward strand.
TCCTGCTGCTTAAAGCGTAGTTCAGTTTCAAAACCAGCCACATTAATTTGGCGTTCATTTAAGAATTTGGATGAGTTATTGCCCCATGGTATTGAATAAATCAGGTTGGTTGCTTTTCTATAGAAACCTGAAAAGTCAATGGCTAAGGCTGTATTTTTAGCAAAATAAATAGCATGATCAGCTCCTAAATTAATATTATGGCTGTTTTCAGGTTTTAAATCATAGTTCGCAACAATATTAATTCCATTCCCCAAGACTTCAACCTGCTCTGGCAATCGATAGGCATGTTCATAGGAAAGTCTTAATCCCGTTCTTTTTAAAAGTTGAAAACGAGAGGCTAAGCCATATCCAAAATTGCTGTATTGGTTATCCATATCTTGCACCACATATTTATCATTTACCAGAATCTGTCTGTCGCCTAGGCCTACATTGAAATTATAGTATTTTGAAAATAAGGTAGTTATTAGTCTTTGCTCTAAAAATTCACTTCTTAAGGAAATGCCTACTACCTGTTTTTTTAATTTGGCAGGATCATAACTGATATTTTTAAGCAATTCTGAAGATTCCTGATCCGCCTTACTGAAATTATAGTTTAGACTTAATCGATGATGATCATGTAGTGCATACTCCATATTGGCACGCACTAAATAGAACTTATTTTCAAAGTTTTTTAAGGAAATTGGAGATCCCTTAGAAATTTCGCCATAGCTATTTCCTGAAGAAGCAATAGAGCCATCCCACCAGTAGGTATTTGTGGAGGTATCGGCAACATGGTATTTATCTATGCCGAGGTTGGCAATTAGATTTATAGATAGCCCTTCCGTCAGGAAATTTCTTTTTTCATAACTTACAGAGGGCATTAAAAAGTCACCCTTACGATTGACATGTCCATAGACGATATTTTGGTTGGCTCCAGTTTGAAACTCTTTATAATGCTCATTGTATAATAAGCCTACGCTGAATTTATCTGCCCAGGGTTTTTCAATTAAAGCTATTTTTCCCTGAATCATGCTGGATTGAAATTCATCATTAAATCGTTTGACACTACGTTCTTCAAAACCTCCTTTACCATCAGGAACCGTAATTGCTGCTTCATACTTTGGATTACTATGCATCCAATAGTTATTTTTTGAAAAATTGTAAAAGCCATTTAAACTTAGAGAAACTCCTTTTTTATGATCTATAAATTGGCTGTTTAAAGCTGCACGATGGGTTTGAAAAGATCCGACGCTATAACTTGCATCGATATAACTATGATTACCTTTCTGAGTGACCATATTCACTCCTCCACCTAAGGCATCTGAACCTAGGGATATAGGCACTACACCTTTAAATACCTCCACGCGGTCGGCAAGGTTGACAGGTATATTATTAAACTGCATGCCTACGCCAAAATTTTCCATAGGGATACCGTCGATAAAAAAGCGTACAGCTTTTCCGGCTAAGCCATTAATCGAGAAATCAAAGTCGGAACCCAAACCCCCGCTTTCTCGAATTCGAATACCCGTACTGGTGTTTAAAACTTGATTGAGGTCTCTGCTGCTATTAGCCTGTGATTTCAGTTCAATAGCATTCATGCTAAAGCCTGTTTTCTTAAGCCGGTCAGTTTCCCGCTGCCCCGTGATAGTGACCACATCTAAATGGTAGTCTACAGGTTTTAAAATGGCATATACCTGGGGCTGAGTAGTAGGGCTGAGCTGAATGGCCTGCTGCGATTTTTGATAATGTATACTTTGAAATTCTAAGGAATAGTTTCCTGCTTCTAGCGGAGGAAATTCAAAAGCACCTTGATGATCTGTCGTGGTAGTCAGCGCTAAAGGATGTAAGATCACCGTAATTCCACTTAAAGTCAGGCTATCTTGAGAAAGTAACACACCGGAAATTTTACCTTTCCAAGGACTTTTCTCTTCGAGTCGAAATATAATCTTTTCAGAAGTGGATTTTATATCTGCTATGCGATAATCTAAGATCTCGTCTAGGATTTGTTTTACCGTATGGTTGCTATACGACTTGGTAATCTTTTTATTTTTATCAATCTGATTACTATTGTACGAAAAGGTCCGATTTATCTGATTTTCTAAATCTTTCAGCGCCGCAGATATTGGCGTTTGATGAAATGAAATACGAATCTTTTTAGATAGGATTTCCGACTGGGCAAAGGAGTTTAAGGGCGCGTAAATAAGGGCAATAAATATGCCTATCAGCACGCATATTGTGCTAATTTTATTATATTTGTTCAACTTTAAATTTGTTTAAGGTGAAGTTATTTTATAAACCCGATGACATGGATTGCAGTCTTTTCATCGGGTTTTTTATTATTAAAAAAGATGGATAATTTAGTTTTATCCAGTTTCTCTGTGAATCATATAGCTAGAAATAATTTAATAAAAAGTAATCTGTCTTTCCTCAATTTTATAATGACAACCTAATACAAAAGCAATTTCATCTAAAAGATTATTTAAGTGTAGATCTTTAAATTGTCCACTAAAATGCTGTCTTGCTAATTGTTTATTTTTAATGAGAACTTGATAATCGAATTTGCGCTCTATAGTCTTAGCTATTTCTTGTAGACTCAGGTCATCAAATCCTATCGATCCATCTTTCCACAACAGGTTTAAGGATGATAGCTTCGGTTCCAATTCAATTTTTTGGGAACGCGCTTGTAAAACCGCACGCTCTCCAGCACGTACAATTTGTGCGGTATTTTTTATATGACGTACAGAGAAGGCTACTTTTCCTTCTTTAACATCCAGTTCTAAATTTTCAGCTGGATAGGCTTTAAAATTAAACTCTGTACCGAGGACTTTAATCTCTCCATGTTCTGAAAGAATGATAAAGGGTCTATCTTGATCTTTAGCGACTTCAAAATAAGCTTCCCCCTGCAGTTGTACCACCCGATTAGAGTCGGTAAACTGTTCTGGAGCGATTAATTCTGAAGCAGCATTTAAGGTCACTGTCGTACCATCTCCAAGCTGTATAATAGACCTTTTTGTTCTATCCGTTTTATAATGAATCTGCTTTGTCGCTAAAGATGCTAAAGGCATAGCGGACGGTTTATGATTCAGATATAAATAGCCTAAGAAACCCAAGACCATACTGATACTCGCAGCCACAGTAAACGGAAGAACCCATTTTCTAATCGATCGCTTCGGCTCCTCAATTTCCCATACTGTAGGCATATATTCTTCCCCGGGAGCTTCCTTCGAGCTTTCTTCAGGCCATTCTTCATTTTCCAGCCATTCCTGAATACATTGCCGTTCTTCTGACGAACATTGTCCGGACTGATATTTTTGGATTAATGATTTGGTCACCTTCATAAGCTGCATATATGGGATAAGTACATAAATAGATATTCTACCCTAAAAAAAAATTAAATAAGTGTAGATGGGCGGGGAGTCTAGAATTTCTTCTTTAAAAAAATCAGGGAATGTTTGATATGATATTCTACAGATTTCTCTGAGATATCTAATTTTGCGGCAATTTCTTTATTTTTCAGTCCATATTCTCGACTTAATAAAAAGATGTTTTTGCGCTTTGCAGGCAGAGCATCCACAAGTTTTTCAACTTTTCTAACCGATTCATTAAAGATAATTTGGTCCATTAATGAATCCGTTTGTAGTTGGTTAACTTCCGATTCTACAGAACAATATTGATTCTTCGTTTCCTTTTCAATACAACGAAACACCGCATATTTGGTCGCCTTAATCAAATAATTCTCTATAGGAACATCAATTTTTAATTGATCTCGCCGTTCCCAGAGATTTAAGAATATTTTTTGAACGATTTCTTGAGCATGATGTGTATCCTGAAGATAGGTATAGGCTAAACGATACATTTTTTTAGCATATAAGCTATAAACTTCAGTAAAGCCTCCGTCTGTATTCCAATCGATTTCTTGATGCCGCATCATCTTTTAAATTATTCTTACTGAATTTAAATGCAAATATATATTTATTTAGATTGTTTCAAAATAAGAATGTCTCGGAAATTTAAAATATATTTTAAAATATCCGAATCGTTAAATGCTTCTGGTCTGGAGGCTTGTCCTTGTTCCTATTCCGCTGACTGCTTGTGTAATAGCGTGCTATGTTGTCAGGCATACTGACAGATTTCTATCGATAAATTCCAATCTTAGCTATAAAATGAAGGATAGCAACTGTTAATGTCATACGCATATCATTCTTTGATATTCTGAATTGATGTTATTTGGTAAATGGAATTTTGGCATGAGTTTCGCAAAATTGCCTCAGATAATAAACATATGACAAAACGATTTCTTTCTATATTACTCTTATTTATTATTGGAGATATATATTTCTTTCAAGCTTTTAGTACGGTATTTCCGAGTCAGCTTGCCCATATCTTATACTGGTCTGTAGATATACTATTATTGGCAGCAATTTTTGGAATTTTGTATTTACGGCGCGTAGGGAAGAATATTCAGCAGGTCGTAGCGGCTTTAATTACGAGTATGCTTCTCGTGTTTATTCCTAAGGTAATGACCTTTCCACTACTCTTAGCCGAAGACCTGACGCGTGTATTTCGTTCTTTTCCGGCAAGAAATTTCTACCTAAGCGAGGCTGTTTTGGTATTAGCGGTACTGATTATACTCGTTATTATCTTTGGACTGACTCGGGGAAGACATTTTTATAAAGTCAAAGAGGAAATTTTATATTTTCCGGATCTGCCTTCTGCCTTTGATGGGTTTAAGATAACCCAGTTATCGGATATTCATTCCGGAAGTCTTTCCGATATCAAGGGAGTGCGTAAAGGGATAGAATTGGCGAATGCTCAGAACAGTGATATGATCCTTTTCACTGGGGATTTAGTGAATAATCTAGCTTCAGAGATGGATCCATGGATTGCTGATTTTCAAAAATTAAAAGCTCCTTTTGGGAAGTTTTCAGTACTGGGGAATCACGATTATGGCGACTATATACATTGGGAAAATACAGACTTAAAACTCCTTAACCTTAAGCGATTAAAAGAAGTTCACCAGGAAATGGGCTTTCATTTACTATTAAATGAATCTATAGATATCCATAAAAATGGAGAACGAATATCTCTTATAGGGGTGGAAAACTGGGGTAAGGGTGGTTTTCACCAATATGGTGATTTAAATAAAGCAACGGCAGAAATCCCTACAGAATCTTTTAAAATACTCATGTCTCATGATCCTTCACATTGGGATTTAGTGACTTTAGATCATAAAAAACATATCCATTTAACTCTAGCTGGACATACCCATGGTATGCAGTTTGGTATAGAGCTCTTTGGTTTTAAATGGAGCCCTATTCAATATTTTTATAAGCAATGGGCGGGCTTATACCAAAGGGATGGAAAATATCTCTATGTCAATCGAGGTTTTGGATATCATGGCCTAAAGGGTAGGATAGGCGTATGGCCAGAAATTACAGTCATAGTCTTAAAAAGAGCAAGTACCAACAAGGCATAACTTCTACGGAGAGGAAATATAAAAATTATATTTCTTCCCGTATACCAGATAATAAATTCTATTTTTGCAGCCGTTTTGAAAAAGAAAGATACTCTTAAAGCCCTTCAGCAATTGGACGGATATGCCGTTAAGCGCTTTCATGCCGACAATGCACTCTTGAAATTTCCTTTATGTACAAATACATTTGGAATGAGCATTGTATGTCGTGGTTCTATTCGATTGAATATA
>DAIQRP010000161.1:0-1577 GCA_036786125.1 Sphingobacterium sp.
TTGGAACGACTGCCGAAAGGGAGTTTCTAAGTGTTTTACGTCGTTGGTTAAAAGCGGCTTTTACCACGCGCCAAAATAATTTTTCGTCACAGGCTAAGGCTACTGTTGAGTTTCTGGTCATTCGAATTACTCCAGAAAGTACTTTCGGAGGAGGGTTGAATGCACCAGCTTTGACGGTAAATAGATATTCCACCTGATAGTAGGCCTGTAAGAATACCGAAAGAATACCATATTCCTTAGAACCAGGTTTGGCTGTACAACGCTCGGCAACTTCTTTTTGAAACATACCGGTCATCTGCACCACACGATCCCGCTCTTCTAAAATCTTAAATAAGATTTGAGACGAAATATTGTAAGGGAAATTACCTATTACCGCCATTTTATCTCCAAAATACTTGGAGAAATCTAGATTTAAAAAGTCCCCGTGAATTAAACGGTCTCCCAATTGAGGATACTTATCCGCCAAAAACTCTATGGATTCATCATCCACATCGATCAACCAGGTTAAATAATCTTCTTTTTGCAACAGAAAGTCAGAAAGAACGCCCATACCTGGCCCCACTTCTAATACTTGGTTGAAACCCAGTTTAGGATCCAATGCGTCCACAATCTTCTGGGCTGCATTTTTATCATTTAAAAAGTGTTGACCTAAGTGTTTCTTTGCTCTTACTGTACTCATATATATTATTCTTTCGTACAAAGATAGCCATAAACCTGAAAAGATAAACCGCCAGCTTGCTAATTTCATATTAATAAGTCTGTAATCACGCTATATTTGTTTTATTTTCGTTATTTTTGAAGTATAAATATTCATCGACATATGAGTGACAAATTAAAAATCGGTATTACAGTAGGCGATATAAATGGAATTGGTTTAGAAGTTATTATTAAATCATTGTTAGACAATCGAGTTCTATCATATTTTACGCCTATCGTTTATGGTAATACGAAAGTCGCTTCCTTTCATCGTAAAGCTATAGGAATAAACGACTTTAGCTTTCATGTAATCAACTCTCCTGAGCAGGCGAATCCTAAACGTGCGAATATGATTAACTGTTGGCAAGAGGATGTGAAAATTACTCTGGGCGAGGAAAATGAAATCGGTGGAAAATATGCTTTTCTATCATTAGAGCGTGCCGTGGAGGATTTAAATGCGGGAAAGATTGACGCTTTAGTTACAGCTCCTATTAATAAACATAATATTCAACAGGAGGGATTCTCTTTCCCTGGACATACAGAATATCTACAAGCCAAATGTGCTGCTTCTGATGTATTGATGTTTATGGTCTGTGATGAACTTCGAGTAGGGGTCGTTACAGGACATATTCCTGTAAAAGATATCGCAAGTAGTATTACCCAAGAGGCGATATTGGAAAAACTAGCACTTATGAATCAATCTTTAAAGAAAGATTTTTGGATTCAAAAGCCTAAGATTGCCGTATTGGGCTTAAATCCTCATGCCGGAGACAATGGAATAATTGGAACGGAAGATGATGATGTGATCCGTCCGACTATTGAATTGGCGAATGAAAAGGGCATATTCTGTTTTGGGCCTTATCCTGCAGATGGATTTTTTG
>DAIQRP010000161.1:1587-5865 GCA_036786125.1 Sphingobacterium sp.
AAAGCGTATGAAAAATTCGATGCTGTATTAGCGATGTACCATGACCAGGGATTAATTCCATTTAAAACTATTGCTTCACGCAGTGGAGTCAACTTTACAGCGGGTCTTCCTATTGTACGTACTTCTCCGGATCATGGAACGGGTTATGATATCGCCGGAAAGAACCTTGCGAGCCACGATTCGTTTTTGGAAGCGATATTTACTGCGGTACATATTATTGAAAGACGTCGAGAGCAGGAAGAACTTTTAGAAAACCCACTGGCAATAAGAAAACTATCTCGCGATCGCGATTAAAAAAATAAAAAAATCGGCATGAGATTCCCCTTGTGCCGAATTACTTCCTTTATTTCTCAATTCAAATACTTATTTTTGTAGACTGATAGGTTTTCAAAGACCTGTGTCCATGCTATGAGTGAAAATTTACAACATCCTATCTTCTCCATTATTAAAGATTTAGCCGAACAGACAAATACGGAATGTTACGTGATAGGCGGATATGTGCGTGATCGTATAATGGGAAGGCCATTTAAAAATGACGTTGATATCCTTGTCGTAGGTTCGGGTATTGATTTCGCGACGAAGTTAGGAGAACAATTAAAGACAAAAGTTTCTGTATATAAGAGTTTTGGAACCGCGATGTTGGTATTCGAGGGTTTAGATGTGGAATTTGTAGGCGCTAGAAGAGAGTCCTATCGCAGTAATTCCCGAAAGCCTATTGTCGAGGATGGAACTTTAGAAGATGATCAAAATAGACGCGATTTTACGATAAATGCAATGGCATATTCGTTAAATAAAGCGGATTATGGACAGCTTGTGGATCCCTTTCAAGGAGTTGCAGATATTCAATCGCGCATTATACGTACCCCATTGGAGCCGAATATTACCTTTTCAGATGATCCTTTGCGTATGATGAGAGCTATTCGCTTTGCTACTCAACTTCATTTTAAAATTGATATTTCTGCTATACAGGCAATTTCTGACCATAAAGAACGCATTAAAATTATCTCTAAAGAACGCGTTACCGATGAATTAAATAAGATTATCCTGTCTAAGAAACCTTCTATAGGTTTTAAATATCTTTTTGATACCGGTCTATTAGCTTTAATCTTTCCAGCGATGCAGCAATTGCATGGCGTGGATGTAGTCGATGGAAAAGGACATAAAGATAATTTCTATCATACCTTGGAAGTGTTAGATAATGTGGCTGAACTTTCCGATGACCTATGGTTACGTTGGGCTGCAATTATGCATGATATTGCTAAGCCGGCGACAAAGAGGTTTGACAAGCGCATCGGATGGACCTTTCATGGGCATGAAGATAAGGGGGCACGGATGGTTCCTAAGTTATTCGCGGAGTTAAAACTTCCTTTAAATGAAAAGATGAAGTTTGTTCAGAAACTAGTGATGTTACACTTACGCCCAATTGTATTAGCTCAAGATATTGTTACAGATTCTGCCGTGCGTAGATTACTTTTTGAAGCTGGAGATGATATCGATGAGCTGATGTTACTCTGCCATGCAGATGTAACGACAAAAAATGAATATAAAAAGGCAAAATATAGAAATAATTTTGAGTTGGTTAAGCAGAAACTCAAAGATGTCGAAGAGCGGGATCAGATCCGTAACTGGCAGCCTCCAATTTCCGGAGAGAATATAATGGAAGTTTTTGGCCTTGGTCCTGGACGTATCGTGGGTGTTATTAAAAATGCTATCCGTGAAGCGATATTAGAAGGAGAAATCCCTAATGCAAAAAAAGAAGCTTATTTCTTTATGTTGAAAAAGGGTGAAGAACTTAATTTGACATTAAAAAAGGAATTTGAATTTGATTCAACGACCTAAAAATTATATTTTTAAATTATCAATAATTCCTTGTTTGACAAGGTTATAAGAAATAAATTAAGCAAAAAAATGGCTATTTACAGATTTAAAGTTTCATTTGAAGATTATGAAGATATTTATCGCGAGATTGATATGCCTTCTAGAAGCACATTTTTAGATTTACACGAAGCAATTCATCGGACTACAGCTTACCCTACAGAAGTATCTTCTTCTTTTTATGTAAGTAATGATCAGTGGAAGAAAGGAACAGAAATTGCATTACTTCCTTCGGACAGAAAGATCGCTGCAGAAGTTTTACTAATGGATGCTATTCGTATGAGTAAATTTATCGATGATCCTCATCAGAAATTTTATTATATCTATAACTTCGACCGTCCGTATGATTTCCATGTGGAATTAATTAAAATTTTAAAGGAGGAAGAAGGTAAAGAATATCCTGCAATTTTTAAATCTATAGGTGCAGCTCCCAAAATTGCTGGTTTTGCGACTTTAGCGGAAGCCGCATTAAAAGAAGATGATGAGGATTTATTTGACGAAGATGAAACCGTATATGGCGTAGATGATGAAGAGGATTTCGACTTATTCGATGATGATGAAACTGAAGAAGGAGAGTCGGGAGAGAAATCATCAGGCTTTGAGGATGAATATTAATGAAAACCTTAATTGCAGTCGTCGGTCCGACAGCGGTCGGTAAGACGGCCTTAGCGATTCAGCTTGCACAGATATTTCAGACCGAAATTATTTCAGCAGATTCGCGTCAGTTCTATGAGGAAATGTCTATTGGTACGGCCAAACCTACAGCTGAGGAATTAGCTGCGGCAACTCATCATTTTGTCAATTCCCATAAGCTTACCCGACCATATTCTGCAGGGGATTTTGAGAAAGAGGCTTTAGAAAAGATAGAGGAATTATTTCAAGAGCATGCATATGTCGTGCTCGTTGGAGGATCCGGCTTATTCGTACGTGCCGTATGTGAAGGTTTAGACAATCTTCCTAAACCGTTAGAAGGTGTGCGTGAGCGATTGAATAAGGAATTTGAAAACCATGGAATCGGCCCTCTTCAAGAACGATTGGCTCAGTTAGATCCAGTTTATTATGCAGAGATGGATATTCAGAATCCACAACGTGTCATCCGTGCTTTAGAAGTTTGTGAATCTACGGGAGAGGCCTTTTCTTCTTTTCGAAAGCAGGCTTTACAAAAGCGACCGTTTCGAATTATTACCATAGGTTTAACCATGGATCGAGAAAAGTTATACCAACGGATTAATCAGCGCGTGGATATGATGATGGATCAGGGGCTTCTTTCAGAAGTGAAATCCCTTACGGAATATCGTCATCTGCCCGCATTAATGACGGTAGGTTATGCTGAAATTTTCGATTTTATAGATGGCAAATATACCCTTCCAGAAGCTGTGGATAAGATCAAACAAAATTCCCGACGATATGCCAAAAGGCAATTGACTTGGTTTCGTAAAGATGCTCAGACGGCTTGGTTTGAACCTCATCAACTGGCAGAAATTCAAGCGTATATTCAACAGCATTAAGCAGATAAAATTATATCATAAAAAAAGGTCTTTCTATATAGAAAGACCTTTTTTTATGATGATATAAGTTAACCTTAACCTACAATCGTATTCCAACCAAATTCGTCAGCAATTCTTCCGTAACGTAAATCGTTTAAGTAGGATACTACTTTATTTGAAAATTCACGTCCTTCTACTGCTGGGAGTTCATATAATTCTCCTTCGAAGCCGATAACAGAAATTGGAGTTAATGTAGCAGCCGTTCCAGCAGCAAAAGCTTCTGTAACTTGTCCAGCCTTAATACCATCAATTAATTCCTGTACAGAAACATGTCTTTGTTCTGCTTTATATCCCCAATGTTGCGCTAATTCAATAATAGAACGACGGGTTACACCGTGTAGAATAGTCTGATCATGTGGTGTAATAATGGTATCTCCAATACGGAAGATTAAATTCGCTGTACCAGCCTCTTCAATATATTTATGCTCTTTAGCATCCGTCCAGATTAATTGATCAAATCCTTCATCATTAGCCAAACGAGTAGGGTATAATGAAAGCGCATAATTTCCGGCATTTTTAGAAAAACCAACACCACCTTGAGCTGCACGCGTATAATGTGTTTCTACTTTTAAACGTAAAGGTTTATTATAATATGCACCTACGGGGCCTGTGATAATGACAAATTTATAGGAAGCAGAAGGATGAACTCCTAAGGCTGCTTCTGTACCGAACATAAATGGACGGATATATAATGAAGATCCATCATTTGAAGGAATCCAATTTCTATCGATATCTAGTAATTGCTTTAATCCACCTAAAAATATTTCTTCAGGCACTTCAGGCATCTCTAAACGAGCTGCAGAAAGGTTAAAGCGTTCTAAATTTTGCTCCGGACGGAAGATACTGACCGTACCAT
>DAIQRP010000162.1:0-5838 GCA_036786125.1 Sphingobacterium sp.
TTCGGGTTATGAGCCCGACGAGCTACCAACTGCTCCATCCCGCAATATATTTTTATTTCAAAATTGCCTTCTTACTAGCAAAAAGCAATATAACTGTCTTCCTTAATTGGAGTACAAAGATATATTTTGTTTCTTTGTATTCCTAATTTAATTTAAAAATAATGTCGCATAAAGCAGGATTCGTAAGTATCATCGGAAAACCAAATGCAGGTAAGTCCACGTTAATGAACGCTTTAGTGGGTGAAAAGATGTCAATAATCACTCCAAAAGCACAAACTACAAGACACCGAATTATTGGTATTGTAAACGATAAAGACCACCAAATTGTTTTTTCGGATACACCCGGAGTCATAAAACCGAACTATTCTTTACAGGAATCGATGATGAATTTCGTCCAAGGATCACTTATCGATGCCGATATTATTCTTCTTGTTACAGATATTAATGAGAAATATGATGAGAATGATGTCTTAGAAAGATTGAAGAAAACCAGTTCTCCTGTAGCTGTTATTATAAATAAAATAGATAAATCTTCCGAGGAAGAGGTAAAAGCAAAAATTGAATTCTGGAAAGAAACCTTAAATCCGGAAGCGATATTTGCGATCTCTGCCTTATTAAATCATAATGTACTTGCCATTATGCAGTATATTAAAGATCGCTTACCTGTACATCCTCCATATTATGAAAAAGACGAATTAACGGATAAAAATATGCGTTTCTTTGTTTCTGAAATGATTCGGGAGAAGATTTTTAAATTATATGATAAAGAAATTCCATATAGTACAGAAGTCATTATCACCTCTTATAAAGAAGATGGTAAGCTAACTCGTATTGCTGCAGAAATTATTGTAGAAAGGGATTCCCAAAAGAATATCATTATCGGAAAATCAGGAGCTATGATTAAAAAAGTAGGTACCTATGCTCGTCAAGATATTGAAGAATTTATTGGTGGAAAGGTCTTTTTAGAAATGTTCGTTAAGGTAATTCCAGATTGGAGATCCAAAAAGAATTACCTTAAACGATTCGGTTACGATGACTAATCCAACCTGAAGTCCGTCTGTTCAGGATTAACTTGATTAACCGGATTAAAATATGTTTGAAGTGCTTGAATCTGTTTTAGATTCAGCACTTTTTTTAATTCTTCTTCGGAAGCCTCCCGCACACGCTTCACCGACTTAAAGGTCGTTAAGAGCTTCGCTACAGTGGTCTTTCCAATGCCTGGAATATCTTCCAACTCCGACTTAAACGTCTTTCTAGAACGTTGATTTCGGTGAAAGGTAATCCCAAAGCGATGCGCCTCATCGCGCAGATGCTGAATAATCTTTAGAGTTTCCGACTTCTTATCCAAATACAATGGATATTGATCCCCAGGATAGAATAATTCCTCCAACCTTTTGGCTATACCGATGACAGTAACCTTCTTCTCTATACCCAATAGGCGTAGGCTCTTTAGTGCAGCCCCTAATTGTCCTTTACCCCCATCGATAATAATCAACTGAGGTAAGGGCTGCTCCTCTTCTAAAAGACGTCTATACCGACGGTATACAGCCTCCTCCATAGTGGCAAAATCATTCGGACCGATTACAGTCTTTACATTAAAGTGTCGATAATCCTTTTTGGAAGGCTTTGCATCTTTAAAAACAACAATAGCCGAAACCGGGTAGTTCCCCTGAATATTGGAGTTATCAAAACATTCAATATGCTGAGGAAGTACATTCATACGTAAATCCTTTTGCATCTGTTTTAAAATACGTTCCGTTTTTAAATAGGGGTTCAATTTTTCATACTGCAGTAATCGCTCCTTTTTGAAGAAGGCGACATTTTTCATAGACAAGTCTAGGAGCTTTCTCTTCTCCCCTAACTTAGGCACGATAAATTTAATAGACTCATCTCCTTCAATATCCAACTCAAAAGGAACGATAATCTCTCGGGATACCGATTTAAAACGTTCTCTAATTTCAGGAATGGCCAAGGCTAATAATTCCGCTTCCGTTTCATCTAAACGTCGTTTCATCTCCAAAGTTTGGGTCTGTATAATAACCCCATTCATAACTTTTAAGAAGTTCACAAACGCATTATTTTCATCGATAGCAATACTAAATACATCCACATTAGTAATGGAGGAATTTACGACCGTAGATTTACTTTGATAATTAGATAATTTATCAAGTTTACTCTTATACTGATGGGCAGCTTCAAAATTTAAGTTTGCTACTGCATCCTGCATCTGATCTTTAATTCGATTGGTGACTACAGCAATCTTTCCATTTAAAATATCCTTGATATCCGACAGGTTCTGATCGTAGTCCTCCTCGGTTTGAAATGCTTCACAAGGCCCCTTACAATTTCCAATTTGATATTCTAAACAGATTTTATACTTGCCTTTTTGTATATTTTCAGGGCTTAGATTCAGGTTACAGGTACGCAGCGGAAATAACTCTTTGATCACATCTAATACAATATGCATCATGCCTACAGAAGCATAAGGACCATAGTATTTAGAGCCATCTTTTATATGTTTTCGAGTCCAAAAAAGGCGTGGAAAATGTTCATTTTTTATCACAATCCAAGGATAGGTCTTATCATCCTTAAGCATGACATTATAGCGCGGCTTAAAGCGCTTGATCAAACTATTCTCCAGCAGCCAAGCATCAATTTCCGTATCGACAATGGTAAAGGTTATTTTATCAATCTTACGGACTAATACCTTGGTTTTAGAATTCAGCTGATGCTCTTTAACAAAATAAGAACTCACCCGATTTTTAAGGTCTTTCGCTTTACCTATATAAATCAGCTCCCCCTCTTTATCATAGTATTGATATACTCCGGGTTTATGTGGAATCTTTTTTAACTCTTCTTTATAATCAAACACAGTCCGTAAAATAAAATATGCCAGACAAAGTTCGTAAAAAACAATGGTCTGGCATAATATGTTTCTAAAGTGATATATTAAAACCCGAGTCGATCATCATCGAGCTGAGGTTCAGCACTCGTACCTTGGAAATTCGAGTATTTATTACAATCTAACTCTCGAGTTAAGCCTCCTTCAGGTAAGGCGAAGTCTCCCTTGGTATATTTCAACTTAGGATCGGCATAAACCTTCTGCATATAAAGGGCAAAGATAGGCATAGCCGCATTTGCTCCCTGACCTGAACTCATGCTATAGAATGAAATTCCCCTATCTTCAGCTCCCGTCCATACACCGGATACGAGTTCTGGAGTAATTCCCATAAACCAAGCATCGGAATTGTCATTGGTCGTACCTGTCTTTCCTCCTATCGGGTTTAACAAATTAAACTTCCAACGCAATCTACCGGCTGTACCTTGAGAGACAACCTTCTTCAGCATATCGACCATAATATACGCAGATTCTGAATTTAAAGCTTTTACGACCTTTGGAGCTTTCTCATAGATGGGCGTTCCATTTTTATCTTCTATGCGTAATATCATTGTCGGCTCTACCCAAGTTCCGTGATTCACAAAAGCGGAATAAGCACCGACCATATCATATACCGACGCTTCATAAGAACCTAAGGAAATCGAAGGATAATTAGGCACCTCTGAAGTGATACCCATTTTCTTAGTTAATGCAGCCACAGCATCCGCTCCAACTTCATGCACCAAGAAGGCTGTAGCAAAGTTTTGAGAGAGCGCTAAAGCTTTCCCTAAGGTAATAGGATTTCCTCCTTCAGCAGTTCCTCGAGGGGACCAACCATTATAATCCTGTTGGAAGTTTGGAATGGAATAACATGGTGAATAGCCATTATCCACAGCCACGGCATAGGTAAATGGTTTTGCCGTGGATCCGACCTGGCGTGTTCCCATTTTCACCTGATCATATTTAAAGTGCTCGAAGTTAATTCCCCCTACCCAGGCTTTAATATGTCCCGTTTTAGGCTCCATAGACATCATGGCATTTCTTAAAAAGAGCTTATTGTATTTTATAGAATCCATAGGCGTCATAACTGTATCCACATTTCCATTCCATGTGAATATGGTCATCGGCACTTTAACGTCAAAAGCTGCACGGATTTCATCTTCTGATTTCCCCTCCTCCTTCAACATGCGGTATCGATCTGAGCGCTTCATTCCTGAAGTTAACAATTTCGCTTTATCGCCTTTAAAAGGATTATTATTCTTCCACTGCTGCGCAAAAGTACGTTGCAGGTCTTTCATCCATTCCCGTTGCGCATCTTCAGCATATTGCTGCATACTATAATTTATGGTAGTATAGATTTTTAATCCATCCCGATCTAAATCATAAGGAGTACCATCCGGGCGGGTGATAGAAAGTTTTTTAAATTCTTTTTTAATTTCTTCTTTTAATACCGCTCTAAAATAAGGAGCTAGGCCTTCCCCATAATTGGAAATTTTTAACTCTAATCCCAAAGGCTTTTGGCTTGCTGTCTTCGCTTCATCCGTACTGATAAAGTTAGATGCCGCCATATTGAATAAAACCGTATTTCTACGAGCGATAGCCGACTGCGGATAACGAACCGGAGAATATACCCCTGGACCTTTTAACATACCGACTAATAATGCGGCCTGATCTGCAGTGAGTTTATCCGGAGTTGTATTAAAATAAGTCCGTGCTGCAGACTTAATACCAAAGGTATTATAGGCTCCGAAATCCACCGTATTAAAATACATGGTGATAATTTCTTCTTTGGTATAATTACGCTCTAAACGTACTGCAGTAACCCACTCTTGAAATTTCTGAATAATACGCTTAAATGTATTTTTCGCTCTTCCATCAGAAAATAGATTCAGTGCTAACTGCTGAGTAATGGTACTTGCCCCTTGTTTCTTACCAACGATATTATAAAAGATAATAGAAATTGTACGTTTATAATCAATCCCCGAGTGTCCATAAAAGCGCTTATCTTCCGTAGATATTAACGCTTGAATTAAATATGGGGAAAGTTCTGAATATTTTACATTGGACCGATTTTGAACATAATATGTCCCTAATACACGGTCATCTGAAGTGATAACCTCAGATGCTAAGTTACTCTTTGGATTCTCCAGGTCGGCGAAAGTAGGCAACTTCCCGAATAATCCGATTCTGATACTTAAGATAAATAAAAACCCTAAAACAACCATAGCAATTAGGAATTTCCAAAAGTATCCTGTATATCTTCGAATATCCTCGCTAGTCAGTTGATTTTGTTTTGATTCTCGCTTCATTTTAATAGTTCTACAGCTTAATTATTTTTTTATTGCTCCTGATACGTCTGTACATAATTTCTGATCTGAATATTATCAGATAATGTGCCAAAGTATGTTTCAGTGATTACAAAGGTATTATAAATATTTTCAGGAATTTTCATGATATCTTTCATTAAAGGTAAAATTCTTGATTCATAGAGCTTTACATCATCGTAACTTTGGAATGGACCAATATATAAAAGTTGATTTTCCCCATTGACATCTTTCACCTGATGGTTAATTCCTCGATTATTATACCGAGCTCGATTGAACTGTCCGATACCGTAACGGGAAGGAGAAAGATTGACCCGAGGTTCATCGACATTAATTACGAAATAGTAAACTGCCGTATCTGGGAAAAGCTCTTTATCTCTATAATCATTCGGACCGAAATCAATACTGATATCCTGCTTTCCTAAAGATTTCTTAATCATCTGTACATCCACAGAAAGCGCTGAACCAGGCAATATCTGATCCACTTTCTTAGCGTGTAGTTCTGCAGTTTCAGCACGTTTCTCTAGTATCTCTTCTATCTTCTGTTCTTCTTCCTTTTTCTCTACCTGCGCGACTTCCAACTTCTGTTCTTCTTCCTTTTTCTCTACCTGCGCGACTTCCAACTTCTGTTCTTCT
>DAIQRP010000163.1:0-5824 GCA_036786125.1 Sphingobacterium sp.
AATGGTTTTAAATGGGCTGGGCTAAGTTCGACTAGGTGATGAATGGGCTTGAATAGGGCTCTGCTAGGTCTGGGATCCGATTTGACTTGGGCTTAGCTATGTTTAAATAACTAATCTTATTAAGATGGAATAAAATCATTGGACTAATAAGATACGAATGGGGTATTTTGGATAGATTATTCCCAAATTCATACAAACTCCATAAAACATCTACCCTAACCGGGGTTCCATTGTTCGGATATATTAAATAGCCTAATGAATCAGATTCAGCAACAAGTTTGGGAGGAAAAGTGCTATATAATATATGTATACAAATACAGTACGATATAAGTCTGCAAACACCGTATAATATAATCGTTAAAGTACAGTATAGATATCAATCTATGGAGCCGGCTTATTTTACAGCAGACTACATTCCTGTCGACGCCCTATATACTAACTCTGCATTTAGAACTAAGACCTTATTATCTATACTGGCATGATTAATTTTTTCAACCATTAAATAAGCCGCTTTTTGCCCCATTTCAAAAAGAGGAGGTTCCACACTTGTTAATTTAGGGAATACGATAGTAGCAAGTTCTGTCCCTGAAAAACTTGCTATGGCAACTTCATCGGGGATTTTAACCTGCTGCTCTTGCAAGTAATTCATTGCTCCAATGGCTAAAGTATCACTAAAGGCAAATATGGCATCAAATTGCACTTTTTTATGCATAAGCTCCTGTATAGCATTTTTTCCATGCTCAAATAACATCCCTTCCGTCTTTACTAAAAGGCTATCCGCATACAGCCCATGTTTCTGCATAATCTGCTGATAGGCCAGACTACGTTCTACAGCATTTCTAATGGTCGATGGACCGACTAAATGCACAATTCGTTTTCGGCCTATGGAGATCAGATGCTCTACCATTAAAGAAGCCTTAATAAAATCATTAACAATAACTTTTGGAGCCTGCACAGATTTATCAGGAATACGGTCAAAGAAGACCATAGGAATTCCTTTAGCCATCATCTCCTCATAGATTGACGTATTATAGGTATCATGGCATATATTCAGAATAATTCCATCTACATTAAACTCTTCTAATAAGGACAGATTTTTTCTTTCAATAAGAGGATTTTCGTCCGATTGTAAGATAATCACGCGATAGCCTAAAGGTTCCAATATATCTTGTACCCCTTGAAGAACTTTCGAGGAAAATGGAGTTGTCATTTCCGGGACAAGAAATCCAATACTTTTAGATTGGCCATATTTTAAATTCAGGGCTGTTATATTGGGTTTATACCCCAATGTCCTAACCGCTTCTAAAACTTTAGCTTTAGTTTCAGGATGAATATTCTTATCATTCACTAAGGCTCTAGAAACTGTTGAGGTAGAGATTAATAAGTGTTTAGCCAAGTCTTTAATCGTTATACGTTTCATCTTCCGAACTTAATTTAAATCAAAATTAATAAAAATAGAGGGCTTTGGGAACGTGCCCAAAAGATTGGGCACGTTCCCATATTAGAATAACTGAAAAAAATTACATAACAAAGCACCATTTATATATGTTTGACTTACCAATTACATTTTTTTAGAGCAAATTAATTCAATATGAATACACAAACCTATGGTTATAACCGTCAAAATATACAGGAAGGTATTTTGCATTTTGGAGTGGGTAATTTCCATCGCGCACATCAAGCGTTCTATACGGATCAACTATTACATCAGGAGTCACAGCAACAATGGGGGATTTGCGGCGCAAGCTTACTTCCTTCAGATGAAAAAATGGTGAATACCCTAAAGGCGCAGCATTTAGATTATACATTAACCGTATTTGGAAGAAACGGGCAAAATGACTGCTTTACCATTGGTGCTATACAAGAGTTACTATGGGCTCAAAATGATACTGAGGCTATCATTAATAAAATTGCAAATCCAGACATTAAAATCATCAGTTTGACCATAACTGAAGGAGGCTATAATATCGATAAGGCGACACATCAATTTATCTTGGAGGATGAAAAAATACAATATGATTTAACACATCCCATGCACCCGCATACTGTCTTTGGTTTTGTTGCTGAAGGGCTTCGTAGACGTCGAGACGCAGGCCATATCGGACTGACCATTCTTTCTTGTGATAACTTACAACATAATGGAAATACAGCCAAATTAGCTTTTAGCTCATTTATCCAAGCACAAGATCCCAATTTATTAACATGGCTAAGCGAAAATGTGAGTTTTCCAAATAGTATGGTCGACCGCATTACCCCCGCAACTACTGCAGAAGACATCATTAGATTGAACGAGCTAACTGGACATAAGGATCAAGCTCCAGTATATTGTGAAGATTTTATCCAATGGGTAATCGAAGATAACTTTATCGCTGGAAGACCAGCTTGGGAACAGGTTGGTGTCTCCTTCACCGATGATGTCACGGCATATGAAAATATGAAACTAAGTCTCCTGAATGCCTCTCATGTACTACTATCCTATCCTTCATTTTTAATGGGCTATCGTAAAGTAGACCAAGCTTTAGAAGATGCAGATATCGTTCAATATATCAAAGACTTTATGGAGCTAGATATCAGCCCCTTGGTTCCAGCACCAGCAGGCATAGATCTCCAAGCGTACAAACAAACTCTTTTAGAACGATTTGCTAATCGCAGTGTGAGTGATCAGATTAGCAGATTATGTTTCGATGGAATCTCTAAGTTTCCAGTTTATATTATGCCCAATCTATCAAAAATGCTCCATCAACAAGAGGACGTTAAACGCCTAGCTTTATTATTTGCAGCATATAGACATTATCTAAAATATCAAATTGATGATTTGGGAAATAGCTATTCCTTTGTAGAGCCCTGGATATCAGAACATGATAAAAAATTAATAGCTAGCGAGAAGGCCATAGATTTCTTAGGACTATCTGCATTTACAAGTATAGACTTAACGCGCTATCCCGCTTTTGTAAACAGCTATGAATTGCTGGTACAGGATTTAAAAGATCAAGGAACCCAAGCTGTAGTACGAGCGATTATCGCTTAAGTAGCTGTTCAATTTCTCATATTATGGAAAAGACACTTCGTAAAAGCATATTGCCATTTGCTATCGTCACTTTTATCTACTTCATTGTAGGTTTCTTAACGACGGTCAATGAGCAATTACAAGCTCCGTTGAAATTTACATTTTTAGCGGAAGCAGGGAATTTAAGAAATACACTCACAACTTTAATCTCTTTCTTCTTTTTCCTAGGTTATTTAATTAATGGCACCATCGCCAGTCGATGGGTTAATAACTATGGATATAAAAAAACAATAATTCGAGGCTTATTATTTATGATAGGAGGTCTAAGTATGTACTTATCCTCCACCTATATAGGAACACAGCATCCCGAACTAGCCTTGCATTTTGGATCCGCTATTGTTCCTTATGGCTTTATAATCTTTATTTTAGGCTCTTACCTGATGGGAACCGCTGCCGCAATTATTCAGGTTGTGGTCAATCCCTATGTAGCTTCCTATGACTTACCTGGCACACAAGCTGTACAACGGTTAAATATTACGACAGCGATTAATTCTATAGGAACCACCTCCGCTCCCTTTTTTGTGACAATAATTATGTTTGGTGGAATTTCCATTTCAAATATTGAAATACAACAATTATATCCTGCAATAATCGGATTAATCCTCTGCGTTCTTATAGTCACCTTAATTACGCAACGCTTGGAGTTGCCAGATATCGCAGATACCAGAGCCTCTGAAGGGAAAAAATTAGACCGAAGTATGTGGTCTTTTAGACATTTCTCACTTGGCGTACTTGCTATCTTTTTTTATGTAGGAACGGAAGTTGCCATAGGCGCGAATATCAATCTACATGCCTTTGAGTTAATGGAAGCTGGGCAACCAATCACTTTCTTTGGAAAGACAGAAATTATTATTGGAGGAATGGATTTAGGTATTCATGCGCTTTTATCCACCTTATACTGGGGCGGTTTCTTAATCGGCCGATTTATCTCCAGCTTTTTCAGTAATATCTCCGCCAGAACTCAATTGATTTGTACCACAACTGGAGCCGCCTTATTGGCCATTACTTCTATTGTCACACAAAATTTGTGGTTTTTAGTGGCTATCGGACTTTTACATTCCACCATGTGGTCTTGTATATTTTCGCTTTCCATAAAAGGATTAAAACAATATACATCGAAGGCTTCTGGAATTTTTATTTCTGCGGTCTTTGGAGGAGCTGTATTTACACTGGTACAAGGAGGACTTGCCGATGTTATTGGCACTTGGCGCTGGACCTGGCTACTTACTGTGGCCTGCGAGCTGCTGATGCTTTCCTATGCCCTATTCGGGTCCAAAATTCGTGCGAAAGATATGATTGATTAATTAAAAAAATGTCCCGGAGTATTAATGAAATTGCTTTTTTGCTCCTATAGCTAATTGGAATCATTTGGTTTTAGAATAGAACTTTATTTTAAAACCAATGATTAGGTTTAAGTTTATGTTTTTAATTAACATGAAATCAGCAACTATTTTCTAAAAATTATACATTTATAAATTATACATTCCCTTTAGGGGTCATCCCCTATATATTAACATATATTAAGTAGTTATTCTAAACATGGAAAATAAAAAAATTAAAGTGGCCTGCTTCGGGGAAATACTCTGGGATATCTTTCCTGGAGAGAAAAGAAGAATTGGCGGAGCTCCTTTTAATGTTGCATACCATCTACATCAAATGGGCTTGGAGGTACATATGATTAGTGCCATTGGGGATGATGCCTATGGAGCAGAGGCTTTACAACAGATGGATAAATGGCATATTTCTACACAAGGCATACAAATCCTCGCAGATCATCCGACAAGTACTGTCGTTGCGCATATCGATGAGCATAATGATGCCCATTATGATATTATAGATCAGGTCGCTTGGGATTTTATGGAAGCCAAAGCCCAAGATCATCAGATACTCTCCGATAGCCAAGCTTTAGTATTTGGCACCTTAGCCGCTAGAAACCCGAAAACTAGAAATACCTTATTTGAATTATTAGAAAGCAGCTCCTATAATGTATTTGACATCAACTTAAGAGCGCCCTATTATAATGTCAATTTAATTAAAGACCTGCTGCATAAAACACAGTTGGCCAAATTTAATAAAGCAGAGCTGCGTATGATGTTAGATTTCTTGGGTAAGACCTATACCGATGAAAGCGACAGCATTCATTATATCCAAGATACTTTTGACATGCCAGAGATTATCGTATCAAAAGGAAGTAAAGGAGCCTTATATGCCAATGCTAAAGATATCTACTTCTATCCGACAGTTGCTGTTCAGGTTAAAGATACGGTAGGAAGTGGAGATTCATTTTTAGCTGGTTTTTTATCCAAGCGCTTAGAAAAGCCTTATCAAATTCATAATACCATGATTCATGCCGTCTCTTTAGGCGCTTTTATCACTTCCCAGGAAGGCGCATGCCCAGAATATACTCCTGCGATGTTTCAAGCCTTTAGAGATGCACATCCTATTGATATGGATCTATAGTCTGAGCAACTCTATCTGTTATTTAATAAAAAAGGATATCTCCAATGGAGATATCCTTTTTAGCAGCTGGAAGATCAGCAACCTCATAAAGCCCTAAGAAATTAAAGGCATAAAAAAAGTCCCTTTCTAAATAAGAAAAGGACTTTTCTGTGGAGAATACTGGATTCGAACCAGTGACCCTCTGCTTGTAAGGCAGATGCTCTGAACCAGCTGAGCTAATTCTCCGAGTGATATAATATTGTTGTGGAGAATACTGGATTCGAACCAGTGACCCTCTGCTTGTAAGGCAGATGCTCT
>DAIQRP010000164.1:0-3535 GCA_036786125.1 Sphingobacterium sp.
CTTGCGGCATGAAATAAGGGTTCTGCATATAAGATTTTAGAGACGACAGAAGCTAATGCGGCAGAAATCAATAAAGGTATAAATACAGGTATAGAAAACTCTGGAAGCAGGATTTCTATCGCAAATACCATTCCCGCCAAGGGGCTATTAAAAGCTCCAGAGATCCCTGCTGCAGCACCACAGGCTAGCAACATCGTGACTTCCTTATATTGTAAACCAAAAAAGCGAGCAGTATTTGAACCGATAGCCGATCCAGACATCGCTATAGGAGCTTCTAATCCTGAAGAACCTCCAAATCCCACGGTCATAGCTGCAGTAATAATTTGGGAAAATATATTATGAGAAGGAATTCGGGAGGATTTCCGAGAGATCGCATAGATAATCGGCGTAATACCATGTTCAAATTTCTGCTTTTTAAGAAATTTTCGAACATATAATACACTTAACAGAATCCCGATTAATGGAAAGATTAAGTATAATATATACTTGTAATGCCAATCAATATCATCCTGCAGGAATTCCGCAATAAAGTGCGTCAGACCTTTTAATATAGAGGCCGCAATCCCTCCTATAATCCCAACGATAACGGCTAAGACAATAATAAAATTTCGATTCGAAATTTTATGCATACGCCAATGATTGAGTTTATCTAATTTCTTTAGAAATTTGATTCTCAATAGGTTCAACTTCATATTCTGTGTTATTGAAAGCTTAATACTTCTTTCTTCTTTTTATTCTTAAAACGCTCGGGAATTACTGCCAGTATCTCTTGCTCTAAAGCACGTATGGCCTGACGTTTGGCATAATTTTGTGTGGTTACCATACTTATTTCTCGTACAGGTTCCGGAGACTTAAAATAACGTACTTTTTGAAGTTGCTCCTCCTCATAGTTTATAATACAAAGTTCTGGTATTATGGTGATTCCAGAGTTTATATCCACCATACGTTTTAGTGTTTCCACGGAACCGGTATTATAATCAAAGGTGCCTTCATGGTCTTGATTATGCTTATGATGGCAGATATTTAATACCTGTCCTCGCATACAGTGCCCCTCATTTAAAAGCCATAATTTCTCTTCAGCAATATCATCGGGATTTAACATTTTCTTCTGAAAAAGTGGACTCTTCTCCGATACATAAGCGACAAAATTTTCATAAAATAAAGGCGTTTCTGTAATGGCAGCATCTTGCAATGGAGTGGATAGAATACCACAGTCTAAAATTCCGACCTTTAATTCATGAACGATGCGCTCGGTTGTATATTCCCAAATCTGCAATTTAAGTTTAGGGTATTTATCCATAAAACTGGTCAGCACATTGGGTAATAGATAAGGAGCTATGGTCGGAATAACGCCAATCTTTAACTCTCCTTCGAGCTCTCCTTTTTTATTTTGTACAATTTCAGATATTTTCTTACTCTCAGTTAATACAATTCTAGCCTGTTGAATAATTTTTTCACCCAACTCCGTCGGTACTACGGGTTGTCTACTCCGATCGAAAATTTTGACTCCTATGGACTCTTCGAGTTTTTGAATTTGCATGCTTAAAGTAGGCTGAGTAACAAAGCATTTCTCCGCTGCGGCAACAAAACTTCGGTAAGTATCTACGGCGATAATATATTCTAATTGAATCAGCGTCATGATATCATTTTTACTGATACAAAAGTAAGAAACATTTTAGCGATAACCTATCTGTATAGGAACATTCAGTTATGTTATTGAATTTACTTATCTTTGAAAAAAGATATTAGTTGTTTACACAAATAATAAGATTACCCCTTATTTATGAAATTTTTAACAAAAAAGAATTTAGTATTATCGCTTTTGCTTTCTGCTGGAGCAGTACAATTTGCAGGAACACGTCCAGATGAAGGGATGTATCCCCTTTCGGATTTAGATCGCGCAGGACTTAAAGCTGCAGGATTAAAACTCAATCAGTCAGATATTTATAATCCCGGTCAAGTAGGTCTTGTAGATGCTTTAGTACGAGTTAGTGGTTGTACAGGTTCCTTTATCTCCGGAAGCGGTCTGATTGTTACGAATCACCACTGTGCGTTCTCTGCGGTACAGTTGGCAAGTACTGCGGCAAATGATTATTTAAAAAATGGTTTCGTTGCCAATAATCAAGAGCAGGAAATTGAAGCAAGAGGACTAAGTATCCGTATTACTGAATCTTATGAAGATGTATCAGCGCAAATCTTAAATGCCGTAGCCAATATTACGGATCCTACAGAACGCATTAATCTAATTGCTAAAAAAAGAGCAGAATTAGTTAAAGAAGCGGAAGCCAAAGACCCTACCATTAAAGCGGAAGTATCGGAAATGTTCATCGGGAAGTCCTATGTATTATTTCGCTATAAAACGATAGATGATGTACGTTTAGTTTATATTCCTAGTCAGAATATTGGCGAGTTTGGTGGTGAAACGGACAACTGGGTATGGCCTAGACATACGGGAGATTATTCGTTCCTTAGAGCCTATGTGGCCAAAGACGGTTCTTCCGCGAAGTATTCTAAAGACAATGTTCCTTATGAGCCTAAGAAATTCTTAAAAATTAATCCTGAAGGTGTTAAAGAGAATGATTTCGTATTTATATTAGGATATCCAGGTCGTACTTTTAGACATAGACCTGCAGCTTATATACAATATCAGCAACAGTATTTATTGCCCTACCAATCGGAATTAAATGATTTCCAAAATAGGACGATGGAAGAAGCTGGTCAGGCTGATCGTAATATCGCCTTAGCTTTAGCTACACGTATTAAACGTAATGCCAATGTGATGAAAAATTACCGCGGTAAGCTTAAAGGCCTTCGTAATATAGACTTGATTTCTACGAAAAAACAAGAGGATGCAGCATTAGCACAATTTATTAATGAAAAACCAGAACTTAAAGCAAAGTATGGTACATTAATGAATGATATCGATAACCTTTATGCTGTTATCTTCTCGGATGCGCAAAAAGAATTGTGGTTAAATAATATCTATTCAAGCAGCAGCTTATTACAAGTGGCTAACTTGATTAATAATTTTAAAACAGCTTTAAATGAGCAGAAGACGGATGCCGCTAAAAAAGAATACTTTTCAAAAAATAGTGCGAGCTTAAAGACAAAACTTTCGGAGATTTATGAGAGCTATAATAATCAAGTAGATCAGACGATAGGATATAAAATGTATGCAGATGCATATGCCTTCACCGGAAAAAATAGCATCCCTGCCGTAGCTTCTTTAAAAGTAAACTCAGCAGAACAAGCTGGAAATTACTTTAAAAAAGCTTTAGCTACTTCTAAATTAGCACAGCCAGAGCAGATTTTAAACCAAGTAATTGCTTCTGTTACTAGCATCACTGCTTTTCAAGATCCGATTTTAACGATTCAGTCCTCCCTAAAAAATGATATCGCGACCTTCGCCGTAGAGCAGAAACGTAGAGATGGTCAGTTGAATAAATTAATGGGCGATTATGTTGCTGTAAAAGAAGTCTATCAGGCGAAAAACTTTGTTCCAGATGCAAATTCTACCTTACGCTTAACTTACGGT
>DAIQRP010000164.1:3545-5792 GCA_036786125.1 Sphingobacterium sp.
TCCAGTAGATGGCACCTATATGAAACCCTTTACTACCGTAAAAGGTATTTTAGAGAAAGGCAATACGGATAATGAGGAATTTGAATATCCAGAAGCTATTAAAACTGCTTGGTTAGCGAAAAATTTTGGAGCTTATGCCGTAAAAGAATTAAATGATGTTCCTGTAAATATGTTATATAATATGGATACTACGGGTGGAAATTCCGGATCTCCTATTATGAATGCAAATGGTGAACTTATTGGGGTAAACTTCGATCGTGCTTACGATGCGACAATTAATGACTATGCTTGGAATGATAGCTATAGCAGAAGCATTGGTGTAGATATTCGCTATGTCCTTTGGGTAGCGGATAAAATCGATAATGCTCAATATGTATTAAAAGAAATTGGGGTCAGAAAATAGTTTATCCTTAGATCTATATATTAAAGAGGCTGCATTTCACCCATGCAGCCTCTTTCATTTTTTCATATAGAAGCTCTACCTTTGTGTAGTAAAATTTATCATTATGCAACATAAAGCTCCAGAAGTACAACATAGCCCTGCCACGGCATTTCAACGATTAGTTACTGTGATGAATACCTTAAGGGCACATTGCCCTTGGGATAAAAAGCAAACTATGGAATCTTTACGTCTGCTAACCATTGAGGAGATGTACGAATTGGGGGATGCCATCTTAGAGCAGGATATGCCCGAAATTAAAAAAGAATTAGGCGATGTATTAATGCATTTGGTTTTTTATGCTAAAATAGCTGAAGAACAGCAGGCATTTACCATTACTGAAGCCCTGAATTCTGTTTGTGATAAACTCATCTCCAGACATCCACATATCTATGGCGATACGGTGGCTGAAACTGAGGATGCCGTGAAGTCCAACTGGGAATCCTTAAAATTAAAAGAAGGGAACAAATCTGTATTATCTGGCGTACCTAAGGGTCTTCCCGCTTTAGTGAAAGCCTACCGCATCCAAGATAAGGTTCGTGGTGTAGGTTTCGATTGGCAGGATAAAAATGAAGTTTGGGCTAAAGTGGAAGAAGAGCTGGCTGAATTTAAGATGGAATTTAATATCGTCAGTCAGGAAGTTATAGATATGGATCGAGCTGAAGCAGAATTTGGGGATCTTCTATTTTCCCTAATTAATTATGCCCGACATATCGGTATAAACCCCGAAAATGCCTTAGAAAGAACCAATAAGAAGTTTATCAACCGCTTTAATCATGTGGAAATGCGCGCCACAGAGAACAATCAAAAATTAGAAGATTTAGATCTGCAAGCCATGGATAACTATTGGAACGAGGCGAAAAAACTCGGAAAATAAGGGCATTCATATAAATTATCAACAATAAATAGTTAAATTCGCAACAATATGGAAACTGTTGTTAGCGGTATTAGAAGTACCGGAAAATTACACTTAGGAAACTACTACGGCGCATTGAGCAATTTTGTGAAGATGCAAGATGAATATAATTGTTTTTTCTTCATCGCCGACTTACATTCATTAACGACTCACCCTACACCTCAAAACTTACAGTCTACTGTACGTCAGGTTGTAGTTGAATATTTGGCTGCTGGAATTGATCCGGAGAAATCGACCATCTACGTTCAATCTGACGTTCCAGAGGTAGCTGAATTGTACTTATATATGAATATGAATGCTTACTTAGGTGAGCTTGAACGTGCTACAGCCTTTAAGGATAAGGTGCGTTCCAATCCAGATAATGTAAATGCTGGTCTCTTGACCTACCCTACCTTAATGGCTTGTGATATCTTAATCCATCACGGTACTAAGGTGCCTGTAGGAAAGGATCAGGAGCAACATTTAGAGATGACACGTACTTTTGGAAATCGCTTCAATAGATTATATGAGGTAGACTACTTTAAGGAAGCCTTTGCTTTTAGTTATTCCGATAAATTAGTTAAAATTCCTGGGCTTGCAGGTCAGGGTAAAATGGGTAAGTCTAATGGTGAAGCGGATTGTATCTATCTTTCCGATTCTGCAGATGTCATCCGTAAGAAAGTGATGCGTGCAGTTTCAGATGCTGGACCTACAGAAGAAAATCAAGTGAAACCTGAAGCTATTCAAAATCTATTCGATTTAATGAAGGTCGTTTCTTCAGCGGACACTTATGCCCATTTCGATGCACTTTACAATAACTGCAATATTCGTTATGGCGATTTCAAAAAACAATTAGCCAAAGATATGGTATTAACGACAGAACCTGTACGTTCTCGCATCGAAGCGATTTCTG
>DAIQRP010000165.1:0-5709 GCA_036786125.1 Sphingobacterium sp.
AATTTTATATTTCAATTAAAAATATCAGATTCAGAGATAAATTAAAGAGTGTAAGGAAATTTTGGAGATGATGCAATCGGTTGTGCTTTTTAAACAAACGATTGCATGGTTTTTTTATTTTTTTTATTGAATTATGAATCCTATAATTGTGATATAAGCGTCGGATAATTCTCACATATCCGGCTAAAAAAATAAAATTTTAATTTCTATAAAAATTAGAATTTTCAATTGACTGTTTAGTTTGTTTTAAAATAGGTGATATTAGAGGGGTCAATTTGACCCCTTTGATTCTTTTAGAAAAAACGCTCTAAGGAACCTCTGAATTAGCTCTTAAATCGCTTTCTTGAATATCAAAGTCATGAAAATAGATATAAGCCTTGTTTACTCCGAACAATAAGGATAAATTTATATGATATTAACTTTTATTGCAATGAGTCATCGGCTGTATTTATATAATATAGATTCTCAAACTGGAGATATTTATTCAAGTAATTTAACGGAATGGAACTATATTATACCCATCCTATTCCAACCATTATTTTGTGCTAATCCACGCTCCAAAGGGAAAAAACTATTTTTTGATCAAGCGGAGGGAGTCAGGCTGCTAAAAGATTTTTATGCGTTATTAGCGGATACCTATCAATTACAGAGCCAAGCGGACTTTCAAAAAAGAAGTCGGCAGGTTTTCTCCTTGTTGGAAAATCTCCCATATGATAGTTTTTATTTAGATGCTACCGATGTATTTAATATGAGTGAAGAGCCTCATACCAAACAAGCAAAAGAATGGTTATTGGAAATTCAAGAGAAGAATCGCCTTTTTGTATCAGCTATAAGCAATCAAAACATAAGCTTATTAGAACCTTTGCTAAAAGCAGAAGGCTATGAATCCTTTTTGGATGTCCTTCAAGACGAGTATATAGACTATGGATGGGGGCTTTTGGAAGCAAAATACCATCCCGCACCACAGGCTCTTATCTTTGAAGAGCATAATCAATTCGGTTTAAAAGATGCGTTTTCCAATATTATTGTAGCTGCTGCATATGATCACATATATGCGGCGAGTTATGACGGATATATGGTTGTTGAAAAAGACCATAAGTTTGGTTATTTATTTAGCGATGGACAGTTAATTGTTCCGCTGATATATGACGATGCTTTTGATGTTCATATGATTCAGGGTAGCGCTTATGGAATAGTGAAGCAGGGGCGCTCATTTGGCTTAGTGGAGCTCTTGTCCCATAGCATTCAAATCCCTATAATCTATGAAAGTTTAGAATTCCTCGCACATGATGTGCTGCAAGGAAAAATAACAGGAAACTATAAATTATTAGCTGTATCGAATCAGGTATTAGCCGATGAAGAGTCGGATCGGCCTTTTGAATACCATAGTCAAGAACTCTTCTGCCTTCAACAAGCAGGAATGCAAGTTCCTTTAGTTTATTCTATATTGGGCAAAAAAATTGGAGCTTACCTGCCGGATAATGTTATTTATATCCATAAGGACTATTATCTGATTAAACCGTATCAAAAAGCGGCTAAGCAAAGCATCATACGTGCTGGAACAGGAATGATTATCTCCGATATAGAGCAATTTTTATATCAGGATTCCTATCAGTCATTTGCTTTTAAAAAAGGGAAAAAAGTAGGATTATATGATATGTCTCAACATGAACTTATCGAAGAGCCTATATTTGATCAGGTATATCTGGATCATCCTGACGGTACGACGGTAGACTTGTTTCGTATTACAAAAGGGCAGGAGAAGGGCTTATATCATGCATTAAAGCGACGTTGGATACTTCCATTATCTACAGATTATAGCCGTATATCCTATCTTTGTTATGATACATATATCTATCAGAAAGCCGAGGGCATGTATTATTACAGAGCCTATTCTGATATTCATAAAGGATCCTTTGAATATATTAGTGAACCTATTGAATCTGCCGATTTGCTAATGTATTACGAGCGGAATCAATTATTTATAGTCGATCATAATAATACGGTCAGTCCAATTAGTCCGGAAAAATTAGTTTATGATTATGAGCGTAGATTTCAACTCGGACAACAGGATTTAGAGGTATTTACCGATTATTTTAATCATTGGAAAGAAAATTCTGGAGATGCCTATATACAATACTTAGAAATAGATCATATCCGAAAGATGGCTGACGATTGGGTTGAGGAGGAGCTTTATCTGCAGGCCGTAAATCTATTGGAGCTCGCGGTAAAAAGAAGCGATGCTTCTGCAGATTTATATTTTGATTTGGCTTATCTATATGCCGAGCAACCTGAAGTGATCGACTATACAAAAGCGATCTATTACTATCAGAAAGCCGCTGAATCTATGCATCCCTATGCCCTTAATAACTTGGGACATCTCGCTAAAAATGGACTGGGCATGGACATCGATATTGCATTAGCAATTTCATATTTTAAACAAGCCGTACAAACCGGAAATGGATTTTCGGCTAAGAACCTGGGGAATATGTATTATGATGCTCAGGGAGTAGATCAGGATTTACATCAAGCATTATTTTATTATCAGCAAGCTCAAGAAATGGGAGAGGCGGTAGAAACCGAAATCATTTCTACTTATTTTCAGCTCGAAGATTTTAAGCAGGTATTAAACTTATTGCAAGAAGATCAGCAGGAAAGTTACTCCTCCATTTTCTATGGGATAATGTATGCAGATGGAATTGAGCTCGAACAGAATGATCAGCAAGCGATATACTATTATGAATCCGCTTTAAATTATGAACTTTACCCAACAGCCATTAATCAGCTGCTTCATTATTACAAAGAAGGGGCTTATGCTTCGGAACAAGATTATAAGCGCATTTTACACTTGGCAGAAATAGCAGAAAGTGCCGAGTAGTAAAACATAAAAAGCCCTCTAAAAGAGGGCTTTTTTTATGATATATAGATCTAATTATTGTGCATTTAAGAACATAGATTTCTTAGAAACCAATTCTCTGAAATAAGGATCTTGAAGATCTTTAATAAAGCGGATGGCTTCACCTGTAGATTTCATTTCAGGACCTAATTGCTTATCTACTTCAGGGAATTTAGAGAATGAGAATACGGGTTCTTTAATTGCCCATCCTTCTAATTTACGTTCGATTTTAAAATCTTTTAATTTAGCTACACCTAACATCACTTTAGAAGCGATATTAATATAAGGTACATCATAAGCTTTCGCGATAAAAGGAACAGTACGTGAAGCACGTGGATTCGCTTCAATGACATATACATTTTCCCCTTTAACAGCGAACTGAATATTTAATAGACCGATTACATTTAAAGCTTTTGCTAATTTAATCGAATATTCTTCCATTTTATCTTGTACAGCTTGCGATAAGCTAAATGGAGGTAATACGGCATATGAGTCTCCAGAGTGAATACCTGCCGGCTCAATATGTTCCATCATACCGATAATATGTACATCTTCTCCATCGCAGATAGAATCTGATTCAGCTTCTTCAGCACGATCTAAGAAGTGGTCAATTAAAACACGGTTACCAGGAAGATTTTTTAATAGATTAACTACTGCTTTTTCTAAATCTTGATCGTTGATAACAATACTCATACCCTGACCTCCTAATACATAAGAAGGACGAACTAAAACTGGATAACCTACTTCATTCGCTACACGAATAGCTTCTTCCGCAGATTCCGCAACACCATATTTCGGGTAAGGGATATCCAATGATTTTAATAAGTCTGAGAAACGACCACGGTCTTCCGCTAAATCCATATTATGGAAGTTGGTACCGATAATTTTGATACCTAAAGCTTCTAATTTCTCCGCCATTTTCAACGCTGTCTGACCACCTAATTGAACGATGACACCTTCAGGTTTCTCTAATTCAATAATCTCACGCACATGTTCCCAGAATACCGGCTCGAAGTATAACTTATCGGCCATATTGAAATCTGTAGAAACAGTCTCTGGATTACAGTTAACCATAATCGCTTCATATCCGGACTCTTTGGCTGCTAATAAGCCGTGTACACAAGAATAATCAAATTCAATACCTTGACCAATACGGTTAGGACCTGAACCTAAAACGACAATTTTCTTTTTGTCAGAAGCGATCGATTCATTTTCTTCTTCGAAAGTAGAATAGTAATAAGGCGTCTGCGCAGGGAATTCTGCCGCACAAGTATCTACCATTTTATAAACGCGGTTGATACCTAATTCTTTACGACGATCGTATACTTCATCTTCAGTAACATTGCCTAATAACCAAGAGATTTGAGCATCTGAATAACCTTTTTGTTTTAAAGTCATAAAGAAATCACGTGGAATATTATTCAATTGGTAACGGCGTAACTCGGCTTCTAAATGAACTAATTCTTGGATTTGAACTAAGTACCATTTATCAATTAATGTCGCTTTACGGATAGATTCCAATGGAACACCTAATTCAAAGGCATCTTTAATATGGAAAAGACGATCTGCAGATGGATGTTCTAAACTATCCATAATTTCGTCTAAGTTACGTAATTGACGACCATCAGCTCCTAAACCCCAACGGTTAGTTTCTAATGACTGTGCCGCTTTTTGTAAAGCTTCAATAAAGGTACGTCCGATGGACATAACCTCACCTACAGCTTTCATTTGTAATCCTAATTCTTTGTTTGCTCCTTTGAATTTATCAAAGTTAAAACGAGGAACTTTTACGATTACATAATCTAATGTAGGTTCGAAATATGCGGAAGTAGTTTTTGTAATTTGATTTTGTAACTCATCTAAATTATAACCGATTGCTAATTTCGCAGCGATTTTAGCAATAGGATAACCTGTAGCTTTAGAAGCTAAAGCCGAGGAGCGAGATACACGTGGGTTAATTTCAATAGCGATAATATCTTCATTCTCCGGGTTCACAGAGAACTGAACATTACATCCTCCGGCAAAATTACCGATAGAGCGCATCATTAAAATAGCTTGGTTACGCATCTCTTGGTAACATTTGTCCGATAAGGTCATGGCAGGAGCTACAGTAATTGAGTCACCTGTATGAATACCCATCGGGTCAAAGTTTTCAATTGTACAGATAATAATAACGTTATCGTTTTTATCTCTTAACAATTCTAATTCGTATTCTTTCCAGCCTAATACCGCTTGTTCAACTAAAACTTCATGTGTTGGAGAAGCATGAAGACCTCTATTTAAAGCGGCATCAAACTCTTCTTGTTTGTGTACAAAACCACCGCCTGTACCTGCTAAGGTATAAGAAGGACGGATAACTAAAGGGAAGCCAATTTCTTGAGCGGCCTCTTTTCCTTCTAGGAATGAATTTGCAATTTTAGAGTTTGCTACACCTACGCCAATATCCACCATAAGTTGACGGAATTCTTCGCGGTTTTCTGTTTTTTCAATTGCAGCAACATCAACACCGATAACTTGTACATTGTATTTTTCCCAAATACCACGGCTATCTGCTTCAATACATAAATTTAATGCCGTCTGACCACCCATAGTTGGGAGTACAGCATCAATATTATGTTTCTGTAAAATTTCTTCAATACTCTCACAAGTCAAAGGAAGCAAATACACATTATCCGCAACAACTTTATCAGTCATAATAGTTGCTGGATTAGAGTTAATGATGGAAACTTCGATACCTTCTTCTTTTAAAGACAAGGCAGCTTGAGATCCCGAATAATCAAATTCACAGGCTTGACCAATTACAATTGGACCTG
>DAIQRP010000166.1:0-270 GCA_036786125.1 Sphingobacterium sp.
CCCTGACCTAAGGTCGCTTCATTGCCCTTTAAATCAAAACTTCCATTTAGGGTATTACAGCCTAAAGAAGCATGAAATCTATTTTCTTGGGTATCGAATTTCACAAAAGCATTTTTGGACTGAACTGCTGTTCCATTTAATGATTTAATAAACCATTTCTGATGGTCCAAATTCAGTTTTGTGTTTTTCAAATTGGTTTTCTGATCGGTTTTCTGATCGGTTTTCTGATCGGTTTGCTGTGTTATTTTTTTCTTGGAAATCACACGTACG
>DAIQRP010000166.1:300-5621 GCA_036786125.1 Sphingobacterium sp.
TTCATATTTATAACTCGATGCATCGGCAGGAACATTTGCTAGTTTACTGCGTTTGATTAGTAATTTATACCGGAAACCTTCTTCATATTTAAATCCCTCAATAGGCGCATAGAAAAACTCCCAATCCGTACTATTATAATATTTGACTAAATAACAGGACATCGGACCGACGCCTACACAACTTCCTTTTTCTTCTTTGACCTCCAACCTAAAATTATTAGATTGAGCTTTAGCCGGTAATTGTAAACTTACAATAAGGGCAAGAATAATAGATTTTACGATGCTTTGCATATGTATTTTTATTAGTTTAGTATCTGTCATTGTTATCATAGACAATTGTTACGTTAAAAAGTTTATTTAAAATTAAATTAATAGATCAGTTTTGAAATATCTATATTATATCCCCTTGTGCATCGCAATGCTGTCGGGGCAATATCTATTTTCCCAATCCCTACCATATACCGCAGGGATTCCTCAGGGAAAGATTCACGCCGATGAGCTCCAAGAAGTCTCTGGCCTGCTGGCCTCTAGAATAAATAAGGGATCCTTTTTCGTTCATAATGACAGTGGAGATCAGGCGCGTGTCTATTTAATAAACGATACTGCTGGGCATATTGCTACGTATTCCTTAGAAAATATTACCGCTATCGATTGCGAAGATATCGCTAGCGTAGAAATTGATGGATATCCTTATTTAGTATTAGCCGATATCGGCGATAATTTGGGGAAGCGGAAAAATATTCAACTTTATATCTTTAAAGAACCCCAATGGAGTCAAGTTGGAGAAAATCGGACGATTCCTTCAGCGGATATACGTGTAGTCACCTTACAGTATCCCGATAAAGCAAGAGACGCAGAGGCTATTTTTATCGATCCGGTAGATAATCAGTTTTATTTAATCTCCAAGCGCGATTTTAAATCTACTGTATATACCGCCCATGTTTTTGGACATAATAGACCCGACAATTTCATGTTGGAAGCCCGCATTCAACTGCCTTTTACATTTGTTACTGCTGCCGATATCAGCCCGGATGGATCTGAAATTCTGATAAAAAATCTGCTGCATATATACCATTGGAAAAGAAATTATAAGGAGTCAATTCTCCATACTTTGCAGCGAGATGCGATAACATTAAGTTATATTCCAGAACCTCAGGGAGAGGCTATTGCTTTTGATCTAGCGGGGCAGGGCTTTTATACGTTATCTGAACGGGCATTGGGATTAAATGCGTATTTTTATTATTATAAAAAAACAAACCATGAATAAACTCTTTACCTTACTCGTGCTTACGCTTTTGAGCACAATGAGTTATGCAGCTTCTGTAGATACCTTAAATATACCAAGTTTGCGTATGAATAAGGCTGTTCAAACTGTTATTATAAAACCTGAGGGGTATCGGTCAGATAAAACCTATCCCGTCTTATATCTGCTACATGGGTATTCCGGTCGATATAGTGACTGGGTCAATAAAGCCCCCGTAATTAAAAATTTGGTCGATGCCTACCAATTTATTATCGTCTGTCCGGATGGAGGATATGGCTCCTGGTATTGGGATAGTCCAATAGATAAAGCTTATGCGTATGAAACTTTTGTGGCCGATGAGCTTATCCAATATATAGATCAGCATTATGCGACCGTAGCGGATAGAAAGGGAAGAGCAATTACGGGATTAAGTATGGGTGGGCATGGTGCCTTATCTTTAGCTTTTAAACATCAAGATCTCTATGGTGCGGCAGGTTCAACGGCTGGAGGAGTAGATTTTAGACCATTTCCGTTAAATTGGGAGATTGCCAATCGGATAGGTTCTTATGCAGATCATCCAGAATTATGGGATAAGATGGTGGTTCATAATATGACTCATCTCTTGGTTCCTAAGGCTTTGGAGTTATTTATAGACTGTGGTTATGATGACTTTTTTTATGATGTCAATATAGAACTACATCAGAAGTTACTGGCTCGACAGATAAAACATACATTTTTAGTGATGGAGGGTGCTCATAATTGGGATTATTGGAAAAAATCAATTGTATATCAACTGAGTTTTTTCAATAAGTACTTCAATTCAAATGCTATTCAGAAATAATATAAAAATATTTGGCTTAAATTGATAAATATTTTATTATCTTTGCTAGTGAAAACCGATATTAACAAATTATAAACTTATTTTAAGCCTTGCACTTGCAGGGCTTTTTTTTTGTATTTTAGTTTAATTTCAACTTACAACTTAACTATATGCTTCTTAAAATTCGTTCTTTTATTTTAAGCTTATTTATTTTAATAACTCTTCCGAACCTGATTTTTGCACAACAAAATTTTACAATTTCAGGCTATATCAAAGATGCTCAAACAGGAGAAACACTTATTGGAGCTAGTGTTCAGATTGTGGACTCCAAGCAGGCCACAGCGTCTAATTCCTATGGTTTCTATGCTTTGTCCACCACGGCAGGTTCAAAAACACTGCGGGTACAACTGATAGGATATGAGCCTATGGAGCGACGTATCGATATACAGAAAAATGAAACGCTTTCTATTGAATTATCTGGGCGCACTCAGCTTTTGGAGGAGGTTGCTATAAGTTCTCGATCTAAAAGTAAAAATATTGATAATCCCCAGATGGGAGTTATGAATATTAATGTAGCTGAAATAAAAAAACTTCCAATTGTATTTGGAGAAGCTGATATACTTAAAACTATACAGCTCTTGCCTGGAATAAGCTCTGGAGGAGAAGGTTCCTCCAATTTTTACGTACGCGGTGGCTCCGGTGACCAGAACTTAATTTTATTGGATGAAGCTATAGTTTATAATGCATCCCATCTCTTTGGATTCTTTTCCACCTTTAATTCGGATGCTATTAAAGATGTCAATCTATTTAAGGGAGGAATCCCTGCACAATATGGGGGGAGAGCTTCTTCCGTATTAGATATTAACATGTTAGATGGCAATACCAAAAAATTTGGTCTGGAGGGAGGAATAGGTCTTATTGCTTCACGAATAAAGTTGGAAGGACCTATTGTAAAAGATAAGGGCTCTTTTATGATATCTGGGAGACGCACATATGCTGATTTATTTTTGAAATTATCCAATGATGAGGCGATCAATAAGTCGAAACTCTATTTTTACGATTTAAATATTAAAGGGAACTATAAGTTTAATGATAAAAATAAACTCTTTGTATCGGGTTATTTTGGGAAAGATGTCTTGGGGTATTCCGATCTATTTAATTTCGATTGGGGGAATGCAACGGGGACAGTACGATGGAATCATGTCTTTAATAGCAAATTGTTTAGTAATACCTCACTTATCTTTTCAGATTTTAAATACCATGTCGCTATTGATAATGATAATTCAGATTTTGTCATTAGCTCCAGAATTGAAAATTTAAATGTCAAACAAGACTTTCAATATTATGCCTCTAACCAGCATATTTTTAAGTTTGGAATTCAAGCTTTAAGCCAAAATATTAAACCTGCCAGTATAAATGCCACGGACAGTTCCGCTGTCAATTCAATTAAAATTCAAGAGCGAAAAGGCTTGGATTTAGCCGCTTACCTTTCCCATGAGTGGGCAGCTTTGGAAAAGTTAAAGATAATTTATGGGGTTCGCCTGACCAATTTTATGATGTTAGGCCCCGGCAATTACTATACCTTTGATGCCAATGGAAATAGCCTGGGTAATCAGGAATATAAGAAAAATGAAATTGTACAAAACTATTTTAATCTAGAACCTCGCTTGTCAGCTAATTATCAATTGGCTACAGATAAAGCGGTTAAATTTTCATTCAATAGAAATGTTCAACATCTACACCAGCTTTCCAATAGTACGTCATCCTTACCTACAGATCAATTTGTCTTAAGTTCAAGAACTATAAAACCACAGATTGCCGATCAGGTCGCTTTAGGTTATTATCAAAACTTTAAGCAAGATAATTATGAGTTTTCTGTGGAAGGTTATTATAAAAACTTACAACATCAGATAGATTTTAAAAATGGAGCCGACCTTCAAGCGAATGAGCTGCTCGATGGAGAATTAGTATTCGGCCAAGGAAGGGCTTATGGATTGGAATTTTTTCTAAAAAAGAGAAGTGGAAAGCTAAATGGATGGATTTCCTACACCTTATCAAAATCGGAAAGGCAATTTGATTTAATTAATAATGGGGATTGGTTTAATGCTCGTCAGGATAAAACCCACAACCTCTCTATCGTAGGAATGTATGAGCTTAGTAAATCTTGGACCGCAGGAGCAACATTTGTGTTTAGCACAGGAGATGCCGTAACCTTGCCCGCTGGAAAGTATACAGTCGATCATAAGACAGTTTATTATTATACAGATAGAAATGCAGCTCGTATGCCGAACTATCATCGTTTAGACCTGTCGATGACTTATGAACCTCAGCGTAAAGCGGAGGCCAAATATTCCTCGAGTTGGGCCTTTGGTCTCTATAATGCTTATGGTCGCAGAAATACTTACTTAATAGATTTTAGAGACAATGAAAGCAACCCCAATATAACTGATACCTATCGCATCGCTTTATTTAGCTTTGTGCCTTCTATTACTTGGAACTTTAAATTTTAATTATGAAACCCTTATTTTATATATATACTTTATTAACACTTGTTTGCCTGTCTTCATGTGAAGATAAAATTGATTTGGATATCCCTCAAGCTGTCGGAAAAATAGTCATTGTCGGAGACTTGGATAATATCGATGCATTTCAGGAAATTCGTATTTCTAGTTCCGTTCCTATTTCAAATTCAAGTGGAAATTCAGGTATAGATGATGCTGAGGTCACTGTCACTCGAGCGGATAATCAGTTGGTATATCGATTTACCCCTAGCGGAAATGGGCTGTATACACATCGGGCCTTTCTACCTGTAGAAGGGCGTACTTATCATTTAAAAGTCGTCGTGCAAGGGCAAGAGTATACATCGACCTCAACAATGCCGGTATATGTTCCTGTAGATTCTATTGGTTTAAAGAAAAATGATTTTTTTGGAGAAGAATTTATTTCTGTCAATTTTAGGTTCCAAGATCCATTGGATGTGGAAAATGCCTATAAGTATAAGATGGCGAAATTCGATGATCCATTTCGCTTTATTTCGGTCTATAATGACAAGTTTAATGATGGCTTAGCTGTAGAAC
Organism: Sphingobacterium sp.; assembly: GCA_036786125.1. Classification (GTDB taxonomy): domain Bacteria; phylum Bacteroidota; class Bacteroidia; order Sphingobacteriales; family Sphingobacteriaceae; genus Sphingobacterium. The sequence goes on from DAIQRP010000166.1 coordinate 5,441, forward strand.
ACTCGGTATTTGATCGAGATTATGAAATTGAATTGGGCGATCGGGTTTCCATCATTCGAACCTGTATAGACAAGAATGTATATCATTACTTTTCGGATCTTCAATCTTTAAATCCAGGATCCTTAGCTCCAGCTAATCCTCGTTCTAATATTTCCAATCAGGCATTGGGATATTTTAGTGT
>DAIQRP010000167.1:0-259 GCA_036786125.1 Sphingobacterium sp.
TGCTGCTTCAGCTTCTATTTATGGCTCTCGTGCAGCAGCAGGAGTACTGGTTATCACTACAAAAAGAGGGAAAATCGGAGAAACTCGATTTAATTACGATGGATGGGTAGGTATTTCTAATGCGGTACGCCTGCCGAGCCTTTTAAATGCACAGGAATATATATCCTTAAAAAATCAGGCTATTCAAAATGCACTACAGATCAATCCCAATTTAAATCAGAATGCTTATCCTTCGAGTGGGGGTTTCTTTCCCTTATTT
>DAIQRP010000167.1:334-5603 GCA_036786125.1 Sphingobacterium sp.
ACAACCTATCTATTTCTGGCGGAAATGAAAAGACTGTATATTATTTTTCAGTAGGTTTAAGTGATCAGGATGGATTTATTATAGGCAATAACTTCAAACGACGTTCAGGCCGATTTAATATCGACCATAAACTTACTAACTGGTTTAAATTTACGTCTAATATAACCTACAATAATAGTATTAATAATTCCCCAAACACTGGCTCCTTGGAGGGAGCTGCCTATAATGCATCTGGACTAGCCCGCATTGCTTTAGTTCAAGCGCCCAATGTATCGCCTAGAAATCCTGACGGCTCCTATGCGATCAATGGTAATTCTATAGGTGCTGGAAATAATTTCTTGCAGCCTAATTATAATAATCCACTTCCATTAATTGATTTAAACACCAATGAGTCTATCACCAATCGATTGTTTGCGAACCTTGGAGCAGAGTTAAACCTCTTACCGGGTTTGACCTTTAGAACTTCCTTTACCTGGGATTTAAGGAATACAGAGAATAAATCCTATTGGAATCCAATTCAAGGTGATGGATTTGCCTTTAATGGTCAGGCCAGAAACCATTTGCAAACCGCAGATAATTGGAATTTCATCAATACCCTACAATATAATAAAAGTTATAAAAATCATCATTTCTCCTGGCTTATTGGAAATGATGCGCAAAGGACTTTTCGCCCAAGTTGGGGGAATATTCGAAGAGATGCCGTAGATGATTTTTTTGATAATTACCAAGGAACCTATCTAGTCAACCTTTTTGAACCCACAGATAACCTCTTAGATGAAGTCGCTTATGAAGCTTACTTATCCTCCTTTAATTATAATTATGCCGGCAAATACTTCTTCTCTGCGAACTTTAGAAGGGATGGAAACTCGGCACTTTCTCCCAATAATAGATGGGGAAATTTTGGAGGTGTTTCTGGGGCTTGGAATATTCAAGAAGAGAATTTCTTTAAAAATACGAATCTCGCTAGATATATCAGTCAGGCTAAGTTAAAAGGAAGTTGGGGAAGAGTAGGGAATGGAAATTTAAGCAATATTTATGGTGCTTATAATACCGTAGGAGCAGGCTTATATGGAAATGAACCCATGCTTATTTATAATCAAGCGGGAAATGAAGATTTAAAGTGGGAGACAAGTAGTCAAACAAATATTGGAATCGATATTGGAGTCTTAAATAATCGATTAAACTTCGAAGTCAACTGGTACAATAAAAATATTGATAATATGATTTTGGAGGTGCAACAGGCTCCTTCTAAAGGTATTCCAGGCCGTACAGATGCCCTCAGAAATCGTATACTTATGAATGTAGGCTCAATGTACAATCGAGGGTTTGAATTCTCCGTTCAAGGTGTTTTTGTGGAAAAGCCAAACTTCAAATGGACAAGTTCCTTGAATTTTGCGACCAATACCAATCTAGTCACTTCCTTAGTGGATGATAATACCCCGATTTTAGGCTACACGTCGACTTTAACCAGTATTACTCAAGTTGGAGCTTCAGCTTCGAGTATATATGCGGTTAGGACAGCTGGTGTAAATCCTGAAAATGGGAGACGTATATTTATCAATGCTGCAGGGGAGCTTGTGCAATACCTGCATTTAAATGGAGATGAAACTTGGACTTATTTAGATGGTTCCATCGCTAGTTCAGTAGCTGCAGATGCCGAAATTATTGGTAATACCTTGCCGACTTGGTTTGGCGGTTTTAATAATACATTTGTTTATAAAAATGTGGATTTAAGCTTAAATTTTGTCTATTCCGGAGGTAATTTAATATATAATGGAAGCCGAGCTACATTGAGAGATCAGCGCATCTGGAACAATTCCAAAGATATGTTAGATGCCTGGTCTCCGACTCATACAGACAGTCAGATTCCTTGGCCAGTTTATGGCGATAATGTTTCTAATGGATCTGCATTTGTGATTTCAGATAATGTAGAGAAAGGAGATTTTTTAAGATTACAAACGATAAATCTCGGCTATACCTTACCTACAACATATTTAACGAAATATGGCCTTACCAGTTTGCGTCTCTACACTGCGGTAAATAATGCATTTGTATTAACGAAATATACTGGGGTAGATCCTGAAATTTCTTCGAATGGAGATTCTAATATTTCCTCTGGAATAGAACGTAACTCCGTACCGCAAGGTAGGACCTTTACTTTTGGTGTTCATATTGGTTTTTAACTCTTAAATTGAAAATAATGAAAAATTTATATTTATATAAAAACAGCTATTACTATATTATTTTCGGGCTATTTATGCTAGTATCGACAAGTGCTTGCAAGAAGGATTTCTTAAATCTTGCTCCCAGATTAGATTTAGCTGAAGAAGATGCATTTGATACACCAAGCCGAATTGAAGCACAGGTTAATGGACTTTACAGTTCCTTAAAACATGGTCGATTATTAGGAGGGAGGTACTTAATATACAATGATATCAGGGCCAATGATTTTTTGAATCGAGGTAATAATGTAGTCACCGGCTTTAGTTCTTATCTCTATACCAATGATCCTTCAGATACATATATTGCAGATTTTTGGCTGCGTGCTTATGGAACCATAAACCGCGTGAATAAGTTTATTCAAGATTTTGATCAAGCTGCAGATAATATCGTAACTGATCAGCAGAAAGCAGCCTATATAGCAGAGGCTAAATTTGTTCGTGCATATGCTTACTATGCCTTAGTTCAGTTATTTGCAAGGCCATATGCATTTGATAATGGTCTTTCTATAGGCTTGCCATTACGCCTTCAAGCAGAAACTTCTTCAGAAAATAATGATTTGGCATTTAGTACAGTCGGACAAATTTATGATCAGATTATTTTAGATCTTCATGAAGCAGAACCTGATCTTCCGCTGCAATACAGTACCGCGAATCTGAATACGACAAGAGCTCACCGTAATACGGCCATAGCGTTAAAAACGAGAATTTTTCTCGCTAAACATGATTTTGAAAACGTCCTGCTTGAAGCGAATAAAATTGTTTCTGCAGCAGCTCCATTTCAGGCTCCTACAGGAGTGTCAAATAGTTTAGTGACTGATTTCTCCAATATATTTTCTGCCTATAATACCTTAGAAAGTGTGCTTTCATTTCCAATGTCAGAGAATGATCTTCCTGGAACTCAAAATCAACTTGGATATTATTATAATGCCGGAAATATTGAGTACTACCTAGATCCTGAAGGATTAATTTCTGATTGGGAACATTGGGGTATTACTGATCAGAGGAGAAATCTGCTTGGAACATCAGCTATAGGAGCTTCAACCTTTCAAATTCTAACGAAATGGGCTGGCTCAGGTTATACCGATTGGGTACCCGCAATACGATATGCGGAGGTTTTATTAAATGCTGCTGAAGCGGAAGCTGAACTCGATCAGTTAGATCGCGCAATTTTATTAGTGCAAGCGGTTAGATCTCGTTCGGATGCCAGTTATATAATTCCTAATCTTTCCACTAAAGAAGATGTATTGACAGCTATTTATTTGGAAAGACGAATTGAATTTTTAGGCGAAGGTTTTAGGGTACCCGATTTGCAGAGGAGGTTAGCACCGATTCCGTCTATAGGTGTTGGAGAAGATATTACCGTTACAGATAATCGATATATATTTCCTATCCCTACAGTTGAAGTATTGACTAATTTAGCACAAAATAATTAAGATTAAATCCCACAGCAAAAAATAGAATTGGTTTTGCTGTGGGATTTAATTTATAAAACTTAGATTCCATGATCTTCATCATGTAAATGCTTTGGATCTTTAGGTAGAGAAAGACTGATGAAAAAACAGATAACAAGCATCAGAATAACATAGATAAAAAAGATATTCTCATGATTCATATTTTTAAACTTTAAGGCTACCGCTGGCGCAGAGCCTCCAAATATTGCATTTCCTATGGCATAGGAAAGTCCTACACCCAAAGCTCTGACTTCTTTAGGAAACATTTCAGCCTTTATCAATCCGCCAATAGATGTATAAAAACTTAAAATTATCATCATGGCACTTAACAATAGAAAGATCATATATGGATTATCAGCATATGTTTTCATTCCAATGGCCATAATAGGATAGATCGCTACTGCGGTTAAGACACTGAAATATATCATTGATTTTCGATTTCCCCAACGATCGCCTAAATAGCCAAAAAAAGGCTGTGCTATCATAAATACAAATAGACATGCTGTCATCACCAATCCGACAGTTTCCTGATTTAAACCTTCAGAAATATAGGTTCTCGAATAGACGGTGATGGTATAAAAGGCTAAGGACCCCGCACTGGTAAATCCAACTACTGTCGCAAATGCGCGACCGTGCTTTTTGATTAAGGAGATAATATTACCACTGTCTTTATTGTCCCGACTTTCAGAGCTCGAAGTTTCATGTAGATGACTTCTGAGAAATAATGAAAATAAAGCGACTACACCACCAATGACAAATGGAATCCTCCAACCTCCATCATAGAGCTGCTCCTCACTCATAAAATGAATCATAATGACTCCTAAAAGACTAGCCAATAGCTGCCCTCCCGAGAGCGTAACATATTGAAAGGAAGAGAAAAATCCTTTTCTACCCTTTAGAGCAACTTCACTCATATAGGTCGCCACAGTTCCATATTCGCCTCCCACAGAAAGCCCTTGTAAAAGTCGCACTACTAATAACAAGATAGGAGCTAAGAGGCCTACAGATTCATGAGAAGGTAAGAGGGCAAATAGAAAAGAACTAAAACTCATTAATATAATGGAAATAATCATCGATTTCTTTCGCCCATATTTATCTCCAATATAACCAAATAGCCAACTTCCTATAGGCCGCATGAAAAAGCTGGCCGCAAAAACTCCCCAGGCATATATTGATTTTGTGCCTGCATCTAAATCCCCCGGAATCAGCACATCTTTAAAATACTCTACAAAAACAGCATAAATATAAAAGTCGAACCATTCCACGAGATTCCCTGAAGCGGCTCCAACAATGCTCTTAATTGTTTTTTTAGTTTTTTCTTTCTCCAAATCTGAATGCATATGTCATATATTTTATTTCCCAATAAATAGGTTTACTATAGAATTTATATCATTGAAGTTAAAAAAATTTATCAGATAATGCAGGAATTCTAAAAAAATAATCAACTTTTAGTTTTGCTAAAAATTTTATCAAAATAAAATTTCTATATCAACATTTATGTTATTTTTGTGGAATTTGATTTTTCTTTATGGCATTAATAAAAGATATATATTCATTAGCATTTTACCAGTATTTGGGCGCTAAACTCCGTCCATA
>DAIQRP010000168.1:0-1029 GCA_036786125.1 Sphingobacterium sp.
TTTCAAACGGGGAGAATGAAAACCTTTACTAACCAATTATAAACCTAAATTATGAGCTACAAATATACGACATATTTTCATAAAATCAACGATTAAGTTTATTTTAACAAACATTTAACAAATCTGAAGTTTTTACATTTTCTTTTTAAAATCCGATATCTATTTTCCCCAAATTCATAAAAGCAGAGGCTTTAAAAACTGTTAAAAATTTAAGCCAGCAAATACACAAAATATGCGGAAATGAGCTTAATTTTTATTAACTTCGCATACCCTATTGCGAGATTTTTGAGCATGTGAGGTAAGTTTTATCGAAACCAAAATAATATGGCTGAAGAAACAGAAAACGGCAACAATCTAGTCCCGGCTAATGACCGGATTATTTCTATCAATATAGAGGACCAGATGAAGTCTGCATACATTGACTACTCGATGTCAGTTATTGTATCGCGTGCTTTACCTGACGCACGCGATGGTCTTAAACCCGTACTTTATGGTATGCTTGATTTAGGTGTTACTTCGGGTAAACCTTATAAAAAGTCAGCACGTATCGTCGGAGACGTTCTGGGTAAATATCACCCGCATGGGGATAGCTCCGTATATGATGCAATGGTACGTATGGCTCAGGATTGGAGTTTGCGTTATCCGATGGTAGATGGTCAAGGTAACTACGGTTCTATTGATGGCGATCCACCGGCAGCTATGCGTTATACGGAAGCCAGATTAAAGAAAATTGCGGAAGAGATGTTGTCTGATATTAATAAAGACACCATTGATTACCAACTAAACTTTGATGACTCTTTAAAAGAGCCAACAGTATTACCGACACGTATTCCTACCCTATTGGTGAATGGTGCTTCAGGTATCGCTGTAGGTATGGCTACAAATATGGCTCCACATAACTTAACGGAAGTTATTGATGGAACCATTGCTTATATCGACAATAGAGAGATTGAAGTTCCTGAGTTAATGCAATATATCAAAGGTCCTGACTTCCCTACGGGAGGATTGATCTATGGTTATGCAGGATGT
>DAIQRP010000168.1:1039-2442 GCA_036786125.1 Sphingobacterium sp.
GCTAATACGGGACGTGGTCGTATTGTAATGCGTGCTAAAGCAGAAATCGAATCGACGAGCTCAGGCCGTGAAGTGATTATTGTGACGGAGATCCCTTATCAGGTGAACAAAGCCAATATGATTGAGCGTACCGCTGAACTTGTCAACGAGAAGAAATTAGAAGGTATCTCGACCATTCGTGATGAATCCGATAGAGATGGAATGCGTATTGTGTATGAAATTAAACGCGATGCGAATGCTAATGTGGTTTTAAATAACTTGTTTAAATATACCGCATTACAAACTTCCTTCTCTGTAAATAATATTGCTTTAGTAAAAGGCCGTCCGGTATTGTTAAACTTAAAGGATATGATTCACGAATTTGTGGAACATAGACATGAGGTTGTAATTCGTCGTACGAAATTTGAATTAGCTGAAGCAGAAAAACGTGCACATATCTTAGAAGGATATCTAATTGCTTTAGATCATCTGGATGAGGTGATTAAATTAATCCGTGCTTCGGAGACTCCTGAGGATGCTCGCGTAGGCTTAATGGAGAAATTTGGCTTATCTGATATTCAGGCCCGTGCGATCTTAGATATGACTTTACGTCGTCTTACTGGACTAGAGCGTGATAAGATTAAAGATGAGTATGCTGAATTAATGAAAACTATTGAATACTTAAAATCTGTGTTAGCAGATGAAGGTCTTCGTATGCAGATTATTAAGGATGAGCTCCTGGAAGTGAGAGAGAAATATGGTGACGAACGTCGTTCTGAAATTGTACACTCTGCGGAGGATATGACGATGGAAGACTTTATCGACGATGAAGAAATCGTAATTACCATCTCCCATAATTCCTATGTAAAACGTACCCCATTAACGGAGTATAAAACTCAGGGTCGTGGAGGTCGCGGTTCTATTGGTTCTTCTACTCGTGATGAAGACTTTACAGAACATATTATTACTGCATCTGCACATAACTACCTCTTGTTATTTACAGAAGCAGGACGTTGTTTCTGGTTACGTGCCTTTGAAATACCTGAAGGATCACGTACTTCAAGAGGACGTGCTTTACAAAATATTATCAATATTCCTAAAGATGAAAAAATTAAGGCTTTCATTAAGGTGAAAAACTTAAAAGATCAGGAATATTTAGAAAATAACTTCATTATTATGTGTACCAAAAAAGGTACAATTAAGAAAACATCGTTAGAAGCTTACTCTAGACCTCGTGCTAATGGTATCAATGCGATAAATATTAATGATGGAGATCAATTATTAGAGGCTAACTTAACGGATGGAAGCTCTGAAATTGTGATGGCCTTACGTTCGGGTAGAGCGATTCGTTTTAATGAATCTACGGTAAGACCTATGGGTCGTACAGCTACTGGAGTACGTGGTATTACACTAGCTCATGAGAA
>DAIQRP010000168.1:2497-5601 GCA_036786125.1 Sphingobacterium sp.
GGCGTTACTGATGCCGAAGATTTAATGATTATCAATAAATCTGGTATTGTAATCCGTATTGCCGTTGAAGGCTTAAGAGTGATGGGACGCGCAACTCAAGGGGTTCGTTTAATAAACTTAAAAGATACCGATGCTATTGCGTCCATTACTAAAGTGGAACGTGAAGAGGAAGTTGAAGGGGTGGAATTAGATGAAGATGGAAACCCGATCATTGCGGCTGAATCTACTGAAGAACCGAACAACGAATCAGATCAAACAGAAAACGAAACGGAATAGTAATAAACAATGAGAGTTCTATTAACTTCATTTTTATTCACCTTTGGTACATTAACTGTTGTTGCCCAATCCAATATTAAGGAAGGCAACAACAGTTTTGCTTTATACACGAAAACAGGTGAAACAAAACACTTAGAATCAGCACGAAAGTTTGCTGACGCTGCTTTTGCGACTAAAAAAGACTCTTCAGCCGTTAATAATAACGTGTTGCGCGGCTTAGTATATTCCTCTTTAGCAGTTACTGATTCGACTAGAAAACAAAAGTATAACTTAGACCCTATTGAGGAAACTTTAAATTCCTTAGGCCGTTTGAATAAACGAGGTGCGGATAAGAATTTCACCACAGAGGTGGCTTATATGAAACGTAATCTAGCCAATGCATTAATTTATAAAGCGAATGCAGCCTTAGCAAAAGAAGATTTTGGCTATGCTTTTCAAAATTTTAAACGCATAGATTCTTTAGGTTTTAATGATCCTGAAATTAAGTATAATCTAGCTCTTTTAGCTTCCAAAAGTGGGCAGCTTAAAGAGGCGACAAATTATTATGAAGGAATCTTAAGTCAGCCGGGGAATACCCCGAATCAAGCTTTAGAATTAGCACATATCTACCAACTTCAAGGCAATAAAAATGATGCATTGAACGTATTAAAGAGAGCACATCAGCAATTTCCTAAACATAAAGGAATTTTATTTCATTTAATTGAGAGCTATTCTTCCAATGGAAATTATGCTGAGGTTACGAAATTAATTGAAGATGCGATTGCACTGGAGCCTGAAAATGTACGTTTGAATTATTTAGCAGGATATGCATTTGAATCGGAGAAAAATATAGAGAAAGCGAAGAAATATTATTTAAATGTTACGCATCTGGATGCTTCAAATTATGAATCTAACTTAGCCTTAGGATTAATCTACTTGGAAGAGTTATTAAAGGATAAGACGAATGATTCAGTCCGCGATTTAACGCAGACCTATTTGCTCAAAGCAAATGAAATTAATCCTTCAGATATCAATACATTGAAATCCTTAGCTTTATATTATAAAGAAACCGACGATTTATTTCAATTGGATCGTGTAAATATTTTATTAAACCAACTTTCAAATAATTAATATGAATTTAAAACAAGCACTTTTACTGACAGCTATAGCTATTTCAAGTACTTCTGCATTTGCTCAAGTAAATAACTTGAAGAAAGCTAAATCTAGTATTGCTAAATTCCAAGAATTACAACAAGCTGGATCTTTAGAATTAGCTTTACCCTCTTTAAAGACTGCTAAAGAAGCTATCGATGCTGCTGTAGTTCATGATAAAACTAAAGACTTAGCGGAGACATGGACGTACTATTCTTTAGTAAATGCTAATTTTGCGACGATTGAAAAATCTGCTGATTATGCTAAAAAGACCGAAGAAGCTATTGCTAAAGCGAAATCTTTAGATACTGATCAAGCAAATGCAACTAATATTCATGTTGCCGAGCAACTTTTAGGTCAATATAACTTTAATGATGGTGTAGGATTCTGGGAAAGCCAAGATTTTCCGAAAGCTTATCAAGCATTTAATACTGCATTAAACTATATGCCTGGAGATACAACATTAACCTATTACTCTGGTTTAGCGGCTTTACAATCTCAAGATTATAAAAGTGCTATTGAGAAATATAAGGCCTTAGTTCCTGTTAAAGATTTCTCTGCACATAAATCGATCATGGTAGATTTACCGAAGTTATATATGTACGAAGCTGATACAGTAAGCGCATTAGCGGCAGCTGAAGCAGCTACTGTAGCATATCCAAATGATAATGATGCTGCTGTACAAAATATTGAGTACAATTTGATCGTCGGAAATGCGCAACAAGTTATTGATAAAATCAATGGACAGATTGCTAAAGATCCGACTAATAAAACGCTTCCTTATTATTTAGGTATTGCATATAATGCTTCTGATGATAATGATAAAGCTGGTGAAGCATTCCGTAAAGCGGTTTCTTTAGATCCGAATTATTTTGAAGCTAATACCAATTTAGCGATTTCTATTATGACTAACGTAAGAGAGGTATTAAATAAAGCGAATAATGACCGTTCATTAAAAGCGAATGATTATAATGCTATCGTAGCTAAAGCAAAAGAAGATATTAAAGAAGCTTTACCTTACTTAGAGAAAGCCGTACAAATTCAACCTGATAATGTAGATGCATTAACAAACTTGAAAAACTACTACGACTTTATGCAAGATGAAGCAAAAAGTAATGAAATAGAAGCTAAAATAGAGGCTTTATAATTTATTATATAAGACATCTTGTCTTGGAAACCACGGAATTTTATTATTCCGTGGTTTTTTTTATTACAGATTTTAGCAGCGGGTTTTTAAGCCTTGCTTATCTGCTTTGCTATGTGCTGCGTATTCCACAAAGTATAAATTGCATTATTAGATCCGGCTTGCGCGTAGTATGCTGCTAATTTCATAGTAAGCCGTATAACTACCATAGCAGCCTTGTAATAGCCTTATTATTTCGAATGGTTATCTAATTACTATCCTAAGCGATTTTTTTCTGTTTGCACGTTTAAATTAGTTTTTAAAAAGTAATATACTGAATAGGCTTCGGGATCTCCTTTGTTTCTAGAAAGCGTCTGTTTATGATGTATATGGAGGAGAGAAAGAATCAGCAGATAATACTAAATACTGATGCCTATTTATATAGCCCTTATGAAGCGGCAATAAGCCATTGTCCGGTATTTAGATTATTAAAATATAGCAAGGTATATCCAGCATCTAATAAGTTCATAGCTAGTATCAAGCAGGCGACAAGCCATTGTCAGGTATTTAAATT
>DAIQRP010000169.1:0-5578 GCA_036786125.1 Sphingobacterium sp.
TAGAGCGCAGGATTCATAACCCTGAGGTCGGCAGTTCGATCCTGCTCCCCGCTACATTTAAATCTCCAGCAATTCCCTTTTTAACTTCTATTTTTAAGTCCTCCTTGTTGGATTTCTATTTTGTAATTATACAATTTTATTTTGTATTTACAAGCGATTTCTCGATTTCTTCCTAAATATTATTTTTTAAGAGTGGGTAAATAGATTTTTCCTTATAATTTCATTAAAAATTCCTTTTTTATTCTTTTCATTATTAGTCTATTATGCTTAAAAGGCTATTTATACGTTAAAAAACATGAAAATTATTCTTGGCGATTAATAATTAAGTGCTATATTTGCATACCGAAAAACGGCGGGGTAGCTCAGATGGTTAGAGCGCAGGATTCATAACCCTGAGGTCGGCAGTTCGATCCTGCTCCCCGCTACTTAAGGAGACTCCTTTGTTGAAGTCTCCTTTTTTTATGCCCTTTATTTTCTATAGTTAGCGCTAGTGGCCAAGTGGACTGCTTTGGAATAATGGATTTGTAGTCCCAAAAAAAGCCCCCAACAAAGAAAAGCCCCCAAAGATATGGAGGCTTTATAACAAGAAAATAGTTTTTTCTTTTAAAACATCGGATGTTCATTTGCCGCTTCAGCAGGGACTTCCTGATGTACATCCCAATGTTCAGCAATTTTACCATTTTCCAATCTGAATATATCTACCGTAGAGACATACTGCCCTGATGGAGTTTGATTTTTAACATGGATAAATACCAGGTCTCCTTCTGCAGCGACACGTTGAATATCAACTTTCGATTTTGGGGCGCCTTTAAACCAAGTTTCAGCGGCCGTTTTAAAGGCTGCGGCACCATCGGCTACAGTTGGATTATGTTGGATATAATTCGGTAAAATATATTGATCTACAGCAGACAGGTCTTTATCCCCAAACATTTGTTGGTAGAAGTCTAGAACCACCTTTTTATTGCGTTCTATAGTCTCCTGATTTTCCTGTAGCGTATGGGATGAGCTTGCGCTTGAAGAATTATGGTTTTCATTTTTGGCATCTTGAGGCTGGCAGGCCCCAAGGGCAACAGCGGAAAGAAGCGCTGCAGAGAGGATTTTAATAGTCATATGCTTTGTTTTTTTATAAAACAAAGCTAAAGGATCATTGTTTTAAAAAATCTTAACTAAAGAAATTATAAATCTTAGGGAGAAAAATAATTAACCCAATGATAACTGCGGCTATGGAAGCGAGTAATACCGCTGCGGCAGCCACATCTTTTACGATTTTAATTTTGTCATGAAAAGCAATGGATACTACATCGGCTAATTTTTCTATGGCTGTATTTAGCAACTCACTGACCAGGACCAGAGCTATGGCACATACGATCCCTATCCATTCTATGCGATTTAATTCCAATAAAAAGCCCAATAGGCAGACTATCAACGTAGCTATAGCATGAAACTGGGCATTTTTTTCATTTCCGAAGACCCATTTTATGCCGCTAAAAGCAAATTTAAAACTCTTAATTCTACCAATTAGAAATTGAAACATGTATACTTTATTTGTAATATCAATAACTGTCTGCAGGGCATTTTATTTTCTATAATTTCTGCTGTATCAAGCCTTATAAAAATCCATCAAGTAGCGTTATGCCGCTTTTGGCAATAGTCGCTTCAAAAGAAGTGAAATATACTCATCCCTAGATTCTAAAGATGCTTGTATCTATTCCTATCCGAATCACATAAAGGAATTTCTTCTGATATGATGTCTCTGCTTGACAAAGCTAAGAAGTATATTCTTTAATCTTATCCGCCAAATGCGTTTTATATTTTAAAACCCACTCTACCTTTAACATACTTAATACGACAGTATCTCTACGAACTCCATCAAGGCGGAAAGCATTAGACCGTAGGGTTCCTTCTAATAGGCAACCCAATGATTTGATGGCTTGAATACTTCTTTCGTTGTTGGAATCTGCGCGAAATTCAATACGTTCCATCTGTAGAATATCATAGGCATAACTTAACATCAGAAATTTGCATCGTTTATTGACGGAAGTCCCTTGAGCTTCATGCGCATACCAAGTATATCCTATTAATAAATTTTTCTGGTCAAATTCTATATTGTAGAAACGTGAAGTACCGACATAGACCTTCATTAGTTTGTCGTATACAGCAAAGCTATAAGATTTACTTAGATTTCGATCTTGAATAGCCTGTTCCACATAAGTTTTCATATTCGCGGCTCCCGAAGCAGGTACAAGAGAGTATTTCCAGATATCGATTTGATTTTCGGCATAATATACAAAATGTGGAATATGCTGTTCGCTAAGGGGTTCTAATCGGATGCGATCGTCTTCTAAAATGATTTCTTTACTAAAGTCCATAAGATTGCAAATTAAGAGTTTGTTAATAATACACTGTTAATGCTTTTTGAATTGATCTCAGCTTCTATAAGCCCTATTTGGTATTTTACGATATGATCTATCAGGATGACCTGAATTAAAGGTAAGATTTTTAGCTGTAAAATGACGTATTTATATAAATTCTTTAACGGATTAACTGTATTTTTGTATGGATTAATATTCATCAAACGAGTTATGAAAAAGGACGCAAAAATTTATATCGCTGGACATCGTGGAATGGTTGGATCTGCCATTTGGAGAAAACTAGAAGCTGCGGGATATACGCAGCTGATCGGTATGAGCAGCGCGGATTTAGATTTGCGTAATCAGGCCGCTGTGCAGCTTTTTTTTGAAACAGAGCAGCCTGAGGTAGTTATTGATGCGGCAGCCCGAGTGGGTGGAATTATGGCCAATCAAAGTTATCCTTATCAGTTTTTGATGGAAAATCTACAGATTCAAAATAACCTTATCGATGCTGCTCACCAGCATAATGTGGATAAGTTTATATTTTTAGGATCTTCTTGTATCTATCCAAAGTTGGCTCCTCAACCCCTCAAAGAGGAGTATCTATTAACGGCTCCTTTGGAACCGACGAATGAATGGTATGCTATAGCTAAAATTGCTGGAGTCAAAGCTTGTGAAGCGATCCGTAATCAATTTAATAAGGACTTCGTCAGTTTAATGCCGACTAATTTATATGGTGTGGAAGATAATTTCGATTTAGAAACTTCCCATGTATTACCGGCTATGATGCGTAAATTTCATGAGGCTAAAATAGCCGGAAATATACCTGTTACCTTATGGGGATCTGGAACGCCATTGCGGGAGTTTTTATATGTAGATGACCTTGCGGAAGCCGTTTATTTTGCGCTACTCAATAGATTGCCTCATTACTTATATAATGTAGGTAAAGGCTCTGATTTAAGTATTCAGGAACTGGCACTAACGATTCAAAAAATTGTAGGACATACAGGTGAAATCATTTGGGATAGCTCCAAGCCTGATGGAACGCCAAGGAAATTAATGGACTCTTCTTTATTGCATAATTTAGGCTGGAAACCGCGCGTAGAGCTCGCAGAAGGAATATCTGCAACCTATATGTGGTTTCTAAATCATCAAGATAAATTTAAGCAAGTAAAACTCTAGTAGAATAATATCTACAGGTTTAAACCTTCTGGGCAGTAATTAATTTATATATAGGTTATTTATATATATTTGCTTTTAATTATTAAACCATTTTTTTATATCTGAGAAAAGGATACCGTAATTGTAAGCTCTTTTTAGTTCAGTGGGTTTAGTTTTAATGCTTTTTTTATTTAATATGAGAAATAAATTTTTCGCTTATTTCGGCTTCCTATTAGCCAGTCTAATATGTTCCCTTTCTGTACATGCCCAAAATGCAGCCCAAGGTGTATTTTCTGATAACTCTACACTGCGTGTGGATGCAGGTACCGTCCAATTAAATTTCTCTGAATATCTTTATTTTGGGCCCAATACAAATT
Source organism: Sphingobacterium sp. (assembly GCA_036786125.1). Taxonomy (GTDB): domain Bacteria; phylum Bacteroidota; class Bacteroidia; order Sphingobacteriales; family Sphingobacteriaceae; genus Sphingobacterium. The sequence goes on from DAIQRP010000169.1 coordinate 3,890, forward strand.
GGGAGATTAATGGTACTGTAGAAATTTGGTCCAAATATATATGGATTGCTCCGACAGCGAAATTTACTGGAACCGGAAAGATTATTATTCATGATCCTTCAACTAATCCCTATTATGATAATACTCCTTCATCAGCGACTTATATTGATGGGAATAATGCTTTAGGAATTCAAGTGAATATCGAACTTCGGAATCCGAATAATCTGATTCTTTCGGAAATTGCAAATCCAGGTTATGAGAATATGGCTGCTGCGAGTAGTCATGCACTGCAGTTGCAGAAGCAATTTGATTTTGCAGTAGATGGAGCTCATGTTATTTTAAATGGAAATGATTTTCATTTAGGACCCGATGCGAGTTTAGTGAATTTTGGACCTAAACGTATGGTGGTTACAGAAAATAGTATAAAAGGTCATCTTATTAAAGAGTTAGCCGCTCGAGCTACTTTTATCTTCCCTGTAGGGATTGCAGAAGAGGATTATACTCCAGCGACCTTAAGTCCGGATAGAGCGAGTACATTATATGTATCCGTGCAAGACTTTGATGCTTCTTCAGCTCAGGTAGCGAATGAAGAAATAGGGATGAATAGGATATGGCATATATTCGGAAATAATGAGGTCAATACGAAATTCACTTTACAGCATAATCGACTGACTAATGGTCTAGCCTATATCGACCCTAAAGCACAGATCTTTCAGTATGCTGGTGGAGCCAATTGGATTGGAGATATCACTACTTTCGATAAGGAAGGGGAGCATGGCAGAAGACTATTAACTTCTGGCGCTAGAGATGCATATTCAAGTTATCTAACGAAGCTAGCACAATCCGGACCTCAGGCAGTTAATGATCAGGCTTCCGTAGAGACAAATGCTTCTGTAACTATTAATATTTTAGAAAATGATATCACCGGATCTTTCCCAATTTTGGTGGATCGTATTCGAATAGTAACTTATCCTACTCATGGAAAAGTCGAAGTGCAGACAAATGGTACGGTAATCTATACGGCTGATGCAAGTTATACTGGATTAGATTATTTTGAATATGAAATTGTTGATGAAGCTGGAAATACTTCTATTGCACGCGTAGATATTGATATTATAGCCAGAGGTTTACTTATTCCAAATGTCATAACTCCAAATGGAGATGGTAAGAATGATAATTTTGTCATTGTCGGTAGAGAAGGATTTGAATTGGTGAGTTTAACGATTATCAACCGTTGGGGTAATGAGGTATACAAAAATTCAAACTACAAGGATGAGTGGAATGGTGGCAATTTAAATGATGGTACCTATTATTACCTGATTGAGACGAAAAAGAATAATGAAACAAAAGTTTATAAAGGTTGGGTGTTAATTAAACGCTCGAATTAATAACCTTAGTCATCTATATAAAAAGCTGAACAGCGATGTTCAGCTTTTTTTTTTGATTTTTTTTGCTTTTCCATGCATCGATGGGCATGTATTTTTAAGCATTTCTTTTTAAGTATTTCTTTTTAAGCATTTCTTTTTGAGTATGTCATTTTGAGTATGCCATTTTAAACATGCCATTTTGAAAATTCGTGTTCAATACTGGAAGGGGCAATGTGTAAATTTTATTTTAGGAAATTCCTGTTATTTAACAGGCATTAGCAGAGTATTTAAGTTATTCACATATTGTGGAAAACCGATGTGTATAAAATGTGCATATAGAAAT
>DAIQRP010000170.1:0-5369 GCA_036786125.1 Sphingobacterium sp.
TGTGGAGGAGTAATTTGATTTTTATTATGAGTATACGTCGCTGCAGGACCATACATATAAATAGATCCTAAGAAGTCGTCATACAAGGTGGAGAAGGTCACTTTTGTGCTATCTTTTGCAACATGGAACAGCAAGTCCTTTATTTTTAAGGCTTTATTTTCCAGGAATTTTACACGCGCTAGGCTATCAGAACTGATAGAATCTAAATGCCTAACAGAATCTATTTTGAGCTGATCAAGTTTAGCGTATTTCGCATTGATATCATTTAAATTTGCTTCTACTTTAGTATATATTTCAGCATATTCTTTTGTATCTTTGGAATAGAATTCTAAACTCTTTTTGAACGTAGCAGAATCCGTATTGTATTTTTTAAATAATTCCGTATAAAGGCCTGAAACGACTTTTCTAGAGCTATCTATAGGCAGGGTATTCATATATCCATCTACTAAATGGATATCTGTCAAAAGATTAGCCATATCTGCTTTAGAAAGCTGTCCCTGACTTGCTGTTTGGCGACAAGCGCTGAGCGAAAAAATCAGGACTATTATACTTATTATTAATCGATGCATTTTGTAGTTTTGTACAAATTTACAAAAAGGAGTGTAAATTGACTCTTTAAAAGGTTTAATTATCTATTTTTAATCACACATATGAGTATTGCAAAAAATATTGACGCATTAAATAAGGAATTACAAGGAAAACAGGTTAGCCTTGTTGCTATTTCAAAGACAAAACCTAATGAAGATATTTTAGAAGCATATGAAGCTGGCCAACGTATTTTTGGTGAAAACCAAGTACAAGAGTTAGTAGAAAAATACGAAGCCTTACCTAAAGATATTCAATGGCACTTAGTCGGTCACTTACAAAGTAATAAAGTTAAATATATTGCTCCTTTTATTCATTTAATCCATTCGGTAGATAGTTTTAAATTATTAAAAGAGATTAATAAACATGCTTTAAAAAATCAGCGTATTATCGATTGTCTTTTACAAGTTTATATTGCGGAGGAAGACACAAAATTTGGCATGGATCATGCTGAAATTATTGAATTGTTGCGCGATGAAGAGTTTCAGTCTTTACAAAACATTCGCATTCGTGGATTAATGGGTATTGCCTCAAATACCGATAATGAAAAAGAGGTAAAAGCAGAGTTTTATGAATTAAAATCACTTTTTGATGGTATAAAATTAAGTTTTTTCCGAAAAGATGAGTATTTTGACATACTTTCTATGGGGATGTCTTCAGACTACAAATTAGCTATAGAAGAAGGAAGTACGTTAATTCGTGTGGGAAGTACCATATTCGGAAAACGAGTAATTAAACATTTTAAGAATAATGAATAGACCTGTTATCAGACCTGCGATTGAGGAAGATTGTCCTGTTATGATGGAACTGATTAAAGAGTTGGCTCTTTATGAAAAAGCTCCGGAGCAAGTGACCGTCAGTATGGATAGTTTTGTAGAGGCGGGATTTGGTCCAAATCCTGTTTGGGGTGCGTTTGTTGCAGAAGTGGAAGGTAAAGTTGTTGGTCTGTCCCTATATTATGTCCGTTATTCAACCTGGAAAGGTTGTCGATTATATTTAGAAGATCTCGTTGTAACTGAAAAGGAACGTGGATCTGGAATAGGCAAATTATTATTTGACAGAACCTTAGCCTATGGTCAAGAGAAAGGTTATCAGGGTATGGTCTGGCAAGTATTAGATTGGAATAAACCAGCTATAAATTTTTACAAAAAATATCAGGCTACTTTCGATCCCGAATGGTTAAATGTTTCCATCACTTATTAGCCTATTTTTTTATGTTTTTCAATAAATATTCTATATTATTCTGTTCTTTATTAAGCGTTGCTGCTTGTCAATCCTCAGGAACTTCTGCGATGACAGCTACGGAATTGCCAGATACTGCTCAATATACCTTAACACATTTTTATAAAAGCAGTAAGTATTTAGCAAACAAAGAAGAAGGTCATGATACCACTTATCTCCGAGCCTCCTTCCCTGTCTTTCAGGATAGCAGCATAAACAGTTTAGTGAAAGACGCCATCTACTCCGATGGTGAAGATAATATGGATCAAGTTTCCGAAGCCTTTATTATGGCCTTTAATGAATTTGTCGAAGAATCTTCGGTCACAGATTTTGTGCCTTGGTATACGGAAAGAACAATTCGTGTATTTCAAAATACCCCTTTACTATTAACATTAACCAATCATATTGAAGAATATACGGGTGGCGCTCACGGCTTAAGGGTAGTCTTATTTAAACATTACGATAGGCTGAAGAAAAAGGAAATTAAATTAAATGATTTATTTTCCAAAGATGCTCAGCAAGAGTTAGTAAAAATTGCTGAACGCATTTTTAGAAAACAAGAAAATATTGCCAAAGATAGCTCCCTTTCAGATAGCTATTTTTTTGATGAAGGTAAATTTGCCCTAGCCGATAATTTTGCTCTAGAGCCTAAAGATATACTCTTCTTCTATAATGTATATGAAATTAAATCCTATGCAGAGGGAGAGACGGAATTACGGATTCCATATGAAGAAATTAAAAAATTATTAAGCCCTCAAGGTATTCAATACGTGGAGAGTTTAAAACGAAAAAATCAATCCTAATTAAAGAGAAAATGCAAGTTTTTAAATTTGGTGGTGCTTCAGTTAAAAATGCTGAAGCCATAAAAAATGTAAAGAAGATTCTTGAAACCTACCAAAATAACTCTTTACTCGTTGTTATTTCCGCTATGGGTAAAACAACGAATCATCTGGAAGAGATTACCAAGTCATATGTTGCTCAAGATGGTCGTGCTTTTTCCTTATTAAATGAGGTTAAAGCGTATCATTTCAAGCTGATTGAAGAGCTTTTCGGCTTAGAAAATGAAAAAGTATATAACGAAATTTCAAACTTATTTGTTGAAATAGAATGGGTTTTAGAAGAAGAGCCGGTAGATGATTACGATTATATTTTTGATCAGATTGTATCCTTAGGAGAGCTTATTTCGACTAAAATTATAGCCTTATATATTCAAGCACAAGGAATCTCCTGCGTCTGGATAGATGCTAGAAATTATATTTTTACGGATAATTTGTACCGGGAAGCGCGCGTAGACTGGGAGAAATCTCAGGAAGCCATTCAAGCTTCACTGCCACAGATACTGGAAAACCATATTGTTATTACACAAGGTTTTATCGGATCTACTTCGGAAAATTTCAGTACCACTTTAGGTCGAGAGGGCTCTGATTATTCAGCTGCTATTTTTGCCTCCTGTTTAGATGCTACGGCAGTCACCATTTGGAAAGATGTTCCCGGAGTTTTAAATGCCGATCCTAAATGGTTTAATAAAACGGAGTTAATTCCAGAATTATCCTATACCGATGCCATTGAATTAACGTATTATGGGGCTACGGTTATCCACCCCAAAACCATTAAGCCTTTACAAAATAAAGGCATTACGCTAAACGTACGTTCTTTTATCGATTATACGGCACCGGGTACCCTGATTAAAGCTACACAGCAGACTCTACCTGTCCCTTCTTTTATTTTTAAAGTAAATCAGGTATATATTAATATTATGCCTCGGGATTTCTCATTTATCTTAGAAGATAACTTGAGTCATATCTTTAATTTATTCTTTAAGCATCGTATTAAAACCAATATGATGCGGAATTCAGCTATTAATTTTTCCGTCTCCGTTGATGATACGGGAGAAAATATCCAAAAATTACTTTCAGAATTAGAACAACGCTTTCAGGTACAGACTAAAGCTGATTTGGAACTGATTACCATACGTTATTATAATCAAGAAACTATAGACCGTGTATTAGTAGACAAAAAAGTGATTGCTGAATTAAAGGATAGCTATACTTGTCAATTATTAGTGCAACAGATTTAATGAATTTACATATTCTCGATCCCGAAGTTCAAGCGTTTTTAAAGGCGCATAAGCTGGATTCTCCGGCCGCAATAGCACTCCAGAAAAGTCCTTTTCCTGAGCTCAGTTCTTCTGTGCTTGCTGGACAGATTGATGCGGCTCAACGGGCGAAGAAAAAAATACCCCTTTGGGAAAGTACGGCAGGAATCTATTTTCCAGAAAAACTCAATATGGAGCAATGTTCCTCCGAACAAACAGCCCTGTTTAAGCAGACCTTAATCGAGCCTAATACAAGCTTGATTGATATGACTGGAGGCTTTGGAGTAGATTCCTACTATTTCTCTCAAAAAGCTAGACAGGTGGTACACTGTGAAATTAATCCCGAGCTTTCCGCTATTGTAAAACATAATATGCAGCGCCTAAATGCGACTAATGTGGAATGTTATAGCGGAGATGCTACTCACTACCTGCAGCAGGATTTGCAGGTCGACTATATTTATTCAGATCCTTCCAGAAGAGTTAATCAAAAAAAGGTCTTTCTATTAAGTGATTGCGAACCGAATATCGTAGCCCTACAAGATCAGCTCTGGTCTAAAACACGATATATCATTACTAAAGTCGCCCCTTTACTGGATATTTCTGCCGCATTAAAAGAGTTGAAAAAGGTCGCTCAGGTATATATTATCAGTTTGGATAATGACTGCAAGGAACTGCTATTTGTGCAGGATCAGCAGACAGATCAGGAACCTGAAATTAGGGCTGTCAAACTATCCCCACACAATAGCCAAATATTTCAATTTACCTATAGCGAAGAGCAGGCTATAGAGCTGCGTTATGCGGATCCTAAAGGTTTTCTATATGAACCGGATGTCTCGTTGACTAAAGCCGGCGCATTTAAAAGTATAGCCCAACAGTATGGGCTGCATAAAGTAGCACAACATAGCCATATCTATAGCGCAGAGACTTTAGTATCTGATTTTATAGGGAAAATATTTAGGATTCAGCAGGTCCAGAAATATGGTCAATTTAAGAAATCTAAAAATTTCGAAGCTGGAAATGTGGTAACTAAAAATTTCCCCATTAAAGCTGAAGAATTAAAGAAAAAGCATAAAATTAAAGACGATAAATCGCATTTTTACTTTTTTTCTACCAATGCCGAACAAGAGTTAATTGTCATCAGCGCATCACGAGTTGCATAGGGCTATAAATTCAACAATTCCATTACATTATTGCGCCTAGAGATTGATAATTTTATCTTATGAAAAAATCGATCAAACTCTCCGCTTTAGATTTAGCAACAGTCGTTAAAGGTGGAAATATACGCACGGCGATTTCACGTACAGTACGTACTGCACAACAGCTTGAAAAAATAGGCTATTCTAGAATATGGGTGGCTGAACATCATAATATGGAATATGTAGCTAGCTCCGCAACGGCCGTGCTTATTGAACATATTGCCTCTCAAACATCATCCATTCGTGTAGGATCAGGAGGAATTATGTTGCCC
>DAIQRP010000171.1:0-2414 GCA_036786125.1 Sphingobacterium sp.
TTCGTTCTAAAAAGTAGTTTTTCTACTCATTTTGAAATCCTCTGATTTGATTTTTTAATGTATATTAAAAAATCAAGACTTCATTATACTCAATTTTGTCAATCAATCAAGTTTAGTATATGAAAAGGATAAACCTCTCTTCTTTGTTTTTTATCGCTTTGATTTTGGTCAGCTGTAAAAGTAAAAACCAAAATCAAACAGATTCAGTAGACAATCACAGCCAGATTGCAGTACATACTTCGGCTGTAGAAAAACTTTCTACACAATCCCAACTCCAGATTTCAGGTAATATTGAAGGTGCAGAAACCGTAAAATTAGGCTTTATGGTAGCTGGAAAGATTAATCAATATCAGGAGAATTAGTTAGCAAGGGGCAGCTGATTGCGGCTTTAGACCCTTCGAACTATGCTATTGCGAAAGAAATGGCTGATGTACAAGTGGCCCAAAGCACGGATGAATATAATCGCTTGAAGATGATGTTCGATAGAAATAGCCTTTCTGAAGCTGATTTTAAGAAAATATCTTTCGCCGTAGATCAGGCCAAGTCCCAACAGAAACTGCAAGCGAAAAACCTTTCCGACACCCGACTTTATGCTCCCCTAAATGCAGTTGTCGTTAAGAAATTAAATGAAGTAGGAGAGATTATCAGCCCGGGGATGCCGGTGATAGTGCTCTCGAATATTAATACCGTGAAGGTCAATGCTTATATCCCTGAAAATGAGTTGCATAAGATTAAAATTGGTCAGCAGACCGATGTCTATATTGCTGCTGTAGATTCTACATTTTCCGGAAAGATTACAGAGGTTGGTGCTGCTGCGGATCCGAGCTCGAGAGCATTTACCGCAAAAGTAGAACTGCCTAATCCCAAACACCTCATCCGCCCGGGGATGATTGCGGAGTTACGTATCGCTACGGCAGGATCTAGAGAGCTTATAGCTATACCTGCAGACTGTGTCTTACATGATATCAATGGAGAAAGTTATGTGTATATCGCCGATAAATCCCAAAATAAGGCATTTAAGCGTAAAGTAAGCTTGGGACAACTGATCCAATCTAAAATTGAAGTACTATCCGGATTGGAATTAACGGACTTATTAATTACTGCCGGACAAAATAAATTGGCCGATGGTTCATCGATACAAATCGTAAAATAACTCTCCTATGAATTTTGTTAGAGCATCCTTAAAATATAAGCAGGTCACGCTCTCCGTGCTCGTACTATTATTTATAGTCGGGGTGAATTCCCTGCTTCATATGCCGAGAAGAGAAGACCCTAAAATTACCATTCGACAGGGTTTAGTTATAGCTATGTTCCCTGGTGCAAATTCCAGTCAGGTGGAAAGTCAGGTAACTCAAAAGTTAGAGCAGTACCTATTTGAATTTGCGGAGGTAAAAAAAGCAAAGACCTATTCCACCACCCGCGACGGGATGGTCGTTGTCAATGTGGAGTTAAATGAAAATGTGAAACAACCGGATGTCTTCTGGTCTAAATTAAGGCATCAGCTCTTAATAGCTAAGCAGATCGATTTCCCCAAGGGCGTAGTCGGCCCTTTGGTGAATTCCGATTTTGGAGATACTGAAGCTATGGTTATCGGTTTAGTATCAGATCATTTATCCTATGAGCAACTTAAAACGTACAGTCAAAAACTAGAAGATCAGTTGCGTACCATTCCTTCGGTTTCTAAGATTAAACGTATAGGCGAGCAGAAAGAACAGATTGTCGTCTCTGCCAATTCTCAAACCTTAGCTCAATATGGAGTTTCTGTTCAAAATGTGATGTCTGTGCTTCAATCTCAAAATATGCTGCATGCTTCAGGTAATATAGAGTCTGAGCAGGCGAAGACTTCCGTCTATACCAAGGGGTATTATACCACACAGGAGCAGGTCGCTAATCAGGTGGTCTCCACCTCTAAGACCGGAGAGGTAGTCCGTCTCGGAGATATTACTACCTTATCTCGAACTTATGCCGATCCGACGAGTAAGATATTTGTCAATGGCGAAAAAGCGATGCTTTTAGCGATACAGATGCAGGAAGGAAATAATATTGTGAAATTTGGAGAGGAGGTAAATGAAAAGTTAGCCCTCCTGCAGGCTGATCTTCCAGAGCATGTCAGCATTCAGACGATTGTCAACCAACCGGAAATGGTGGACCAGAATATTTCCCATTTTATTAAGGAATTTTTCTTGGCAATTGTTTCCGTGGTGATTGTAGTTATCCTTCTTTTACCGTTTCGAGTAGCTTCGGTAGCGGCGATGGCTATTCCGATGAGTATAGCTGTAACTTTTGCCTTATTGCATCTGTTTGGAATTGAACTGCATCAAGTATCCTTAGCGGCATTAATTGTCGTATTAGGAATGGTGGTCGATGATGCGATCGTGATAGCTGATAATTATATTGAATTATTAGATGAAGGG
>DAIQRP010000171.1:2424-2945 GCA_036786125.1 Sphingobacterium sp.
GGCGATCTGCTTCAGACTTGGTTGTTCCTGTATTAGCAGCTACAGTAACGATTATAGCAGCCTTCTTTCCGATGGTTTTTCTAACGGGAGCAGTAGGGGAATTTATCCATGCCTTACCGATTACGGTGGCCATTGCCTTAGGCGCTTCCTTTATTGTGGCTATGGTTTTAACGCCTTTACTCTGCTATACCTTTATTAAAAAGGGACTACACGACCCAAAAGCAGCGCAGCAGGTTCAGAAAAAACCTTCCTTATTAGATTATATGCAGCAGGGATATAATAACCTATTGGAATGGGCTGTGAAATGGCCTAAACTGGTGGTGAGTATCAGTCTCCTTACTATTGTTGCTGCGATCTTATTATATAAGTTTGGCATTAAGCAGAAATTCTTTCCTGCGGCAGAAAGAAATCAATTTGTAGTTGAGTTATGGATGCCTACAGGAACGAAACTAGATAAGACGGAAGAAGCGATTCTCCGCGTGCAAGATAATATAAAATCCGATAAGCGAATTACCAGTTTC
>DAIQRP010000171.1:2955-5286 GCA_036786125.1 Sphingobacterium sp.
GTAGGTTCTTCAGCACTGCGCTTTTATTATAACTTCTCTCCAGAAGTTCCAGAGACAAATTATGCGCAGATTTTAATCAATACCGAAGATGAAGAAAGTACATTGGCTTTGGCTGCGGAATTAGCTCAGAAGGTAGATCGTTGGATTCCAGAAGGTAGACCAGAGGTTAAACTTATGCAACAGGGGCAACCTTTAAAAGCTCCAGTAGAAGTCCGTATTATCGGAGAAGATATCCGCATCTTAAAGCAGCTGTCGGAGCAGGTATCAGCAATAATTAAAGAAACTCCAGGAAGTATAATGGTTAGAAATGACTTTAAGGAAGATTCCTATGGGCTTAATATTGTCTTAAAAGACGAAGCTGAACGAATGGGATTTACGACAGAAAGTATCGCTAAATTATTGTATACGGGATTCTCAGGAGCTACAGTCACTCAGATTTATGAAGGGTCAAATGTGGTGGATGTACAATTTAGATTGGATACGGAGCAACGTCAGAATTATGCTGATTTAAATAACTTTTATGTCTCCTCTCCAGTAACTCATGCCGCAATTCCATTAAGACAGATTGCTACGGTAAGTCCTGAATGGCATACCGGAAAAATTATGCATAGAAATGGCGTTCGAACCTTAACTGTTCAGTCAGAAACCGATGAATCTCTTTTACCTTCACAGTTATTGGCCAGTATACAGCCGAAAATTGAAAAATTAAATCTTCCAAATGGATACCGCATGGAATATGGTGGGGAGTATGCCAACCAAAAAGAAACATTCTCGCAGATGATTTTAGTGTTATTGATTTCTTTAGTAGCTATCTTCTTTATTCTGATGTTTCAATTTAAATCCGTAAAAGAGGTTTTAATTATTATGTTAACCATACCATTGAGTCTATTGGGAGCCATGTTTGGACTATATATTACTGGAAATAATTTTGGGTTTACTGCATTTGTGGGACTCATCAGTCTGTCGGGTATCGTTGTTCGAAATGCGATTATACTAATCGACCATACCAATGAACTTATTAAACATCAGGGCATGGATATTCGAACAGCGGCCATAGAATCCGGGAAAAGACGTTTAAGACCTATCTTTTTAACCGCGATGGCTGCTGCTATAGGGGTGTTGCCGATGATTCTTTCGGGCTCTCCAATGTGGTCTCCATTAGCATCTGTGATTGCCGTTGGAGTAATCTGGTCGATGTTAATGGCTTTATTAACAGTTCCTGTATTATATATTGGATGGATCAAACCTAGCGATGTAATTGCTGCAGATCATAATTTAGAACACCATGAAATTGAATCACATGTATAGAACGATTTCCATTTTGGCCATATGCCTAACATGGCTTAATCTAAGCTATGCTCAAGTGCCTTCTCTAATCACTTTGGAGCAGGCTAAAGAGGCGGCTCTGCATACAAATAGATTGTATAAAATTCGAGACCTCCAGATTCTCGAACGTCAAGAGAAAATAAAGGAGGATAAGGTAAAGCGACTTCCAGCAGTACAGCTCAATTCAGCGTATCAGTTTAATGTGAATACAGGCGAACTTGTTATTGCACAGGGTTCTTTTGGAACCTTACCCTTAAGTGAGACGATGCAAATCGCACTGCCGAATGAAGATAAATCCTTTAAGCTCGGACAGAACCATACCTTTAATGCTGGAGCATCGATCTATCAGCCTATTTCCCAACAGTTGAAAATAGCTACAGGAATTGCCGTTGCGGAGAAAGAGGTGGAAATGGCTAGGTTGGAAAAACAAAAGTCCTCCAATCAGATAAATGCGGCTGTAGAGAAATTATATTTTGCCTCTTTAATTAATAAACATAAGCAGGTGGAATTGCTGGCTCATATTGAATTGGCAAAGATTCAATTATACGATGTGAAATCTGCTCTTGCAGCAGCGAAAACAGTTGACGCTTCGCTATATGGTTTAGAAGCGAATTTGGCAGATCAAGAGCAGGACTTGATTAAATTAAAAATAGAAGGAGAGGATTATATCAGCGAATTGGCTTTACTAACAGGCTTATCTATACAACAGCAAGACTTAATGGAGATAGACCCCACAGTTATTCAGGCACAGTCGGAGCAGGAAATTCAAGATGAGGCCATTGCAGGGAATTTAGATATTAAACTTGCTGAACTGAATAAAGATAAAGCGGAGTTGGCTGAGAAAGCTGCTCGACAAGGGAATATCCCAGATTTGGGGGTATTTGCAGGGTATACATATCAAAAAGGAAATATCATCTTCCCGCAGTCAAATCCTTATATAGGTATTTCTTTAAAATGGAACCTGCAAGATATCATAAGTAATAAATCCATTTCAGCACAACGTCA
>DAIQRP010000172.1:0-2808 GCA_036786125.1 Sphingobacterium sp.
CACGTCCTCCCGGAAGTTTTAATAAATCAGCCGTTACCTCGGTACAGGTATCTAAAACGGGCATGCTGGCCATCCGAGATTCTACATTATAGCGATAGAATTCAGATCCCATAATATTAATATCGAAACCAATATTCTGCCCGACTACAAATTTAGCTCGATTTAAAACCGCATTAAATTCGTCCAAAATATCAGTTAATGGCACCCCATCACGCTCCGCAAGCTCCGTAGAAATTCCATGGATTTTCTCCGAATCATATGGAATATTAAAGCCATCGGGTTTAATCAAATAGTCTTTATGTTCCACTAAATTTCCCATATCGTCGTGCAACTGCCATGCAATCTGTATACAGCGTGGCCAGTTGTCCGTATCGGTAATGGGGGCATCCCAACGTTTGGGAAGACCGGTTGTTTCGGTATCAAAAATTAAGTACATGTATCTCCTCTTTTAGATTTGGGCATCCCTCAGTAGAACCCCATTTCTTGAGCTACAAAAATAAGGAATATTGAGAGTATAAGACAATTAAAAGCTGAAAATTTATCAGCCTATGACGTATACAAAAAAAGACGCATACTATGCGTCTTTTTTCAGATATAAAGCTCTTCTTCTAAGCGAAAAAACCGCCGCTATATCTATTGAAATTATTTTAAGATAATAACTTCCACACGTCTGTTTTTCTGACGTCCTTCAGGAGTTTTATTATCAGAAACTGGTTTTGTCTGACCTAATCCGACAACGGAAATTCTAGCTCCTGCTGTTCCGGCATCTGTTAAGAATGCTTTTACGGAATTCGCACGTTTCTCGGATAACCATTGGTTATATTCCGCTGTTCCGGTAGCATCAGTATGACCTTCTACACGAATTTTAGCTACTTTATCTTTATTCAAAATAGACGCTAATTTGCTTAATTCCACTTTCGCCTTTTCTGTCAAATAGGAAGAATTGGTCGGGAATAATAAATCCGAAGAAATAGAGAATTTTATACCATCCTCTGTGCGTGTAGCATCCTCGAAATCCTTTTTTACATTTTGTAATCCATCATCAGTTCCATCTTTGGAAACAACAGCGCCTGGATTGACAAGAATGGCTTTAGGCTGACAAGAGAACATCCCTAATGTGCAACTTAATATAAGGGCTAAATAACTGATACGTTTCATCTATTCTAAATTCTATTATTTAAGACGTTTTTTATTTTACGAATCGTAAATATAAGTATTTAAGTTAGCATAAACACAAGAATATTATCCAATTTTTAGGAATCCCAAATTCCACGGATTAGTTCGATTTCTGCGTGGAAAAGAATTTCTTTAAAACTGGAGCAATATCTGGATCTTCTTGATATAATTTCCAGATTAAACCTGATTTTGCATTTTCAATCATCACGGCAATGCTGGCTTGATTTAAAGCTTTAAACTGGTTTGAAATATCATTATTATGAATATCTAACCAGGTTCTAAATCCATATTCTGTAAAAATCTGATTGCCATATAATGCATATAGCTTTTTAAGCGCTTGGATTCCATAATGACGTTGAAAAGCTATAGCTGAAATAGAATGAGCCGGAATCAGTAGGTTTTGTCCTTCGGAACTAGCTGCATTTTGAACTCCCCAAATATCCAAAGAGCCACTTTCAGCAAATAATTCATTATCTCTATTTTTATGAATATCAATTAGATTTTTCAACTCTTGTTCGTAATCGAATAAACCATCATTTTTCTGATGTGGATTCAAGGTCATAAATACCCTGTAGGTATCTATTAAAGGCTTATCTAAAACCGGCATCGTCAAGCGCTTGCCATAGACTAAGGTATCTATAGCAAATGAATGGCTAAGGGTATCAATTACCGAAACTGCGGAGCTATTTAAGGAATTTAAAAACTCATATGAATTCCCAATAGCATCTTCAATATCAAATCCCTGTACTGTCGAGTCAGCCTGTTGCTGTACTGTCGCATAACCTGAATAAAAAGCGGAATCCAACAAGGGATGGCTCGGTGAGGCTAAACCTAATAGATAGGTATTTAAACTCTCGTTCACACCATATAATTTAGGTCCTTCCTTCTGTATTTCTTCCGGAGAGATGGATTTAAAAAGAACTTCATTTTGCTGATTTTCGGAAAATGCAGTCCAGTTCACCCGCTCCCATAATTCGGTAATAGCTTCTCTTAATGCGATTTCTTCTGGTTCATCTTTAAAGAAATACTGCCTGCTGACTAATAGACTCTCCATTAATGCACTCGTGGCTGTCAGATCATAGGTCTTCACTTGATCCATATAAAAGGCATTTCCTTTACGGCCATCAAAATATGCCGGAAACACCCCTTCATAATGCTCTGCTTTCTTTAAGAATTTCAGAATCCGAGACATCCGATTTAATAAAATAGGTCTTGAAATAAAATTATTTTCAGCAGCTACTATTAAAGAGAGAATCGCGTATCCAGTTTCCTTGACGGAAACTATGGGGTTTTCTTGATTTTTCGTAGGCAGGAACATGCCTGAATTAACATCAAAAAAGTCTATAAAATAATTGGCATGGGTTTTTTGGATTAATCCCAACAGCTCTAAGTCGGACATATAGTTGGGTTTCACCTCCTTTACTTCGGAAAATGGAGACTCCAAATAATCATAATCTACCCAGGCAATTTTATAGTAGTAAGTCTGACCGATATCAGGTACTTTATCGAAAGCTTTCTGCAAAGTAGTAGGAAATATATGAACCGGATGAAAATTCACCTTATCTGTCGAACGATAGACCTTAATATAACGAATGCTTGGAGTTAAAGGCAGCAGCCAAGATAATTCCACCT
>DAIQRP010000172.1:2818-5179 GCA_036786125.1 Sphingobacterium sp.
TAAACTTTCTACTTTAGAAAGTATCGCTGCCGAAGATAATTTCACACGGGAATGATTCGAAGGTAGAAACTCCACCTGATCGACAAATAACTGATGTACTTGATTAGACTTTGCGGCATCTTTAAATCGAATCGCTGTTACAGGCGATCCCGGACGAATCTGAGCAATATTCTTCACTGGAATTTTTACTTCCATCCACATATTCGTTGCAAATCCATCTATATATTTGCCCATATCTATAGCGACAGACTCCTGGTTATCCTGAACGACTATCAATTGGGGTAAGTCTGCAGCTTTAGTAAAAGTAGACTCCACATAGATTTTTAAATTTAAGATGGAGGTATTAGAAACTTTATAATTAAACTGCTGTTTATTATGAACAAGATCGACAGACCAGCTTCCTAAATCGGAGGATAAGTACTTCAAAGATAGTGAGTTTCCTGCAGTAAAAAATAAGGTATCAGAAACGGGAAGGTGTTTATTCACATTTTCAACCCAGCTTCTTCCTTCATAATGCACGATACTTTTCGCATAATTTCCGGTAAGTGTACTATTATCAAAGATTACTTCGGGATAACTTTGGGCAGATAAACTGAAAGGTAAAATGAATAGTAATAAGCTTTTAAATATAATATTTTTCCACATATGCGTTTCTTAAATATAAAAAATGAGGAGTTGCTAACTCCTTGTTACCGTTTATTAAACAACAAATCTAAGAAACCTTTCCAAGAGTTTATATGATTAGAATTTTAAAATAGCGAAAAAATGATTTAACTTAGCTCACTCATTTTTTCATAAGAGAAATATATGAAAACAACATTTGATTTTGAAAAGCCAATTGAAGATTTACAATTGCAAATAGAGAAAGTGAACCAAGTAGCTGAAAAGACGAAAGTTGATATGGGCGCTACCGTACGTGAACTAACTCAAAAACTAGAAGAAACAAAACTAGAAATATATAGTAATCTAACAGGATGGCAAAAAGTTCAGATGGCAAGACATGCTGAGCGTCCCCAAACTTTTGACTATATAGAATCTATTTGTGACGAGTTTATCGAACTTCATGGCGACCGTACCGTTAGAGATGATAAAGCTATCGTAGGTGGCTTTGCTTCTATCGCAGGACAGTCTGTTATGGTGATTGGACACCAAAAAGGAAAAAACACCAAAGAGCGTCAATACCGTAATTTCGGTATGGCAAATCCAGAAGGTTACCGCAAAGCTTTACGTTTAATGCGTATGGCTGAGAAATTCAATAAACCGGTCATCACTTTTATTGATACAATGGGCGCATTCCCAGGTATTGAAGGTGAAGAAAGAGGTCAGGGAGAAGCTATTGCTAGAAACCTATTGGAGATGTCGATTCTAAAAGTGCCTATTATCTGTATTATTATTGGTGAGGGTGCTTCGGGTGGAGCTTTAGGTATTGGTATTGGAGACCGTGTACATATGTTAGAACACTCTTGGTATTCAGTAATCTCTCCAGAGTCTTGTTCTTCAATCCTATGGAGAAGTTGGGACCATAAAGAAAGAGCGGCTGAAGCCTTAAAATTAACGGCGGAAAACATGTTGAAAAACGGGTTGATCGACGGAATTATTCCAGAACCTTTAGGTGGAGCACATCAGGATCCTGCTGCAGCAGCTGAATTAGTAAAAGCGCAGATTTTAGCAGACTTAGCTGTCCTTATTCCTAAAGATGAAGAAACTTTAGTGGCAGAAAGAATTGAGAAATTCAGCCAAATGGGTGTCGTTGTCGAATAGTCTTCAAAAGATATAAACTTCAAAAAAAGCCGTACAGTTCATGTACGGCTTTTTTTATTGACCTTCATAAATAATGGAGCGATCTAAATGCACATAGCCCCCATCCACATAAATTAGCTGCCCTGTCGTATGGCTTGAGCGTTCCGACAATAGGAATAAGGCCGTTTGGGCGATTTCCTCTGCCCTAGTCATGCGATGCTGAAAAGGAATTCTATCGCTTATCTTTTTTAAGGCCTCTTTAGGATTTGCTAAGGTCTGAATCCATGAATCATATTGAGGGGTAGCACATTCTGCAACAATAATAGCATTCACACGGATTTCAAAAGGTAATAATTCTACAGCCCATTCCCGGGTCAAGGCATTTCTGCCTCCATTGGAAGCGGCATAGGCTGAAGTATGGCCCTGCCCGGTTTCTGCAGTCTTCGAGGAGATATTTAATATCGTCCCCTTACTCGCTTTTAAAAAAGGCAGTGCATGATGAGCCATCAGGTAATAATGCACCAAATTTTTATGCAAAGAGGACATAAATTGTTCATAATTTCCGGAAGCTAGGCCTACAGCATCATTATGCCCGGCATTATTAATTAAGCCATCTATACG
>DAIQRP010000173.1:0-5162 GCA_036786125.1 Sphingobacterium sp.
CTGGAAGATCTGCTATTCCAAGCATGGATATGGACCTCAAGACACAGAGCTTAGATCTGATATATCATTATCATACTGCTGCGCAAAAAATGCAAGTCGGTCTACAAGGGAATATGCAGGTGAATAATAATAATCCTGGAACTTTTAACACTCCTTTAATTCCCAATTATGATGCGTATCAATTGGGAGTATTCGGAATTTATAACAGGCAGTTAAATCGGTTGAATTATGAATTTGGCTTACGCTATGACTATAGGTATTTTGATGCTGCAGGTATAGACCGTTATGGAGAAGCTTATGGCTCCACGAAAAAGTTCCATAATATTTCCGGAAATATAGGCATCAACTACCATATTGATAACCATACCAGCCTGACCTCCAATTTAGGATTAGCTTGGCGTGCTCCTTCGGCTCAGGAGTTATACAGTCAGAATATTCATCAGAGTACTGCCAGATATGAGCGCGGTAACCCAGATTTAATTGCTGAAAAAGGGTTAAAATGGGTAAATGGTATACGTATTCAAGAGGGTAAAAACTTTATACAATTTGATCTATTCGCCAATTATATTAAAGATTATATCTATGTAACTCCATCAGGAGACTTTTTACAAAACTTGGCTGGAACATTTCCAATTTGGGAATTTAAACAAGATGATGCCTTTATTGGAGGTCTTGATATCCAAGCTTTTTATGAGCTCAGTTCACATGTGGAATATTCAGCGAATATCTCCACCAGCTACGCGCGAAATATCGAGCAGGGAACTTATCTACCTCTGATCCCTCCTTTCTCCTTAAAGCATGAACTGCGTTGGAAACAAGAGCGTGAGCGCAAATTTATAAATCGGTACCATATCGGTCTGGCGAATGAATTATATGCGAAGCAGTTTTTAACTTCTGCGATTAATGAATTAGCTCCCGCACCATCAGCATATGGGCTTATTAATCTGAACTTATCTGCAGGTCATAAATTGTATACGCATCAACTGACTACAGCCGTTTCGGTAGACAATCTTTTAAATACAACATACAAATCCTATACCGACCTATTTAGATATTATAGTCATGGACTAGGTCGAAACATTAAAATTTCATTAAACTATACTTTTTAATTATGAAAATCAACAGATTATTTAAAACAGCAGGAATTATTAGCGCTATGCTATTAGTATTTACATCTTGTAAAAAAGATGATCCTGTACATGAGCACGATAATGAAGAAATTGCCAATTTAACATTGACATTTACACGTAATGATGGCCGAACAGATGTCCCTTCGGAAGTAAAAGTTAGCTTTTTGGCTGGACAGACGGACCAAAAAGAAATTACCCTGCATAAAGGTGCTTATAATTTAGTGATTACCGCCTTTGATTTAGAAGGTCATCCTGTACATCAGGAAATTGCGGAATCAGCTGATGAGCATCAGTTCTTTTTTGTAGGCCCAACGAAAGAGCAGGTCTCTTATACCTATTCCGATGCTACTGTAGGTCTTTCTGGAGTATGGACAGCTTTACAAACTGCTGAGCGTATTCCTGTAGATTTAGTATTAATGCATGGATTAAATAAATCTAGAGTTTCTGCGGCAGATTGGAATAATGCAAATTATTTTAATTTAGCGGGTGGTTCGGTCGATGTTAGAGCAAGTTTTACGATTAAAGTCATCGATTAAAAAAATAATCGTCAGAATAATTTCTATTTATCCTGAAATAATATATCTTTGCGGCACTGTTCCCGTAGTTTAATGGATAGAATAACAGATTCCGGTTCTGTCGATATGGGTTCGACTCCCTTCGGGAACACTGCAAGCCCTCTTTAATATTATTAAAGAGGGCTTTTTTTATCCTATTTTATGCGTAAATTTATTTTTCTTAATTCCTACAACTATGTGTTATCATACGGCTCATCCAAGTACAGAACGATTAAAGAAAAAAAAGAAAATAGTCGCTTATCAAGGAGCTGATATCGCCCATGTCTCTGGCTTCAGCCGGCCCTTTCTGCCCGTAACGCTAAATATCAATCCAGATGCTATTGATACAGCACGCTGGAAACTGCTACCATATTGGATTAAAACCGAGCAGGAGGCCAATAAGTTTGCCAATACACTCAATGCTGACTGCGCTACTATCTTCCAAAAACCTTCGTATAAAAATTATATCCATACGCAAAAAGGCCTTTTATATATCGATGGATTTTATGAACCCCATCAGGTAGCTGGACAGCAGGAGACAGAAAATTTTTTTATCTATATGCCCAAAAAGGAGATTTTTACCTTGGGAATTATCTGGTCTGAATTTATAGATTCCGAATCTGGAACGCGCTACCCAAGCTTCAGTATTATTACAACTCCGGCTAATGATCAGCTTGCTGAAATTCATAATGTCAAAAAAAGGATGCCCTTAATTATTGAGGAGAATCAGCGGGAAGAATGGTTAGCAGCTAGCCAGGAAGCGCATATTAAAGAATTCTTTACACCCTATGCTCAAGATCTTTCTGCACATCAGGTGGAACCTGTGACACACTTGCGCAAAACGACCAAAAAGGGCTCCGATAGTCAACTTAAATTGGACTTTTAAAAAAAAATCCCAATACCGAAGTATTGGGACTAACTATCTAAACAATCAGAATAATCTATAATTAGAACAGTCATTTCCTAATATATAGACATTTGATATTTTTATACCATTTAGGTTGGAAATGAAGATAAAACTCTTCGATCTATCCAGCCTATAGGATTGATTTTAGCGTAATCTTTAGCCTTTTCCAAAGAGAGGTTAATTTTTTCCTGTTGTTGGAATATAGGCGTTATCAATGCATTTCCTGCAGGCAATTCAATATTGGAATGGAAGCCTTTGCAGTTTTTACTTTCCAATTTTTCAATAAGATCAAATGTTAATGGCATCGCATGCGTCTGCATACCATCGATATAATTAAACTCATAATCTATGGCTTCAATAAATGATTCTTTAAGAAAATTAATAATCAAATTGGTGCCTTCCACATCATAACCTGCACGAATCAGCGCTAAACCTGCTGAACGATATTCCTCTAAAATTCGGGGATCAGGAAATGTACTATTGATTAATTCATGCTGTCCACTCTGTTCTATTTTCGCCTTTCGCTCTTCTAATCTCGCTATACTAGCTTCTATAAAATTTAAATCCGTCATAATCCATTGGTCTCCTTAACATTATAAAGTTAGGATATATAAAGTCAAGGATTGTCACAGCAATATGAGAACTGTGTCATGATTTCATAAAAAAAAGTCATTAGCATGGCTAATGACTTCTTAAAAAATACTATTTCTGGTATTTAAAAAATCCTATTATTTGACGAAGTAACGATGTTCAATAACCGTTACCTCTTCGGGTTTGTTTTTTTCTATAGCACGTTTTACAGAACAATTCCCAGTAATCCCTCGGTAGACCAATGCCCCTCCTAAAGATAATTCCGTAATTGCCGTCAAAGGGCTTTTAATAACGGTTCGAACGCCAAGCCCTAGAATGAAACCTCCTGCAATTACAGAAAGAATTCTTTCAGAACCAGCAATATTCCCATCAACACAATCTTCGTTGATTTTATTTTTTACTCTCTTAAGTACTGAATTAACTAGTCCGCTCATAATTTTGTAGTTTATTAACAAAACAAAGGAAGCCTATGATGGTTTTTAAAAAAGTGAAAATAAATTCATTTTACTCTTTATTTTGACGTTATTAGACAATAGATATAAATATAATGTAGAGCCCTATGCACGTAAAAAAGCATTCTGGAGAATTAGTTCCTTTCGAACCGCAAAGTTTAAAACAGTCCCTATCAAAATCTGGAGCCTCCGCAGACTTGGTCGAATCGGTATATGCCAGTATTCAAGATAAAATTTATGATGGTATCAGTACCAAGGAGTTATATAAATTAGCCTTTCATTTTTTAAAACAACAACGCAACTCCTATGCCGCAAGATATAGCCTGAAGAAAGCTTTAAGGGATTTAGGCCCTGAAGGATTTTACTTTGAAAAGTGGGTTTCTGCGCTATTTCGGGAAAATGGTTTTCAGACCCATACCGGTGAAACCGTGCAAGGGCATGCTGTTACACATGAGATTGATGTAATCGCCGTCAAGGAGCAAATGATGTATGCAATAGAATGTAAATTTAGAAATGATATCGATGCTAAAATTACAGTCACTACACCGATGTATTTTCTATCTCGATTTAAAGATATCTCCGATTTATCTTATCCTTATTTTAAGGCCGATAGAAGTTTTACAGCTGGCGCCTTAGTGACCAATGCTTACTTTACCAAAGATGCTATAAGTTTTGGAGAATTTTATGGGATCAATCTCTTAGGCTGGGACTATCCAGAGGAATGGAGTATCAAAAGAAGAGTAGACAATGCTGCTTTATATCCCATTACCTGCCTAACTACATTAACCAAACAGGAAAAAGATAAATTACTAAAGACCCAATGTATCCTCGTAAAGGATTTACTGAAACATCAGCAGTTTTTAGCTGAAATTCCATTAACAGAACAGCGCAAAAAGAAAATTTTAAAAGAGGCTAGAGAATTGGTTAAGGAGCAGATAATTGCGGAATAAAAAAAGCTGTATAAATACAGCTTTACAAGGTTATGGGATAATAGATTTTCCCAAAGCTCGACAAATGATCGATATCTACAGGCTCCCAAAATAAGGCAAATACAGAAGAGCCCGAACCTGACATGGAAGCAAAAATGGCTCCCTCCTCATACAAGGTCTCTTTTAATGTTTTAATTGCCGGATAACGCGCAAAGATACCATCTTCAAAATCATTCTTTAAATGGTATTTCCATTCCTGAATAGGTAGTTGGATCGCACGTTTTAAATCCGTCTGTGGGATATTGGGCACTACCGAAGCGTAGGCTTCAGCGGTAGAAATATGAATATCGGGCTTTATCATAACCATAAAATAATCCGATAAGTCTAAAGAAATAGGCTCAAATGTAGTGCCTATGCCTTGGGCATATACGGGCGTATTCTGAATAAAAAAGGAACAGTCAGCACCTAATTGTGCCGCATATTGCTCCAATTGAGCCGCCGATATCGCTAATTCAAATTTTTCGTTTAGGGCTTTTAATACATATGCTGCATCGGAAGAACCTCCTCCTAATCCCGCACCCACCGGAATACTTTTATGC
>DAIQRP010000174.1:0-5127 GCA_036786125.1 Sphingobacterium sp.
AGGTTTTGTCAATGCGGATTTAGATGCCTTATTAGGCTTGGAGAAATTAGGTTTACGCTCGGTAAGTTTACTTACTTTAGGTTATCGTGATGCTGAAAATGACTGGTTAGTTAACTTGAAAAAAGTGCGTACTAAAAAAGAAGATTTTATTATCAATTTATAAGATCTTAATCACTCATTACCGCGCTCTAGGTTTAAAACTCTGTAGATAAATCGTAGATAAATAAAACTAGCGCGCTCATACTTAATCTAACACTTTAGGGCTTCACATTAATGCTCTACAGTTTAACATAAAAGAATGAAAATAGAAATTTGGTCAGATATAATATGTCCATTTTGCTTTATTGGCAAAAGGAGATTAGAACAAGCTTTAGCCAGCTTCCCTTATCGGGATCAGGTAGAAATAGAATGGAAAAGTTATCAATTGGATCCTACAATTCCTGTAGATGAACCGGGTTTAAGCACCTTAGATTATTTAGCTTCTCGCAAGGGCATGGCTAAAAGTCAAGTGGAAGAAATGACTGGACATCTCAAACAATTGGGGCAGACTGTAGGGATTGATTTCCAATGGGATAAAGCATTAATTGTCCATACAGAAAATGCACACCGCCTCTTGCATTATGCGCATACACAGCATAAAGCTAATGAATTAAAAGAAATCCTATTGGAAGCACATTTTACCTTAGGGCTAAATGTCCAGCATATAGAGAGCCTTGTTTCTTTAGCTACACAAGTAGGTCTTGATGCAGAAGAAGTCCGCAAGGTCCTTCATTCAGATGATTTTAAATATGAATTTAAGCAGGATATTCAAGATGGATTAAATTTAGGACTTAAAGGGGTTCCCTTTTTTATTTTTGATAGAAAATATGGAATTTCCGGTGCACAGCCTTTAGAAGTCTTTGAACAGACCTTACAACAGGCCTATGATGCTGCGCAACAAGCGCCAAAAATTGAAATATCTTCAGGTCCTACTTGTGATATAGAAACTGGTAATTGCCAATAATTCAAGGTATTGGATAACCATTTTTAGAGGCTTAAAAAATACTTGTTTTTAAGCCTCTTTTCCGTACTTAGATCATTAGTTTTACTGCAAACATTTTACTATTTTCGTAACCTTAATCAAGCAGATAAATTTGGTCTAAATGCAGTTAACCAAGCTAGAAATAAAAGGATTTAAAAGTTTTGGCGATAAGATTACTATCAACTTCAATTCGGGTGTTACCGCAATTGTAGGGCCTAATGGCTGTGGAAAATCCAATGTCGTCGATGCTATCCGCTGGGTTCTTGGAGAACAGAGTACCCGTATGCTCCGCTCCGAAAAAATGGAGAATATTATTTTCAACGGAACCCAAACTCGGAAACCAGCGAACTTAGCTGAAGTTTCCCTGACCTTTAATAATAATAAAGGGATCTTACCGACAGAGTTTACCACGGTAACTATTACACGTAAATTATTTAGAAATGGAGATTCTGAGTATCGATTAAATGATGTAAAATGTCGGCTAAAAGATATTACAGACTTACTATTAGATACCGGTATTGGCGCTGATACCTATTCTATTATAGAGCTTAAAATGATTGACGAAATTATCAATAATAAAGATAATTCTCGTCGTAACTTATTTGAAGAAGCTTCAGGAATCTCCAAATATAAGGTCCGTAAAAAACAGACTTTAAACAAATTAAGAGATACCGAAGCCGATCTTTCACGCGTAGAAGATCTCTTATTTGAAATTTCTAAAAACTTAAAAACCTTAGAAAATCAAGCTAAGAAAGCGGAAAAATTTTTTCAGCTTAAAGAGGAATATAAACAGGCTAGTATCAGTCTTGCCTACCACCGTATAGGCGATTATTCCGGGTCTCTAGAAAACTTGCACGAGCAGGAGAAATCTCAACAAGAGCAGCTGACCGTTACTCAAGAACAGATTCTAAGTATAGAAAAAGAATTACAAACGCTACGAGAAACAATCCTTGCGGAAGAGAAAAACTTAGCCGTTCAGCAGAAAGCTACACAAGAACATATCCATAAGATTCGGACTTATGAGTCTGAAAAAAAGGTAAAAGGTGAAAAGATAAAAAACCTAAGCGATCAAGAATCTCGACTTAATGCAGAATTAACGGCAGATAAGTTGCAGGTGGACCATATTGACTATACCTTAAAACGCCTTCAGGAGGAATTATTTGAAGAACAACAAAAGTTCGATCAGATGCAAGCCTCCTTAACAAAAAATAAAAGCAATGTCGATGAACTACGCCTACAGCAGCTTTCTGCAAAAGGTAAGTTTGAAGGACATAGCAAGTTAGTGGCTGATACACAATTGAAAATCCATAACCTGGGAAAACAAATTGCCGTATTAACGATTCAAAAAGATGCATTAGTGCAGGAATCCCTGCGCGGAGATACCGATACGGAAGCTAAACAACTCGAATTAAACCAATTTAATACAGCAGTAGAAGAGTTAGAAATTCGTGTGGAAGGTCAGCAGCAAATTTTTGATGCTGCCATCCAGCAGGAGGAAGAATTACACATTAAAATTCAGCATGCTGAAGGTCAAATCCAAGGCTTACGTGATGAACTTATTAAAAAATCACGATCTTTAGATGCTAAACAAAATGAATATAACCTGACCAAATCTCTTGTGGACAGTCTGGAAGGCTTCCCTGATTCCATTAAATTTCTAAAAAAGAATGCGGATTGGGATAAGGCATACCCCCTATTTTCCGATATCTTATTCTGTGAAGAGGCCTATCGCGTAGCCATAGAAAATTACCTGGATTCAGCAATGAACCATTATGTGGTCGATAGCAAGTTGGACGCGATTAAAGCCATTAATTTATTAGCCGATTCGGATAAGGGTAGAGCAAACTTCTTTGTTCTAGATGCAATAGAAAATGTTACTCCTTCCACTCTACAAGTGAATAAGGAGAAAATGGTAGCTGCCCTATCTGTTATTCAGGTAGAAGAAAAATACCAAAAACTCTGTCAGAAACTGCTTCAAGATGTCTATCTCATTGCTGCAGAAGATCTTTCTGAGCTCGAACAGGATAACCTTGCTGAACAATTGATTATCCTTCAAAAAGATGGAAAGTATACTAAACATAAATTAGGTCTTTCCGGAGGTTCTGTAGGAATATATGAAGGAAAGAGAATAGGACGTGCTAAAAATCTGGAAATTCTAGCCAATGAAATTCAAGAGTTATCCCTAGCTATAGAACAGGTTCAAGCACAAATCGATGCAGAGTCAAAAATTCTGGAAAGCCTACGTCTATCTTCCCAAAAGGAGAGCTTAGATGAAATCCGTTTTGTCCTCAATAGATTTCAAAATGAATTGGTATCTGTTAAAACTAAGCAGGAACAATATCAAACCTTTATCGATAATACGAAAAAGCGTAAAGTCGATATTGAGGAGAAAATGCAAGCGATTACAACGGAATTAACTACAGCAGAACCGCAGCTTGAGGAATTAAAGTCTACCTTGGCACGCTATAAGGAAGACTTAATAGATCTTCAAGATCGTTTTGATGAATTGACTGAAATTTTGAATGAAGAGCATAACGCCTATAATCAAGCGAATATACAATTCCATCAACAGCAAAATAAAGTCGCTTCTATTCAGAAAGATTTAGAATATAGAGAAAGTCAAAAAGAATCCTTAGAAGAGCGTATTTTAAAAAATACAACAGACTATGAATTAGTACAGGTTGCCATGAAAACTACCGTGGAAACCGCGGATACAGATGATGAGGATTTAGTAGAGATGTATGCGCAGAAGGAGAACCTTGAAAAAGGTCTTCAAGAAACCGAAAAGGAGTATTTTGCGGCTCGTAAATTTGTCAATGAACAAGAAGATAAGTTAGCCCAATTAAGACGTACTAAGGAGCAAGCAGAGGTTTTAATAACAGCAATTAAGGATAAGAAAACTACCCTACAGATTGATTTAAATACCTTGAAAGAACGCCTTTCTGTCGAGTTTAAAATTGAGCTTGCTGACTTATTAGCATCAGAACCTCCAGAAGAAATTGAATCTTTTGATAGCTTAGTCCCTAAATGCGAAAAGCTGAAAAAGCAATTAAATGAGTTTGGTACAGTTAATTACCTCGCTAAGGAAGCTTATGATGAGATTATTGAACGCTTTAATTTTATTAATAAAGAAAAAACCGACCTCTTACAGGCGAAGGAGTCTCTAATGGAAACCATTAAGGAGATAGATGATAATGCCAAGGATAAGTTTATGGTCGCTTTCACCCAAGTTCGAGAAAACTTTATTCGGGTGTTTAGATCGCTTTTTAATGAGGAAGATAGCTGTGACTTAGTCTTATCGGATCCTGCAAATCCGTTGGAGTCAGATATTGATATTGTCGCTCGCCCAAAAGGAAAACGCCCTCTTTCTATCAATCAGCTTTCTGGAGGAGAAAAGACTTTAACAGCGACGGCGTTACTCTTTTCTCTATACTTATCTAAACCAGCACCGTTCTGTATTTTTGATGAGGTGGATGCGCCATTAGATGATACTAATATTGATAAATTCAATAATATCATTCGGGAATTCTCCAACCTTTCCCAATTTATCGTAGTTTCTCATAATAAACGTACCATTGCAAGTACTGATGTTATCTATGGAGTAACCATGGTAGAACAAGGAGTTTCTAGAGTAGTAGCTGTAGATTTAAGAGAAGTCGCTTAACTGCATAATAGGAAAAAGGCTTTAGTCTATCTAAAGCCTTTTTCCTTGATATGAAGAGCTGAGATTATAAGGAATAGCTCAAGTTAACTAAAAAGGCTCTGGAATACAGCCTGATCTTTCCCCGCTGCTCATTTAAATCATAAGCATTAGCATTTTGAAAGATGTCCTGCAAACCTAACATATATTTCGTAGCGATAAACCAACCTGAGCCTAACTTAAATTCCGCTCCAAACTGCCATCCCCAATCTATTTTTTGCATCATCTTATACTGACCTTCCCCAACAGAACCATTTCCATACAATCCATTTTCTCCAAATTTAGTGCTAGAGCCATTCTTTAATTTGGCATCTAACAGGCTGGATAGATAAGGACCTGTAGATATTTGAATCCCTTGCTGCCGATATGCGAGGGAAATGGGCATCACATCGATATAGTAAAGTTG
>DAIQRP010000009.1:0-332 GCA_036786125.1 Sphingobacterium sp.
GTTTGTTAGCGTGCATTTGGAAGATACGAGAGATACGCTCTTTGTTACCTGAACGTGTGTTCAATACATAAGAACCTGCCTCTAACTTACCTGAATAAGCACGGATGAAACATAAACGACCTACGAATGGGTCAGTTGCAATTTTGAAACCTAAAGCTGCGAAAGGCTCGTTAACATCTGGGTTACGAACGATTTCTTCATCAGTACGAGGGTCAGTACCTTTAACACCTTCAGAATCTAATGGCGAAGGCAATAACTCCATAACGAAGTCAAGCATGGTTTGAACACCTTTATTTTTGAAAGATGAACCACAAACCATAGGAACGATTGCG
>DAIQRP010000009.1:386-11677 GCA_036786125.1 Sphingobacterium sp.
CATCATAACCAGCAACTGCTTCTAATAATTTCTCACGGTATTCAGCAACTTCGTCAACCATATCAGCAGGGATAGGAACTTCCGTAAAAGTCATACCTTTATCATGCTCATTCCATACGATACCACGGTTGTTGATTAAGTCAACTACACCTTCGAAGTTATCTTCAGCACCGATAGGTAATTGTAAAGCTACTGCTTCAGAACCTAACATTTCTTTAACTTGCTTAACTACTTTTAAGAAGTCAGCACCAGAACGGTCCATTTTGTTTACGAAACCGATACGAGGAACTTTATAGTTATCCGCTAATCTCCAGTTAGTTTCAGATTGAGGCTCAACACCATCTACTGCAGAGAATAAGAATACTAATCCGTCTAATACGCGTAAAGAACGGTTTACTTCAACCGTAAAATCCACGTGACCTGGAGTATCAATAACGTTAACTTGGTATTTCTCGTTACGGTAGTTCCAGAATACTGTTACAGCAGCAGAAGTGATCGTGATACCACGCTCTTGCTCTTGTGCCATCCAGTCAGTTGTAGCCGAACCTTCGTGAGTTTCTCCTAACTTGTGGTTTACACCAGAGTAGAAAAGGATACGCTCAGTAGTCGTAGTTTTACCAGCATCAATGTGAGCAGCGATACCGATATTTCTTGTGTATTTAAGATTTCTTGACATATTTGTATGTACTTGGCCTTTTAACAGGCAATTTTTTTGTTTTTTAAACAAGTACACCGACTTAGTGGAAAGAAATAAATCGATCCTCTAAAGTCGGTGTACTCATATGTTTTTAATTTTTCAAAATTAAAATCTGAAGTGTGAGAACGCTTTGTTAGCCTCAGCCATTTTGTGCGTATCTTCTTTCTTCTTAACAGCAGCACCTTCACCTTTAGAAGCTGAAATGATTTCTCCTGCTAATTTTTCAAACATTGTTTTCTCACCACGTCTGCGTGAATATGAAATTAACCATTTCATACCCAAAGCAATTTTACGCTCAGGACGAACTTCCATAGGAACTTGGAAGTTAGCACCACCAACACGACGAGATTTAACCTCTACAGCTGGCATAACGTTGTTTAAAGCTTTTTTCCAAGTCTCTAAACCGTTTTCGCTAATTTTTGATTCTACTAATTCTACAGCATCGTAAAAAATAGAATACGCGATTGATTTTTTACCATCAACCATCATATTATTTACGAAACGTGTTACCTGAACGTCGTTAAACTTTGGATCAGGTAAAATGATTCTCTTTTTTGGTTTTGATTTTCTCATTTTTCTTTCCTCCGTTTAATTATTTCTTTTTACCTTTTGCTGGCGCAGCCGCTGCTTGTCCTGGTTTAGGACGTTTAGTTCCGTATTTAGAACGACGTTGGTTACGACCTGCTACACCTGAAGTATCTAATGCACCACGGATAATGTGGTAACGTACACCTGGTAAATCTTTAACACGACCACCACGAATCAAAACGATTGAGTGCTCTTGTAAATTGTGACCTTCTCCTGGGATGTAAGCGTTAACCTCTTTACCGTTTGTTAAACGTACACGAGCTACTTTACGCATTGCTGAGTTTGGTTTTTTAGGGGTAGTAGTATATACACGTGTACATACACCTCTTCGCTGTGGACATGAGTCCAACGCTGGTGACTTACTCTTATCAACCAGAGCTACTCTACCTTTTCTAACTAATTGTTGAATAGTAGGCATTGACCTGTTTTTGTTATTTAATTTGTGTTCTTAATTATTTTAAGTTCGCAAAGATATCGATTTATTCTTAAACTCTAAAGTCTTGAGTGAAAATATTTTTTGCTTTTCTGAGCGTCCTTATTTATTTATAACTTTGCGATGATGTTTTCGCTTCGATAGCTATAGTGAATAGCTATCGAAGTGAAAGATTATGCAGATGTAATAAGGGTGAAATCTATTTGACGTTTGTCTAAATCCACTTTTTTAACCTTAATACGTACTTCATCTCCAAGCTGATATACTTTTTTCTTACGCTGTCCGATAATGCAGTAGTTTTTTTCGTCTAATACATAGAAGTCATCGGTTATGTCACGAAGACGAACCATACCTTCACATTTATTTTCCTGAATTTCTACATACATTCCCCATTCAGTAACTCCAGAAACAATACCAGTATATTCTGTACCGATTTGATCTTCTAAATATTCCGCTTGTTTATATTTTATGGATGCACGTTCTGCTTCTGCGGCCTTTTTCTCCATTTGAGAAGCATGCTCACTTAATTTCTCGTACATATCGGCATTGATACCTGTTCCTCCATCCAGATAAAATTGTAAGAGTCTGTGTACCATAACATCGGGATAACGACGAATAGGAGAGGTAAAGTGTGTGTAATAATCAAAGGCCAATCCATAGTGGCTGGAGCGTTTTGTGGTATAGATCGCTTTGGCCATCGAGCGGATGGCTAAAGTCGTTAATACATTTTGCTCTCCAGTACCTTCAATCTTCTGCATCATGGCATTGATAGATTTCGCAGTTTCCTTTTCTGTTTTGGTATTTAACTTATATCCGAAACGAGCGGCAAACTGAGAAAAGGTCGTCAATGTACTTTCATTAGGCGCATCATGGGCACGGTATACAAATGGTAATTTGTTTTTTCCTTTCCCTTGTTTGCCAATATATTCAGCCACCTTACGGTTAGCTAATAGCATAAAGTCTTCAATTAACTTATGCGCATCTTTACGTTCTTTAGTATATACACCAATAGGTTTTCCTTTCTCATCGAGTACGAATTTCACTTCTGCAGACTCAAAAGAAATCGCGCCATTTTTAAATTTACGCTCACGAAGTATATACGCTAGCTCATTTAATTTTTGGAGTTCTTCGGCATAGTCGCCTGCTTGATTATCCAATATTTCTTGAGCCTCTTCATAAGCAAAACGGCGATCTGAATGAATTATAGTTCGCCCAAACCACTGTTCTATAACATGGGCTTGCTCATCCATCTCAAAGACTGCGGAGAAGCTCAATCGATCTACATGCGGCTTTAATGAACATAAATCATTAGACAGATGTTCAGGAAGCATAGGGATTACACGGTCTACTAAATAGACTGAAGTACCTCGGTCAAATGTTTCTTTATCTAAGGCCGTGTCGGGTCTCACAAAGTGTGATACATCGGCGATATGTATACCGATTTCGTAATGACCATTTTCGAGTTTTTGAAAAGAAATGGCATCATCAAAATCTTTGGCATCAAAAGGGTCAATCGTAAATGTTGTAATGCCACGGAAGTCTCTACGTTTAGCAATCTCTTCTGCGCTAATTTTATCGGAGAAGTTATTGGCTTCATTTTCTACTTTTTGAGGAAAGGCTAAAGGAAAGCCGAAGTCTGCTAATATCGCATTCATCTCGGTATTATTTTCTCCTTTTTTACCCAATACATTCTTTACTTTCCCTACGGGGTTTTTCGCCCCTTTAGGCCAGTCGATAATAGAAACCACCACCTTCTCTTCATTTTTTGCTCCATTTAAACTATCTAATGGAATAAAGATATCATGTAACATCTTTCTATCATCAGCCAGGAAAAAAGCAAAATTATCGGAGATACTCATCGTTCCGGTAAAGTCCGTTTTAGCTCGTTGTAGAATCTCTACAACTTCACCTTCTTTTTTGCGGCCTCTACTTTTTTCAAAAGTATGGACTTTCACGATATCGCCATGCAGCGCATTCCGCAACTTACGAGGGGCGATATAGATATCATTTTCAAATTCATCATCTGGAACGATATAAGCAGAGCCATCAGCTGTCATATCAACCTTTCCAGTGATATAAACTTTGAGCTGACGCAATTTAAATTTTCCTTTTTCTACTTCGAGAAAGGGGTTCGATTTACTTTTTTCAGATAGGATATCTGCAATAGCAATTTTAGAATCTGTATCTGTAATATTGAGTTTTGAAGAAACTTGTTTGTAATTCAGGGGTTTGTTATTTGATTTCTCAAAAACATCTATGATAAGTTGAGTTAATACCTCTTTAAAAGCATTCTCTTTTTTAGTATTCATATTTCTTATGTTGAAATGTCAAAAATGGAAGCTAGCCTTAGGGGAGAGTGAGCTCCAGGAAAAGGGAACTCCATATGACTTAAGCTTTCCATATATTAAGAACTAAGATAAATAAAATAGCTGAAAAAGAAGACGATTTTTACGGCTAGATAATCTCTTTGATTTATAGTCCTTAATAGGGATTAGAAAAATAGACTTATCTGATCATAAGTCTGTTATTATTTTAAGGCACAGTTTTCACAGGTGCCCACCGCATTTACGGCGATAGAATCCAGCTTAAAATTCTTAGGGATATTTAATTTGGGCAGAGAAATCTCATCTAAGCAATAGATATTATTACAGGTAGAGCAGATAAAATGTACATGTTGATCATGATGTTCATGTTCCGTACATTTCGTCGAACAGAGGGCATATGTTGCGGTACCATGTAAGTCGAATATCTTATGTAAGATTCCTTTTTCCTCAAAATTCGCCAGGACCCGATATAAGGTAACACGATCGATCTGGCTGCCTAAGACTTTTTCAAGCTCGGGTTGAGAAATAGCAGATTTTTTTTTGGAAATTATAGAAAGCACAGACAGGCGAGGCTGCGTCACTTTAAGCTTAAATTGTCTTAAAAGGCTGCTGAACTCTTCCTGAGCTTCGATATTTTCTACTAATACTTCCTGCTTATTCATACGACAAAATTAGGCATTTTTTAGCAATAAAAAAACCGCAAGCTTTAGACTTGCGGTTCTCTATATGCGAAGGTCAACTTATTGACCTGAAGCTTTTGCATGATCAGCTAAGAATTGCGCTAAACCACTATCCGTTAATGGATGTTTTAATAAAGCTAACATTGCTGATAAAGGACCCGTCATCACATCAGCACCAATTTTAGCACAAGCTAAAATATGCGCAGAATGACGCACTGAAGCCGCTAAAATTTGAGTTGGATAAGCATAGTTATCATAGATTAAACGGATATCTTCGATTAATCCAATACCATCTACAGAGATATCATCTAAACGACCGATAAAAGGAGATACATAAGTAGCACCTGCTTTAGCCGCTAATAAAGCCTGACCCGCAGAAAATACTAAAGTACAATTGGTACGGATTCCTTTTTGGCTAAAATATTTGATTGCTCTAATACCATCTTTAATCATCGGAACTTTAACCACGATTTTGCTATCCAATGCGGCTAATTCCAATCCTTCCTTGATCATAGATTCGTAATCTGTAGAAATTACTTCAGCACTAACGTCACCATCTACAATTGCACAGATGGCTTTGTAGTGATTTTTCACGTTTTCATCTCCAGTAATTCCTTCCTTCGCCATTAAGCTAGGGTTAGTCGTTACACCATCTAATACGCCTAAATCTTGTGCTTCCTGAATTTGCTGAAGATTTGCTGTGTCAATAAAAAATTTCATTTTGTATTGGGTTGATAATTAATGATATTTAACAATGCTTTTAATTAATGCTACAAAATTAAGATTTATATTTACATTATCTGCTGGATGTTGAAAAAGTTCCTGAGGATTGTGGATAAATATCAATATTTCAGCCTTATGGAATACAATTTGCTTGTACTTTTCTATTTTATTTCAATCTCTATTTATGCAGCTTTTAAGATCTTTAAGTTATCCCAACTTTAGATTACATATAATCGGTCAATCCATCTCTCTGCTAGGCACCTGGATGCAACGGGTTGCCATCAGTTGGTTGGTTTATAAATTGACCGGATCGGTGTTTTTACTCGGTTTTGTTTCATTTATATCCCTCTTACCCTCCTTGGTGCTCTCCCCATTTATAGGGCCATTTGTAGACAAACATCCCAAGTATAAACTCGTGATGTTAACGCAGGTGGGCTTAATGATTCAAGCCACCCTATTAACCTTATTAGTATACTTAAAAGCTGAGACGGTGATTTGGTTATCGGTATTGGGATTTGTGCAAGGAGTCATAAATGCCTTTGATGTATTGGGCCGGCAATCTTTAATGGTGGAATTGGTGGATAATAGAAAAGACTTACCCAATGCGATTGCCTTAAACTCCTCGGTATTTAATGCTGCCCGTATGGTGGGGCCAGCAATAGGAGGGGTGCTATTAAGCAGTTACGGGGAATTAGCTTGTTTTACATTAAATTTCCTGAGTTTTATTCCAGTTTTAGCTTGTCTGTTTTTAATGAAAATTCAGGAACCTCCGATTGTTATCTCCAAAGAAAGTAATTGGGAAGGCTTAGTTCAAGGCTTTTCTTATCTAAAAAGATCACCACATATCAGCTCCTTGATTTTATTATTAACCTTTTCCAGTCTGCTAGTTATTCCTTATACCTCTTTATTACCTGCTGTAGCTAAAGATTTATTTTCCGGAGATGAACGCACTTTCTCTTGGTTTGAATCGGCCGCAGGTTTTGGAGCGATGTTAGGAGCTATTAATATGGCTCGATTGAAATCTGGTACAAATTTGCGCTACCGGGTACTATTTTCCGCTTTTCTAATGGGTTTATGTCTATTGTTTCTCGCACATTCCAAGCTATTGGCAGGGGCATTAATCTATACTATTCTAGTGTCCTTTGCGATGATGATGCAGAACTCCAGTATCAATACCTATATTCAGACTCATGCTATGCCGGCTTATCGGGCACGGGCACTCTCTTATTATATTATGGCATTCCAGGGTATATTTCCTATAGGAAGTCTGTTAATCGGAACAATTGCCGCTGCCGTAGGATTGAAGTATACCCTCTATATTATGGGAGCAAGTGGTTGTCTCATATCTATGGCCTATTATATCTACCTCAGGACGCATCTGAATAAGAGATTGTTTAAAATTAGGCGCTAAGCCTATTATCAGACTTTTCTTTTTGTTTTTCTCAACTGAAGGGTGAGTGTCTTATAGTCTATTTTGGCGGCATAGATATCTAGGATATCGCCTCCTAAAACTCCGACTACAGGAGCTAAGCCCATCTGTTCATAGGCATAATTAATGCTATTTAAGTCTAATACGGCAAATTGCATATTTTTGCAGCTCCATTCTTCCATATGTAGCTGAGGGACTTTAAGCATAAAACTTTCCATACTATTGGTCCCTAATCCAGAGGATAATGTCGATGATGACTCCAATAGATCGGAAACTTCTGGAATGGCTTCCATAGTCTGTTTGTCAAAGACTGTTTTCGAAGCTCCCGTATCTAAGACCATTTTAAAATTTCTATCGAATACTTGGATATTAACGAGTAGGTGAACCCCTTGTTCCTGTAATTTTAATTTCTCTAATGGAATTTTTATCATAGCTCCAAATATAAATAAAGAAAGCTATCCTTTAATAATTTTGGATAGCTTTCTCGACTATATACTTGAATTTTTACGTTAAGGCACCGATTTCTGTGAGCACAGCATTCATATTTCGGACCGCTTCTGCACTCTGCTGAAAGGCAGCTTGCTCAGATTCCGAAAGTTCAAGAGGAAGTATACGATCCCAGCCTTTCTGATTTATAATAACCGGAACTCCAATGGCGATATCAGATTCTCCAAATTCGCCATCTAAGTAAACGGAGGCTGTAAATAATTTATTCTGATCACGTACTATACTCTCTACGACAGCGGCTGTTGCTGCTCCTGGTGCATACCAGGCCGATGTACCTATTAAAGCCGTCAATGTCGCTCCGCCCACCATAGTCTTCTTCACAATTTCCGACTGTTCTGCTTCGGACAGATAGTTGCTGACAGGAATGGAATTCCAGGTCGCATGTTTAATAAGAGGAATCATAGTCGTATCTCCATGTCCGCCGATTACTATAGCATTTAAATCACTAGCCGAAGCATTTAATTTATCGCTTAATTGATATTTAAAACGTGCGGAATCTAATGTTCCACCCATACCTATAATTCTATTTTTGGGAAGTCCTGAAGCTTTTAAAGCTAAATAAGTCATCGTATCCATCGGATTGGAGACTACAACAATAATAATTTCAGGAGAATGTTTAATGAGGTTGTCGACTACCGACTTTACAATATTGGCATTGGTCCCTATTAATTCCTCACGTGTCATACCGGGTTTTCTTGGAATTCCCGAAGTAATAACGGCTACAGTAGATCCTGCGGTTTGCGCATAATCATTCGTTACCCCTTTGATTTTAGCGTCAAAGCCCAGTAAAGCGGCTGTTTGAGACATATCTTGAGCTTTTCCCTCAGCAAAGCCTTCTTTAATATCTAAAAGTACTAATTCTTCAACTACATTTCTACGGATAAGATTGTCAGCAGTGGTGGCACCTACGGCACCAGCTCCAATGATTGTAACTTTCATAAGCCTATATTTTATGTTAATTTTCAGTATTAAATTTACCTAAAATTACCAAGAAATCAATAGGATAGCTTAATATTTATTTTTTGTAGCACGACGGATTTTGATTGCTCCGAAGGCTATTGAGGTGATTTTGTGAGAATAAAAAAGAGACAACCGCAGGGTTGTCTCTTTTGTTTTGTGTTAAGCCTTATTTTAGAATGGATAGCCTATGGCTAGGTTAAACATCAGGTTGTTTTTTCTCCAGGCCCTATTTCCTATATCTATATCTTTAATCACCCAACGTTCCGACTTATCTAAATATGGAACTCGTAAGGGGATTGTAAAATCTGTTCTTAAAATCAGGAAGGTAAAATCAAAA
This sequence comes from Sphingobacterium sp., assembly GCA_036786125.1. Classification (GTDB taxonomy): domain Bacteria; phylum Bacteroidota; class Bacteroidia; order Sphingobacteriales; family Sphingobacteriaceae; genus Sphingobacterium. Next base: position 9,065 of record DAIQRP010000009.1, read on the forward strand.
CGCAGACCTAGACCTCCACCGATAGCCATTTCAGAAAGGAAGTCTTTGGAGAATTTTGCTCCAGACTTATTGGGGTCTTCATTTTGTAACCAAACGTTACCCGCATCTAAAAATGCTGCCCAATGAATAATAGAGGCCAATTTAGCACGGAATTCGGTATTGATCTCGAGTTTATAATCCCCGGTCTGATCGGCATAGAAATTATTCGCACCTAAATTCTGCGGCGCTAAGGATCCCGGTCCGATAGAGCGTGCACGGAAGGCGCGTAAACTATTAGGTCCTCCAACGAAGAACTGCTTTAAATAAGGCAGAGATCTGGAGTTACCATACGAATAGGAGTAGCCTATATTAACTCGGGAAGCCAGCTGTGAGTTGGTTGTTATCTTCATATAATGACGGAAGTCAAACTCCGTTTTAATATATTGAGAATAGTAAGCGTCAAAGATTTTATGTTGCTTTCCGGCATTGATATTCGCCCCTTGAATTAATCCCAAGGTATTCGCCGAAAGATCCAAGCCACCTTTAAAATAGATGGTATGTTTCTTCGTATTATCCATGGTATTGGTATACGTAAAGTTGTAATTCGGACCGAATGAGAACTGCGGCTCTATAGCATGTTTTAATGTCGGCACAGTATCCATCTGAGCTTGATACTCAGGAGTGATATTTCTCGGTTGAACATAGATAATCTCCATTAAGGTAAAATCATGTTGCTTTTTATCGGATTCCTTCCAGGTATAGCCGAAGTTGGCATTGATGGATCTTAATGAATATGCAGAGGTACGGTTTAAGATTTCAAAACCCGTCTTTACATACGTTCTCGGAATATATTTTCGGGTTACGCTGACAGGAAACGGACTGATAATCCGAGGAAATATTAAAGATGCTTCCGCGCCATAGCGGTAGTAGGTAGAATTTAAATTAACATTTCCACCTGTCTGCAGCTCATACCCACCAAATACATTAATATTTAACATTTCCGCTCCTCTAAACGCATTTCTAAGCTGCCAGTTGGCACTAACTTCAGAACCATTATAGACTGATGCCGTTTTCCCTAATACTTCAATACGAAGGGATTTTTTCGGTAGGGGAGTCAGGTAATAGTATACATCTAAAGCATTGGGTTTATCCTTTGCATCGACGAAATTATTTTTAACAAACTTAAAACTATTTAAATTGACTAAGTGATTTAAAGACTTATTATGTGAAGGTCGATTATAGATATCTCCTCTTTTAAAGAAGATATGATTTGTAATCACCTTGGGTCTAAAGATATTTTGTCTATCTATAAAATAATAGTTACTATCAATCAGCGGCGCATGACGAGGCGCTGTCTGGTATCCCGTATTCGTTAATGTATAGTTGGGATAGACATAAATATTATTTATCGTAGAGGGTTTCTTCGCTATATCCGGCGTCTCCGCTTTAATAGTGACATAGAGATTCACCTTATTGTTTTTATTTGTGCTATCCACCTGCACTAAAATATAGTCTGGGGAGAAGTAATAATATCCTATATTTTTAAGTTCATTATCAATACGATCCCGCTCGTTCATAATGACATCCAAGCTATAGTTCTTTCCGACATTTAATAAGGTCTTATCCTTTGACTTATTAATATCTCTACCCAACTCGGTAGTGGAATCTACTTCAAAAGTCACTGAATTAATCAGGTAAATTTTGTTGGGAGTTGCTGTATACTCCACTTTCGCTAATTTTTTCTTTAGGATAATGGTGTCAGAAGCTACTGTGGCATTAAAAAAGCCTAAATTTTCCATTCGGTTACGAATGATGTTTTCATTATACTCCCGATTGACATCTGATAGTAGGACAGGCTCTTCACCGATTTTTTTAAACCATTTCCGTATAAAGTTCTTTCCTACAGAGTCTCCAGCCATATTATTAAAACCCAGCTTATAACGCCATCCAAAAATGGATTTATTCGGTTTTGGGGTTAATAGTTCCTCTAGATGTTCCTCAAAAGTAGCTCTATTTTCTTTCGATATACTCGTATCTGCGGCTAAGGTAACCTCTCCACCTGTATATAAATACTCGCCTTCTTTTAAATTTTTGGTTGTATTACAAGCCGAAAAAAGAATGGTTGCTATTAAAGGGAACCAGGCTGCTGCTCTTAGACATTTCTTATTCATGTTCATTCCCTTCCTCTTTTGTTTTTATCGCCACTATTGATGAATCTCCTATTTGTTTTTTTCTCGATGAAGAGTCTGCTGGATTTGTTTTGCTACGCACAGTATCTTTAGCAGGTTGCTTCGTGATGGAATCTCTTTTAATATTTTCTAACATCCGTTGTCTAAATTCCGGATTGGCTTGCATTAAGCTATCGCGAATAATTAGACGAACGCTATCTCTATAGACAGAATCCGTTTCCATTCGTTCTACATCGAATCGTCTTCTGAATCCACGGGATTCTGTATTATACATATTCTGGATTTTTTTAGAACTCATCCAAATTTCTTTGAATCGGTTATAATCCATATTGATAACAAAGCCGATACCGGTTTCTACAAATTGACCTTGTAGAGTCACCTGGTATTGATTTTTACGATATACACGAGCGAAATATCGTCCATCTTTGGATAATTGATAATCTAT
>DAIQRP010000009.1:11687-21423 GCA_036786125.1 Sphingobacterium sp.
GGCGGTCGTCAAATAACATTTTAGAAACGCCAATATTTAAATCTGTACGCGTTTGACCTATTCCAGTGGTATAATCTTCCGAAGATTGTAAGTCAAAGTCAAGCTCTACACCTTGGATTAAATCCGAAGCTAATTTATTCAATTGGGAGGTCAATAGAGAACTTACAGAGTTACGTGCCATAGATTCTACACCTCCACCACCTGAAACAGATTCAAATGGGTTAGCTGCCATAAATCGACCGAGAATAATTAACGAGAATACCTGCTTGTTCATCTCTGAAGGATCCTCATTAAGCTGAGCTAAACCAGTTTTCACTTTGGAGATTACATCCTGAGAAGCAACGGCACTATTTTCATCGAGTTCGATTTTAAAATCTAATTTCGGTTGGAACAATTGTTCTGTAATAATTAAATTAACATCAAAAGGAATACGTTGTTTATATAAACCTGCTGAAGAAGCCCCAATTTGGTTTTGTACTAATTCCAATGTCGGCGCTTTCACTTTATAGGAAGCCGTAATATTGAGGCGTGCATCCAATGGATCTCCAGCCCATATAATGGTGGATCCTTCCTTAAAGTTAAACACCCGTTTGGCAGGACCGAAACTAAAGGAATAACTTCCATCATTAACGGTATAGGTTCCGGACATGCTGATTTTATTCGATGGATCTACTCCGGCATTAATCTCTGCCACCCCTTGGATATTTAAGGCATCTTGAGAACCTTCATCGATAATTACCGTAAACTTAGCATCTTTTGAAGTCTGCAAGTTTAATGCGATATCCATACCTGTGATTTTAGACGTTTTTAAGGAGTCTAATTTCGCAAATACATTAACATGAGAGGTATCCGACTTATCGACAAATTCAACCACACCTTTACGTTCGACCATACCGGGATCATCATTCGGAAGGATAAAAGTAAAGTCAGTCTTATCATTGACCATAATATTCCCGTCGACTACAGGTTTGTCTAAATCTCCACGAACGCGAAGGTTAGAGGATACGTACATCTTACCGTAGAATAAATCATTATCCAGTCGTGTAGAATTAACCACTTCAAAATTGTCGGTTATCAGATTTAAATTAAATGCAAAATCCGTATATGTTTTTGTGGCAATGGTACCCGAAAGCTTCATATTATTACCCTTCTGATCGATAATAGAGAAGTCTTTAAATGAAATACCCTGATTATTAAAATTCACTTTCTGTTGATCGATATTAAAATCTGCATTTAACATAGCTACATTAAATTTCGCTTTGTCGAATAATAGATCTCCAGAAATTTGAGGCGCATCTGTCGTTCCTGAAATATTTAATTTTCCTTGGATATTTCCAGCAGAATTTTTTAAATATCCTAAGCTAAATGCCTGAATTGTACGCATGGTCAGGGGCTGGAAGTTTAAGGTCGCATTAAAAGTTGCCTTTCCTTCCGGAGGAGATATAAACTCTCCCAAGAGACGTACATCATTTCCATTATCTGAGATGGAAACATCTGCAGCATAGGTATTTTCTTTTTCGTTATTGACCTTAATATTAATATTTCCAATGGTATCTTTTCCAAAATAAAATTTCTGAATGACCACATCTGAAACAAAGATCGGAGAAGACTCTAATCTGGATACCGTAGCTGTACCATTAATACCTCCACCTAAGTTTAATGTTTCAGACTCTAACATTTGACTTAAAGTCTCGATTCTAAAGTTCTTAAAGTTTAAGTCGATAGGAGAGTTTAAAGTAGAGTCATGCGATACCACCTCGAGTTGCTGTCCCTTATTGGATAGGATAAAGTTATGGGCTTGAATACCATCCTTTCCAAAATGGAAATGGTTAGAGGTATCTACCTGCCATTTTTCATAATTTAACATCAATCCATCTTCGAGAAGGCTAAATAGGAAATTCCCTTTATCAGCTTTCACCATACCTCCTAAGTGATACTGCTCCTTATCTTTTTTATCTTTAATCCAGAGGCCAAAATCAATATTATTCTGCACGACTTTTCCAGAGAAAATCGTATTGATTAACTCGATATTACTTACTTTAATTTTATTGATCAGCGCAGAATAGTACATGGTACTATCCAAGGCATTGATATCAAAGGAAACATTATTAATTTCAGTTCCAGCATAGACTATTCGGGGAGCATCTAACTTGGCGAGAATAGTTTTAGACTCGGAGTTAAATATTCCATCCAGCGTGATATCCTTCATTTCTGTCAGATCCGGAAGGAAATCCCGAATAAAGTTCGTACGTGTTAACTGGGCTGAAAACTCAAAATTCTGAGCTGAATATTCCGGAATTTTAACCGCGTCCGCAGGCTCATAATACGTATGAATAATATCTTGTATAGCATTGCTTAGCTCGGTAATTTTATATTTTCCGACCAGATGGGCATTTAAAAATGCAGAGCGTAACATAATCAGGTTTCTACTCGTATCCGCTCGAGCGATTAGGGAGATGCTATCTAACTGAAATCTATCCTCATTATAGGCAATTGAAGATTGGATAATATCCGCTTTACCATTTAAGAAATCCAGATCGGCAGTTTCAAATTCTCCTTTTAATCTACCGTGATATTTAAACTCATCCTGCATTAATTTCAGGTTTTTCAGATTGACTGAATCCACCATTAAATCAAAATTAACTTTTGGATATTGCTCGTGCATTTGGGCATTAGCAGTCAGATTAAAGCGAATATTAGGGTCATTAGATACGGCATCTGCAATAATATCTCCGGCATTAGCCTTCACATTCATTAGCAGATTACTATACTGATATCCCATAGCATCTAATCGCACCAGCTCGCCTTCAACTTCCGCCACAGCTTTCTTAGGATCTAGTCCCTGACCTTTCACATGGGCATCGAAAGAAAGTACGCCTAATACAGAATCTTGTTTTAAGAAATTCCCAATATCAAAATCCCGTAGTTTAAGCTGCGCATTATAGACTGTATCCTTGTTTAGGGTACTGAAGTCGGCATCTACAGAAGCTGATCCCTGATCTGTACTTAAGGCCATATTTGTAGTAAATGCATTCATGCCTCCATTAAAAGTACCTTTTAAGCCAATAACTTTAGGCAGCTGAATACTTTCTGGTAACATAGATTTGGCAATTAACTGTTCCAAATCAGCTCTTCCTGTGGTTAATTTCTTTAAATTCAGATCGATATCCAAGCGATCCACATCTGGAAGACCTTTAATTTTTGCCGAGGCAATAATATGGGTATTCTTGAGCGTTTTAAACTCGATATTTGGAATATTCAAATTGTTGACAAGACCTTGGACACGTCCATCTATATAGAAGGTTTTAGCCATTAAAGGCTTCATCACTTCCATGGTATCTAAATCGGGCACGAAATAGTAGACGTCTTTCATCCCCAGATGACTCTTCTTGATATTTGCATGCACGCGGATTAATTCCGGCTTTTGAGCAATAATATCTAATGAAGGATAATCTATACGGATATAATCTCTAAAGATGGTATGCGGTGTTTCTGCATATAAGTTTTTAATCTCTGCTCCTGTATTTCTATAGTAGAAATCCCCTTGTAATTTTTTTAGTTGAAAGCCAGAATGGTCTTTAGCACTTAGATTTTTTAGGGATCCTGAGATGGAATCGGCACTATAATATAATTGGCTAAGCTCACCATTAAAGTCTGAAATTTTTATATTTCCATAATCAAAGCCTTTCATGCGTGCCTGATTATCATCTTTAAACCAAAGAGCTGTCTTATTTATAGATACTTTTTTAGCTGATACGACCCAGTTTACTGGAGTAGCGCTAGTATCTGCCACTTTTTCTTTTTTCGCTATTTTACCAAATAAAATTTCCGAATCAGAGCCCTCTAATGAAATTTCCTCTAAGTCGACAAACTCCTTATTTAAGTCTATTTCGTTAATATTGGCTAGAAACTTCTGAACGATAAATTTCGTTTTCATCTGTGACGAAGCATCTTCATAGCGCACTTGTATATTCGCCAGATCGGCAGTTTTAATATGAATATTGGGAAGTAGCTCTGAGGACTGCACAGAAGCATCTTTTATACCAAAGTCTGAAGCCTTGGGAGCATTGCTAGCGGTCAGCGGAGACCATTGTTTAACTACGGCATTTACACCATGTAATTTAACATTGGGCATATCAAAAGTCATATTGGACTTGAGGTCAAAAGTCTTAATGCGGGTGCTAAATTCTTGGAGAGAAATATCTGCTGAAGTTCCAATGACCTCATCGGAATATACAAAATGTATCTTTTCAAAAGAGACCTTATCTAAATCAAATATTAATGCAGAGCTGGTATCTGGGGCAGCTGTAGTACTTTCTTTTTGGGTAACAAAGGCATCAATTATATAGTCAAAATTAAAAGTCGAATCCGGAAGCGTACGATTAATTTTGGCAGTAATACCATGTAGAGAAAGGTCTTGAATTTCAACCGTATTTTTGAGTAATTTAAACATGGAAATATCTACCTTAAGCTTTTCACCTGCAAGTAGTGTATCTCTAGATTGATCTTCAAAATAAATATTTTCTAAAACTAATTTTGTTGGAAATTCTATATGAATATAGCCGATACGTACGGGAGTATGTATTTTATTTTCCACATAATTGGTGACTTTACCGACAACGTAATTTTGTACAGAAGGAAGTCTAATTAAAAAAATGACCAGTAATAAAAGAGCGATAATAGATCCTATCACCCATAATATGGTTTTTAAAGCAATGCGTCCGAATTTATTCAAAATAGTAGAATACGATTTAAGTAAAATAAGTTTAATTTAAAACGTAATTTTTGGGAAAATGTTTACTTTTTTATCCAAAAACTTAAGTTTATTAATTGCAGACAAATATAATGAATATATTCAAATGCTAACTTACTGATAGGGAGATGATATCAATAAAAAAAGGCTACAATAAAATATTGTAGCCTTTTTTATATAGGAATATGTCTATTAAAGACTTGCTAAATTTTCTTCTAAAATTTTAATTTTAGCTTCAGCATCTTCTTTTTTATTGACTTCATTCTGTACAATTTCTGGTTTAGCATTTTGAACAAAGCGTTCGTTCGCTAATTTGGCAGATACAGATTTCAAGAAACCTTGAAGATAAGCAATCTCTTTACTGATGCGTTCTTTTTCAGCTTCCACATCGATATTGTTCTCTAAGATAACATAAAACTCATCTTTACCGGCTAGGAAAGAAGTTGCTCCAGCTACTTTTTCATGAACAAATTGAATATCTGCTACGTTCGCAATTTTAGTAATGCAATCCACATGCTGCTTATAGTCGATAGAGGCATTCGCATGAATAGCTAAAGGAAGAGCCACTTTTGGAGAAATACCTTTAGCATTACGGATATTACGGATTTCAGAAATTACCTGTTGAACTAAAGCAAATTCTTTAATAATCTGCTCATCAAAAGCTTGAATACTTGGATATGGCGCTACAATAGCACAGTCCTGAGCTTCGCGAGTACCAAAGATTTCATCATGCCATAATTCTTCCGATAAGAACGGCATAAAAGGATGGATTAAAGCCAAGATACGTTCGAAATAATGAATAGTCTTAGCGTAAGCTTCCTGAGCAATAGGCTGCTGATATGCCGGCTTAGCAAGTTCTAAATACCAAGCACAGAAATCATCCCATACTAATTTGTAGGTAGACATCAATGCGTCGGAAAGGCGCAGGTGATTGAAGTGATCTTCAATTTCTACAATCGCTTGGTTAAATCTATTTTCAAACCATAGGGCTGCCGTTTGTTGAGCTGAAGAAGCCGGCTCTGCGGAAGTTTCCCATCCTTTTACCAAACGGAAAGCATTCCAGATTTTATTGGCAAAGTTACGGCCCTGCTCACAGTAAGAAACATCAAACATTAAGTCATTTCCTGCTGGAGAAGATAATAATAAACCTACCCGAACGCCATCTGTACCATATTCCTCCATTAATACTAATGGATCCGGAGAGTTCCCTAAAGATTTAGACATTTTACGGCCTAATTTATCACGTACAATACCCGTTAGGTAAACGTTTTTAAATGGAGCTTTTCCTGTATATTCATGACCCATAATCATCATACGTGCTACCCAGAAGAATAAGATTTCTGGAGCAGTTACTAGATCATTCGTCGGATAGTAATATTTAAAATCTTCATTCTCTGGATTACGAACACCATCAAATACCGACATCGGCCATAAGCCAGATGAAAACCAAGTATCTAATACATCGTCTTCCTGACGGATTCCAGCTGTTGTTTTACCTTGAGCTTCAAACTCTTGAATAGCCTCAGCCTCAGTTTTGGCTACTACCCATTCATTTTTCTCATTAAACCAAGCCGGAATACGTTGTCCCCACCAAAGCTGACGCGAGATACACCAGTCTTTAACATTCTCCATCCAGTGTTTATAACTGGACGTAAATTTATCTGGAAACAGATTTACTTCTCCTGAAAGAACATAATCTAAAGCTGGTTTAGCAATTTTTTCCATTTTACAGAACCATTGCATAGATAACTTAGGTTCAATAGCTGCATCTGTACGTTCTGAGAAACCGATTTGAGATTTGTAATCCTCAATCTTTTCGATATGTCCAGCTTCATCTAATAACTTCGCGATTTTTTTACGTGCGATAAAGCGGTCTTCTCCAATAAGAATAGTTGCTTTCTCATTTAAAGTACCATCATCATTTAGGATATCAATAACTTCTAAGTTATGCTTTTGTCCTAATTCGTAATCATTTAAATCATGTGCAGGAGTTACTTTTAGACATCCTGTACCGAATTCCATCTCCACATACTCATCTTCGATAATGGGGATTTCACGATTGACTAAAGGAATAAATACCGTTTTTCCTTTAAGATGCTGATAACGCTCATCATTAGGGTTGATACAGATTGCTGCATCGGCCATAATTGTTTCCGGACGCGTAGTGGCAATAATTAAAGATTCATTAGTCTCTTTAATTTGGTACCGGATATAATATAATTTTTGGTTAACCTCTTTACGGATTACTTCCTCATCCGAAAGCGCCGTTTTACCTTGAGGATCCCAGTTGACCATACGTACACCACGATAGATATATCCTTCTTTATAAAATTTAATAAAGGTGTCGATTACAGACTCACTCAGGTCTGCATCCATCGTAAATTTTGTACGTTCCCAGTCACAGGAAGCACCTAATTTTTCTAACTGTTTTAAGATAATACCACCGTATTTTTCTTTCCACTCCCAGGCATGTTTTAAGAAATCTTCTCTAGAAAGCGATTTTTTATCAATACCTTGTTCCTTTAACATAGCGACTACCTTGGCTTCCGTAGCAATGGAGGCGTGGTCAGTTCCGGGTACCCAACAAGCATTTTTGCCTTGCATACGTGCACGACGGACTAAGACATCTTGAATGGTATTGTTCAACATGTGACCCATATGCAATACACCAGTGACATTTGGTGGAGGCATTACTATGGTGTAGGGTTCACGATCATCAGGCGTAGAACGGAAAAATCCATTCTCCATCCAATAGCTGTACCATTTGTCTTCAGCTTCTTTCGGATTGTAAGTTTTCGCTATGCTCATTTTTTATGTAAGTAAATAGAATACAAAAATACGCATTTTTAGCTTAAATTGGTAGCTATTCTAATTTTATACGGCATTTTATCGCTTTATTTTGAGGATTTTGTCCAGCGCCCAAATTATTCATAGAGCATGTATTAAAAAAGTTAAACTTAGCTATATGAAGAATACAAACTATTAATGTAATTTTGTGAAATTTTTTGAACAGACATTGATAAATAAATCAAATAATAATCAGAATGAGATTTGGAATCTTGTGCGATATTTTATATTCTGGGTTCTTCTTTCCTTAATAGATCGGGTAATCTTTATAAGTTATTTTTCAGAAAAACTTAGATCCGCTTCCTTTGCTGATATCCTACGGATTTTCCGTCATGGTTTAAAATTAGACCTTTCTATGGCGGCCTATATCTGTATTATTCCATTCTTAGTGTATATGCTGGCTAACTTTATTCCGAAGTTAAGAATAAAACGCAAATGGTTAGATATCTATACTGGACTTATCTTAATCATGTTTGGATTATTCTCCTCTATTAATTTAAATATCTATAGAGAATGGGGAGATAAGATATCCATGCGTGTATTTACTGCATTTTGGGATACCCCAAAGGAAGCGATGGCTTCTTCCAGTTCTTCCCCAGTATTTATGAGTGTTTCTCTCATTCTATGTATTAGTGTGGGAGGATTTGCTTTATATAAATTAATTAGTAGGGGCTTTCAGTTTAAAACTTCAACGAATTATTTTTATAATATAGTGAAGGTATTGGGTTTTAGTATTATCCTATTTACCTGTATCCGGGGGGGCTATGGCCGGGCAACACTGAACTCCAGTATGGCTTACTTTTCTGAAAACTCCTTTTACAATCATGCTGCGGTCAATACCCATTGGGCATTAATGAAGGATGTGATTGCCGGAAACCGGTCTCGAAATCCATATAAATTCTTTACGGAGCAGGAAGCTCAAGAGATATTAAAACCAGTATTTGAAAATAATCCCGATTCTTCGGTTCAAATATTGACCACGCAGCGACCTAATGTCGTTCTGGTCATCTTAGAAGGATTCGTCGGAGGATTGATTCATCGCCTGGGTGGAGAAGAAGGGATCACCCCAAATTTTGAAAAATTAATCGATCAGGGCTACTTATTCGATCAAATCTACTCTGCCGCAGACCGTTCCGATAAAGGTATTATAGGGATCTACTCTGCTTTTCCAGCACAGGGCCCAGAGAGCATCATCAAACATATTATTAAACATGAAGAACTTCCCGGCATGGGGCAGGAGATGTCCGCTGCAGGATATGAAAATGCTTTTTACTATGGAGGGCAATCGGAGTTTTATAATTTTAAATCCTATATGTTGACCCACGGGAATCAGCGTGTGATTGATCAAAATAGTTTTTCTCAGAGTGATATTAAGTCTTCATGGGGGGTATATGACAATTTAACTTTCAAAAGACTTGCTGATGATGCTACAGCAGGGAAGAAGCCTTTCTTTAAAACCTTGTTTACCATCACCAATCACGAACCTTTTGAGTTAGAGACGACTTATAAATATGGAAAGGCTACAAATGCCAATAAATTTAGGAGTACGGCCTTTTATACAGACTCCGTTATCTATGATTTTATAGAACAAGCGAAGCAGGAGGATTGGTATAAAAATACCTTATTTGTATTTGTTGCAGACCATGGTCATCGACTTCCTGAAGAGAAGTGGGAACTCGATCATCCGAATAGATTTCATATTCCATTATTATTCTTTGGAGAGGTTATTAAACCGGAGTATCGAGGAAAGATAAATTCTAGAATTGGAAATCAAACCGATTTTGTCTCGACTTTATTCCATCAGCTTGGGATTTCCGCGGCACGTTATAGCTGGTCCAGAGATTTATTAAATCCAACGGTTCCAGAGTATGCTTTCTTTAATAGTAAAGATGTTTTTGGGGTCGTAAGTCCGGAGCAGGATATTAGCTTTAACGCCGTAGGAAGAGTCGTTTCACATAAGCGAAAAACAAACTTTCCGGCAGAAAAAAATACGGAATTACTCAATAAAGCCAAGGCCTATTATCAAGAGGTATACCGGCAGTTTCTGAATTATTAATAAAGAAGAAGCATGAAATTAAAAAATGTATTTAACTCGTTAACCGCATTAGCCATTCGTTTTTTAGCGTTAATGCTTTT
>DAIQRP010000009.1:21433-22313 GCA_036786125.1 Sphingobacterium sp.
CGCTTAGGTTTCTACTGGGCTAATAGCTCTCTGTTTCCGAATGTGAGTACCGCGGAGTTGGGAATAATGTTATGGGGAGGGATAAAATTCGATATCGTTGCTTTATTATATCTGAATATTCTATTTATTTTATTGCAGATATTACCGATACCTTATAAGTATAACCGGATTTATGAGCGTATAGCTCGCTCTATTTTTATTGCCGTCAATAGTTTTGCTGTAGCCCTGAATTTAATAGACTATGCCTACTATCCATTTACCTTAAAACGGACTACCGGTACGGTATTAGATCAATTTGCAAATGAAACCAACCTCTTTCGCTTAGCTGTAGATTTTTTTATCGATTACTGGTACTTACTGCTTGTATTTGCAGTATGCATCTATCTGATTATTCGCATTTATGAAATTGTGCAGGTCATCCGGCCGCTTTATTTTGGATGGAAAGAAGCTGGGATTCAATTTTTAGGACTTTTATTGGTCGTCTTTTTATTTATCGGTGGTGTACGTGGAGGATGGGCACATAGTACGCGCCCCATTACGCTGAGTAATGCTGGGGATTATGTCAAGAGCCCAGAGGAAATGAATATTGTTTTAAATACGCCATTTTCTATTTTAAAGACATTAGGTGCAGTCAATTTAAAACCCGTACATACCTTTTCTGAAGAAGAATTAATTCAGCTGTATAATCCGGTACATACGCCGGCTTTAAAAGAACCTTTTAAACCTTTAAATGTGGTCTTTTTAATCTTAGAAAGCTTTGGAAAGGAATATGTAGGGGCCTTAAATACGGATATTGATGGTGGCCGATATAAAGGATATACACCTTTTTTAGATTCTTTGATAGGACAGTCTTATACGTTTACGGATACCTATGCAAATG
>DAIQRP010000009.1:22323-40554 GCA_036786125.1 Sphingobacterium sp.
AAATCAATTGATGCATTACCTTCGGTAATTACAGGAATTCCATCAGTAGGGGAGCCCTTCGTCCTATCGATTTATTCTGGAAATGAAACCACAAGTATAGCTAAATTATTGGGCTCTAAAGGTTATGAGACGGCTTTTTTTCATGGTGCTCCAAATGGATCTATGGGATTTTCTGCCTATGCTAAACTAGCCGGTATTCAACATTATTATGGTAAAAATGAGTATAATAATGATGCGGATTTCGATGGGATATGGGGAATCTGGGATGAACCTTTTATGCAGTTTATGGCTCAAAAAATCAATACGTTTAAAGAGCCTTTTTTCTCCAGTTTTTTCTCTTTATCCTCCCATCATCCCTATAAAGTTCCGGCACAATATGAGGGCGTATTTCCGAAAGGCCCGCTACCCGTTCAGGAGCCTATTGGATATTCGGACCATGCATTAAAACAGTTTTTTGCTACAGCCTCTCAAATGCCTTGGTATAAAAATACCTTATTTGTAATCTGTGCAGATCATGCGACCACTTCTTATCTTCCGGAATACAAAACTCCGGCCAATGCATTTGCCATTCCTATTATATTCTACTATCCAGGCGGAGAGTTAAAAGGTAAGGAAAATAAACTGGTACAACAGATCGATATCTTACCGACAGTTTTAAACTATTTACATTTTGATAAGCCTTATTTCTCATTTGGATTTGATGCTTTTCAATCTGGAAGAGATAATTTCTTAATCAATAATAATGCAGGTATTTTCAATGTGTATTATAAAGATTATATGCTGGTTCATGATGGGCAGAAAGCGATATCTTTACATAATCTAAAAAGCGATAGATTAATGAAAATGGATTTATTGCCTCAAACACCAGCGGTTTTAGATACGATGGAAACAAAATTAAAAGCCTTTGTGCAGCAGTATAATAATCGAATGATTGAGAATAAATTAACAGTAAAATAAGTTCTAGGCTATTTTATAATCGTTTTAATGCTGTTCTAAATAAGGCTGGACTTTAGATTGGAAGACTGGAGATTAAGTCCTGGTAGCAGGCAGGTCTTATGATTATTTTTTTAATTTATTTTTAAAGACATAATGTAAGGTAAATTGCTGCTGGCTGTCCACAAATCCCGGAGTAATATGTAAGATTGCTGAAAAGCGTCCTGTAATCTGACTTGTACGGAATGGAATCCATCCGATTTCTGCTCGATCATATTTTGTGTTTTTATAAAAGGGATCTCCAATTAATACCTGTTGTGGATCCCCTAAATATAAGGTGTTTTTAGCAAAGAAATTTTTAGCTTCAATATAGCCCGAAGCGATGAAGCCCCGATTGACCTGCCAGTCGTATACACTCCTTAAACGATCTAATCCTAAACTCATTCCAGCTTCTACAGAAAGGCTATCAATGATGCCGAGCTGAGATTTCTCCCAGCCTAAACGTAGCATAATAATGCCATTATCCTGTACATGTTCATCAATTTCATCATTGCTTGTTAAAGCCAGGTGATTAATAGACATGGTATTGGCAATATAGAAGTCGGAAAATTTAAACTTGCCGTCTGTTCCTAGGATAAATTGTTCTTTATTAACATCGGATTGCTTGGAGGTCCAGTCGATCCAAATACTCTGTTTTACGGCCTTTTTTTCAATGGAGAATAACATTCCCTCAATATTGGGGCGATAATAGTTCAGCGTGTCCGAATGTACCATTAAGGGGATATCTTTAAGTAGGTTATATCTTGGTATCTGACCAATATAAAAATTAATACCACTTTTAGAATAATTGTAATAGGCAATAGGACGAAAATGGAATTCTGATTTCGGGGCGCCGAAATCTTGAAAGAAATGAACTCCACCGACAATTTTATGTTCATCACTTAGCTGAAATGTAAACGATGGAGAAATTCGAGAGCCAAAAATGGTTTTATCAGAAACATAGGGGTTTTTATATTCTCTATTATCCGCAAATCCTAAAAAGTCTACTCCAAATGTGATGGACTGCGCCTGAGCAGACTCTGGAATAAGGGCAAAGGTGAATATAATAATTAGTACGAATAAGTTTAAGATTCTCATTAGGTCTAATTTATAGTATATTTCTGGTAGATTAAAAAAAAAAGCAAAAAAAAGCCACCTCTTGAGGTGGCTTTTTTTTGCTTTTTTTATCAAAGACTATACGCCTAATAATAGACGAGCTGGATCTTCTAATAATTCTTTAACACGAACTAAGAAACCTACAGACTCACGACCGTCAATAATACGGTGGTCATAAGATAAGGCAATATACATCATCGGACGGATAACCACCTGACCATTTTCAGCGATAGGACGTTGAATAATGTTGTGCATACCTAAGATCGCCGATTGAGGCGCATTGATAATAGGAGTAGACATCATCGATCCAAATACACCACCATTGGTAATGGTAAATGTACCACCTGTCATCTCTTCGATAGTTAATTTATTATCTCTTGCTTTAGCTGCTAAGCCTGCGATAGCTTTCTCAATACCATCTAATGATAAAGATTCAGCGTTACGAACGACAGGAACAACTAATCCTTTTGGAGCAGATACCGCAATAGAAACATCGACAAAATCAGAATAAACGATTTCTGTACCATTTTCAATACGTGCATTTACTGCAGGGAATTCTTTCATGGCTGTAGTTACTGCCTTAGTAAAGAAAGACATAAAACCTAAACCAATATTATGTTTTGCTTTAAATGAATCTTTGTATTTATTACGTAAATCCATAATCGGCTGCATATTAACTTCATTGAATGTCGTTAACATAGCCGTTTCATTTTTCACAGCAACTAAACGTTTAGCAATAGTCTTACGTAAGTTAGACATTTTCTCACGACGCTCATTACGAGAACCTGGAGCTGCTTCTGTAGTTGCTGCTGTAGCAGGAGCCGCTTTCGCTGCTGGAGCTGCCTTAGGAGCTGCTTGAGCTTTCTCAGCATCTTCTTTCGTAATACGACCTTCTTTACCTGTACCTTTTACAGATGCTGGATCAATACCTTTTTCTCTTAATATTTTTGCAGCAGCTGGAGAAGCTGTACCTGCAGCATAAGAATCTGGGTTTTCATCTGCAGCAGCAGGAGTTTCTGCTTTTGCTGGAGCAGCTTCTGTCGCTGGAGTTTCCGCTTTCGCAGAACCGCCACCTGCAGGAGCATCACCTTCTTCAATAGCACATACTACTGCACCAATTTCTAAAGTATCCCCTTCTTGCGCAATAATGCGTAAGATACCTGCTTTCTCAGCCGGTAATTCGAAAGTAGCTTTGTCAGATTCTAATTCGGCGATGTTTTCATCCATCTCCACATAGTCACCATCTTGTTTTAACCATTGCGATAAGGTTACCTCGGTAATGGATTCCCCTACGGTAGGTACTTTAATTTCTAAGCTCATATATAGTATTCTTTATAGGAACGAAATGCGTCTTCTTATAATAGACGCATTTCGATGCTAAATTGTTTTTTATTCAAATGATTTATTAATAATGTATGCTTGTTGAGCCACGTGTTGTTTCATATAACCTGTCGCTGTAGAACCTGATTCTTTACGTGCAATTACATCCGTAAATTCAATATCTGTTCTTCTTAATTTGCGGCAGAAGTATGGCCAAGCACCCATATTTTCGTTTTCTTCCTGTACCCAGATAAATTCTGTAGCTTGTGCATATTTCTGACGTATTGCTTGTAATGCTTCTGTAGGCACAGGGAATAATTGCTCAATACGAACAATAGCTACATCTTGACGTTTTTCTGCTTCTTGTTTTTCTAATAACTCGTAGTAGATTTTACCAGAACAGAACAATACGCGTTTTACCTCTTTAGCTTTTACATTAGCATCATCAATAACTTCCTGGAATTTCGCTGAGGTAAAGTCTGCGATAGGAGATACCACACGAGGGTGACGTAATAATGATTTCGGTGTAAATACGACTAAAGGCTTACGGAAGTCACGCACTAACTGACGACGTAATAAGTGGAAGTAGTTCGCTGGAGTAGTACAATTAGCTAAGATTAAGTTATCATCAGCACATAATTCTAAGAAACGTTCAATACGTGCCGAAGAGTGCTCAGGACCTTGACCTTCCATACCATGTGGTAACATCATCACTAAACCGTTAGAACGTTTCCATTTCGTTTCAGCAGAAGATAAATATTGGTCTACAATAATCTGTGCACCATTATAGAAATCTCCAAATTGTGCTTCCCAAATTGTTAAGGCTTGAGGATTCGCTGAAGCGTAACCATATTCAAAACCTAAAACGCCATATTCAGAAAGTAAGGAGTTATATACATTAAATTTATCGCCACCTTTAATTTGTGCTAAAGGAGCATATTTCTCTTCAGAATCTTCTAAAGTTAAAACGGCATGACGGTGAGAGAATGTACCACGTTGCACATCTTGACCTGAAAGACGTACGCGGTTACCTTCATTTAATAAAGTCGCATAAGCCATTAATTCACCCATTGCCCAGTCATAAGAATCTTTGTCAATCATCTTGGCACGATCCTCAAAAAGACGGGAAATCTTACGGAAGAATTTTTTATCTGTAGGTAAAGTCGTAATCTCTTTAGCTAAAGCTAAGAATGTATCTTTATCAACAGCAGTATCTACAGGAACAAAAGCATCCTCTTTTTTAGCGGGTCTTAAATCTTTCCATGCTCCAGCGAACATTGGAGTTTCTTCCGTTAAGTTCACAACCTCTTTAGCCTCATCTAAGCGGCCTTGTAGTTCGGAACGGAATTCTTTCTCGATTGCTTTAGCATAGTCTGTATCGATACTTCCATCTTCGATTAATTTCTTCGCATACACCTCTTTTGGATTCGGGTGTTTGTCGATGGCTTTGTATAATAAAGGCTGTGTAAACTTCGGTTCATCGGCTTCATTATGACCGAAACGACGGTAACATAATAAATCGATAAATACATCCGTTTTATATTTTTGACGGTATTCTACCGCTAGATTTATAGCATATACTACTGCTTCAGCATCATCTCCATTAACATGGAATACAGGCGAAGAAGTTACTTTAGCTACATCTGTACAGTAAGTTGCCGAACGTGCATCTTTATAGTTTGTGGTAAAACCAATTTGGTTATTAATAACAATATGGATGGTACCACCTGTTTTATAACCATCAAGTTTTGACATTTGAGAAACCTCATAAACAATCCCTTGACCAGCAACTGCGGCATCTCCATGAATTAAGATAGGAGCGATTTTTGAAGAATCACCATCATATTTCATATCGATTTTAGAACGCACTAAACCTTCTACAATCGGATCTACAGTTTCTAAGTGGGAAGGGTTTGGCGCTAAACTTAAATGGATATTTTCCCCTTTTTCAGTTTTCACGTCCGTAGAGTAACCTAAGTGATATTTAACATCGCCACCAAAGTTAACCTCTGGATCTTCAGCATAAGTCTTTCCTTCAAATTCAGAGAATACCGTTTTGTAAGACTTACCCATAATATTCGTCAATACATTTAGACGACCACGGTGAGCCATACCGATAACAAATTCTTGGATACCTAAATCAGAACCTTTTTCAATTACAGAATCTAACGCAGGAATTAAACTTTCTGCTCCTTCTAAAGAGAAACGTTTTTGACCTAAGAATTTTGTTCCTAAGAAAGATTCAAAAACTACTGCTTGGTTTAATTTTTTTAGGATACGTTTTTTAGTGTCGATAGCAAACTGAGGTGTATTGCGCTCGGACTCCATACGGTCCTGTAACCATTTAATTTTTTCCGGGTTACGGATATATTTAAATTCAGCCCCAATTGAACGACAGTAAGTGTCCTCAATAAGCTGTCTGATGTCTTTTAATTTAGCCGGACCAATGCCTACTTCAACACCTGCATTAAAGATGGTGTCCATATCAGCTTGTGACAGACCGAATGTTTCCAATTCTTTACCAGGGTAATATTTACGGCGCTCACGAACAGGGTTTGTTTGTGTAAACAAGTGTCCACGGTCACGGTAGCCATGAATCATGTTTAATACATTGATTTCTTTCAATGCATGTTCAGGTGTAGCTTCTACAGCTAAACCTAAGTTTTCCCCTGCATTTTGACCGAAATCAAAACCTTCGAAAAATTTCTGCCATCCAAAGTCAACGGATTCTGGATCCTGTTTGTAGGATTGATATAAGCCGTCAACATAGCTTGAATCGGCATTACTCAAATATGTTAAATTATCCATTTAGTTACTAAATAATAGATTTGTGCCAAAGTTATAAAATAAAAAAAGATTTCGAGTACTGAATTTGAATAAATTACTACTTAAAAACGCCTTTTTTTAATAAAAAATTGTGGTTTATTTGTTTTTATGAATTTGAGATGTTCAGCTACTTATTCAGACTAGCCAAATATCTATTTACGCATTTAATGCAAGATCTTTAGAATTAAAATTTTGCAATTGATTTCTCCAGGGTAAGGTTTTATTATCTTTTTTACTTGTCCCTAATCCGGCAGTATGTGCCCATACGCCATAGATAGTTGCTGGAGCGTAATCAATCAGCTTTTCCTCAAACCAGGAAGCGCCTTTAAGCCAGTCTAATTGGTATTCTTGAATAAGGAAACTCGAAACTAATGTACGTGCTTTATTGTTAATATACCCGGTAGAATTTAATTTTTTCATCATCAGGTCTACAATCTCTTCACCCGTTTCTCCCTGTTTCCATCTTTCAAATAGTATGCCACCTTCATCCAGTTGATATTCATATGGCTGCTCGGAGAATCCATTTCGTTTAAAAAATACATTGGAACGCTTTTTTAACATAAAGCGGTAGTAGTCTCGCCAAAGCAGTTTTTCTATAAGTTTTTCATAGTACTTTTTATTGCTCGCATGTTCAGCATCTTTAAGACTATGATAGATGCGGATTGGAGATAGCGATCCGATGGCAATATAAGGGGATAGTAAGGTGTAATTATCTTCCTGTTGCTCGGTACTATTCATGACTTCTTCCAATACTTTTAAGGCTTGTTTCTCTCCACCTTGGAATGGAATATCTGAGGCCATAGCAATTTCCGCTGCTGTAAACCCTAAATCTTCCAAAGTAGGGATTAGGGTTTTTTCTATAACTTTTGGTGTATGGAGTTCTTGGGTATATGGAATCTCTGCACGAACAGAGCTTTCACGTTCAATTTTTTTCTTAAATACTGAAAAGGCATCTGGAATATCTTTAATTGGAAATGGCAGATCTTCTTTATGATAGAGCGTATGACCAATAAAGTGTTTTAAATCGATTTTTGATTTCCAGAGTTCAGCTTCCACATGGTCGGAGATATCAGTTTCCCGTCGAGCAATTTCGCGGTGATGATAGACCGCATCGACTTGATATTTCTGCGCAATTCTTGGAATTACCTCTTCAGGAATTCCAATAAATGTCATTAAATCAGAGCCTAAGCTTTGGAAGTGTTCTTTTAATTGACGGACATTTTCCAATTGAAAGGAAGCACGAATTGCTCCAGTCTTTCGTTGCCCATAATTATCCGTATCGAAATATCGAGGGTCAAAGCAGTAAACTGGAATAATAAACGAACTTTTTTTTACAGCTTCAAAAAGAATTTCGTTGTCATGTAATCTTAAATCGTTTCTAAACCAAACTAGGGTTACCCTTTTTTCCATATAGGATGAATAAAAAAATGTGAGGCTAATATAAAATTAGTATAATTACAAATATAATATTTTAAAGTTTTATTTTAATGGTAGACCCCCTAATTGACAATAATAGGACATTTATCGTAATTCAAGAGTTGAAAAAAATTAAATAATTGTGAACTTATTGCTAATTTGATTGTTCTATTTTTGTGAAAATATTATATGCATAAATGGAAGTATTAATTAGTGGGCTGAATAGCTATTTAGGACGAGCTGCTGTCACACTTCTTGCCGAGGGGAATTTTAAAGTAACCGCACTAACACGTAATTTACAATTGCTGCAATCTGTTGTATTAGATACGATTACAGCCCGAGTTAAAGAAGTCGATTTATTGAGAAAAGGGAAAAGCTTTGACAGCTTTTATATGCCTGTGATGGACTATGCCTACTATTTTACCCAAGTGGTAGACCTTTCTGATGAGATTCATCTGCGTATGGAATTAATTTCCTTAAACCATTTTGTAGAACTCGTCAAACGAAATAACTGTAAACGAATTATATATATTGCCCGATTAAAAGATGCCGATCTTTTAAGTCCAATAATTGATCTTTTCCTTAAAAATGAGATAGACTATACGATAGTTTTAAAGTCTTCAGCTATAGGTAATGGCACATTAATGGATCAGTTTTATAAAATGATTTCAGAAAAGCCTGTTATTATCTATGATGCTGAAATTGCAGATAAAGAGTTTAGTCCCTTGTCCTTAAGGGATCTGATTCGTTGGTTGCGCGAGATGCCTTGGAAAGATCACTTTATTGGTAAGACGATTACTATAGGAGGGGACAAGGTCTTTACCTATAGGAAATTATTCTTTTTCTATGCGAAGTATCTACAAGTGAAAACCTCCCGCGCCCGAATTGCTCTCCCACAGACCTTAACTAAGGTGGCCTATAAAAATATATACCGTATGAGTGCTGAATCATATGATGAATTTTTAAAAGTGATGCTGGCCGAATTTCCTGTAGACAACTCCGATTGGAATCGGGTTTTAGACTTTAAATTTACTCCACTTAGGGAAGTACTTCAGCAAGGTTAATTATATTTTATATATCATATCTTCTAAATTTCTTCTTTAGCACGGATATTCTGTTATTTTTGTAGGTAAACAAGAATTTATCTAATGGGCTATAAAAGTTTAGAAGAATGTGTTCATGATTTAGAACAACACGGTCATTTAATACGTATTAAGGAAGAGGTGGATCCCTATTTAGAGATGGCAGCCATCCATATGCGTGTTTTTGATGCCGAAGGACCTGCCTTATATTTTGAAAATATTAAAGGCTCTTCCTTTCCTGCGGTGTCCAATCTCTTTGGAACTTTAGATCGCTCTAAGTTTATGTTTAGAGACACTTTAGATCATATCAAGAAACTTGTTGATGTGAAAATGGATCCTGCTCAGGTTCTTAAAAATCCACTTAAATATGCGAGTTCTGGCTTTGTTGCTTTAGGGGCATTACCCTGGAAGAAGAAGATGAATGCGCCTATTTTATATGGAAAAACTAGTATTTCCGCGCTCCCACAGATAGTCAACTGGCCTATGGATGGAGGTCCATTTGTGACCATGCCACAGGTCTATACCGAAGATATAACTAAGCCAGGAATCATGCAGGCCAATTTGGGGATAGAATTCAGCTTGGTGGAAATGATTATCTTCAGGATCAAGAGGTGGGCTTGCATTATCAACTGCATCGGGGAATTGGGGTACATCAAACAAAAGCGAATGAGCTGGGACGTCCCTTAAAGGTAAGTATCTTTGTCGGAGGACCTCCCTCGCATCCATTATCCGCAGTAATGCCTTTGCCTGAAGGATTATCGGAGATGATATTTGCTGGAGCTTTGGGAAATCGTAGATTTCGATACTTTTATGATGATGAGGGCTTCTGTATTTCTGCAGATGCTGATTTTGTTATTACTGGAACCGTCTATCCTCAGGATACTAAACCAGAAGGTCCTTTTGGAGATCATATTGGATACTATAGTTTAGTACACCCATTTCCACTGATGAAAGTGCATAATGTATATCATAAAAAAGATCCAATTTGGTCCTTTACGGTTGTGGGAAGACCTCCACAGGAAGATACCAGCTTTGGAGCGCTTATTCATGAGATTACTGGAGATGCTATTCCTAAAGAAATTAATGGTCTTCATGCGGTGCATGCAGTAGATGCTGCTGGAGTACATCCTTTATTGTTCGCTATCGGTTCAGAACGTTATACGCCATATTTAAAAATGGATAGACCTCAGGAGATTTTAACTATTGCCAATCAAGCCTTAGGTAAAAATCAACTTTCCTTAGCTAAATATTTATTTATCTCCGCTTTTGAAGATAACCCCACATTGGATATCCATGATGTAGAAGCATTTTTTAGCCATATACTCTCGCGAATAGATTTATCTAGAGATTTGCATTTTCATACCAATACCACCATAGATACTCTCGATTATTCTGGAGATGGCCTGAATTCAGGTTCAAAAGTTGTCTTTGCCGCTGCGGGAGGAGTAAAACGCTCCTTAGCTAAGGAGATTCCTGCAGGATTACATCTACCTAGACCTTTTCAGCATGCTAAACTCGCCCTCCCTGGAATATTGGTCCTAGAAGGGGCAGCCTTTACAAGTTATGCTGAAGAGGAACAGCTTATGCAAGCTTGGTGCGAGGCGGCGAAAGAAGTGAATTTTGAAGGGATTCAAATGATTGTTATTGCCGACGATGCGGAATTTACAGCGGCTCAAGTGAATAATTTTGTGTGGGTAACCTTTACCCGATCCAATCCTGCTTATGATATTTATGGAATAGGTAGTTTCACGACTCATAAACATTGGGGTTGTACCGGACCGGTTATCATTGATGCGCGAAGTAAACCTCATCATGCTCCAGACTTGATTAAAGATCCTCAAGTTGAAAAAAGAGTAGATGCTTTAGGCGCGGCAGGGGGCTCCTTGCATGGTATTATATAAGTGGAATAGTTTTTGCTTTTCCAAATTTTTAAAAGATGATATATGAATAAATACAATTTATCTACTTGGTTATTGGGTCTGTATATCGGGATTTTCGCTACTGCCTGTACTTCCGCAGTACAATCGACTGAAAAGGAAGCAAAGGATTCCATTTCGACGCCTGTAGATTCAGTTTCTGATAGTCAGCGTATAGCAGATGAGCCTATTCAGCATGAGCTTTCCAAGGCAGAAACAGCCGTATTAATACCGCGCTCTTACCGGGATTATATGGAAGGAAATGATACCGATATCCTAGATGCCAGTTGGACCGACTTATATAAAAAGGATCGTGCCTTTTATTTAGGATCTGTTTCCTATCAGATTTTATCAGGTTTTGATGAGTGTTCGGAGGATTCCACAAAAATTATAGAAAGTAATCGGAATTCAATCGTTTTTTTTAAGAATAAAAACATTAAACTAGGGAAATTGAATACCGCTGTCGTCAAAGATTCGGTATTAAATCCGATGAAGAATACGGATATTGTCTTTAATCAAATGACCTATAGATTAACTGCTTCCGGGAAAGATGATAGTTCCGTAATACATAATTATGAGCTGAAGATTCAGGTTAATGGAATCTCACAAGTGCTTATGAAAGAAAAAGAATTAAGAGATACCGAAGTGCGCATTTTATATGCCGGAGATATCGATCAAGATGGGAAATTGGATTTTGTGTTTTCTGCACCATTAGATTATGAACAGGAGCGCGTGTTGATCTTTCTATCTTCCACTGCAGCCTCGGGTAAGCTCCTGAAATTAGAAGGAGAGTGTGCGGTGAACTTTGATTGTTAATTTCTCCCAAGTACCAAACTTATTAAACTATATAAAAGAGCAGAAACTAAGTTTCTGCTTTTTTTATGTCCAATTTTTATTGCTTAAGCTGATAATAATTCAATAGCCTTTATCGTTAAAACTGTTTTATTTTTAAAGCTTTAATTTATGTATTTCGTAACAAAAAATTAATATTGATATTAAATTCATAATTTATTTTAAAATAAATTATGAATTTTGTTTCTAATTACTCATATTTGTGAAGGAATTAAAATTGAACATTAAATAATTAATATATGTGTGGTATTATTGGCGCATTCAACTTAAGCGAATCATCTGAAACATTAAGACCTCAGGTATTAGAGATGTCTAAACGTATTCGTCATCGTGGACCCGATTGGTCCGGCATCTTTAGCTCGGAGAAAGCAATTCTTGCTCATGAGCGTTTAGCTATTGTAGATCCTCAATCTGGAAGTCAGCCGCTTTATAGCCAGGATGGAAAAGTCGTGCTTGCTGTAAACGGAGAAATTTACAATCATCAGGAGCTGCGAAATCAATTGCCACATTATAATTTTTTAACTCAATCGGATTCGGAAGTCATCTTGGCACTCTATTTAGAAAAGGGTCCAACCTTTGTTGAGGAGCTCAATGGAATCTTCGCTTTTGCTTTATATGATTCGGAGAAAGAGGTTTACTTTATCGCTAGAGACCATATGGGAATTATTCCACTGTATTATGGTTATGATGAAAAAGGACAGTTTTTCGTCGCTTCAGAATTAAAATCTTTAGAAGGCTTCTGTACTCAAATAGAACAATTTCCTCCAGGTCATTACGTGTATTCTGCGGTATCTGAAGTTCCTCAACCTTGGTATAGCAGAGCATGGGAAAGTTATGAAGCTGTGCAGGATGCCGAGACAGATATGGAAACCTTAAGGACAGCTTTAGAGCAAGCCGTACACCGTCAGTTGATGTCGGATGTTCCGTATGGGGTCTTACTTTCTGGAGGTTTGGACTCATCGGTTATTGCTGCCATTACTAAGAAGTTTGCTTCTAAGCGTATAGAGTCCAAAGATCAGGATGAAGCTTGGTATCCACAGTTGCATTCCTTTGCTGTGGGCTTAAAAGGTGCTCCGGATTTAATTGCTGCTCAAAAAGCTGCAGATCATATTGGAACTATACATCATGAAATTAATTTTACTATTCAGGAAGGTTTAGATGCAATTAGAGATGTGATTTATCATTTGGAAACCTATGATGTAACTACCGTACGTGCATCTACGCCAATGTATCTACTGGCACGTGTTATTAAATCTATGGGTATTAAGATGGTACTTTCCGGAGAAGGTTCAGATGAATTATTCGGCGGTTACTTGTACTTTCATAAAGCGCCGAATGCACGTGAATTTCATGAAGAGACGGTTCGGAAATTGAAAAAACTGTACCTCTACGATTGTCTTCGTGCGAATAAATCTCTAGCTGCCTGGGGAGTGGAGGGACGTGTTCCGTTTTTGGATAAAGAGTTTATGGACGTGGCTATGAGCATCAATCCGGAGTCTAAAATGATAAAAGATGGACGTATGGAGAAATGGGTGGTTCGCAAAGCCTTTGAAGACTACCTGCCTGAAAGCATCGCTTGGAGACAGAAGGAGCAATTTTCGGATGGTGTCGGATATAGCTGGATAGATACTTTAAAAGAACAGGCTGAACAATTAGTTTCAGATGTGGAATTTGAAGCTGCGGCGGCACGTTATCCATTGAATACCCCTAAGAATAAAGAAGAGTTTTTATATAGAAGTATTTTTGAGACGCATTTCCCTTCAGAGGCAGCAGCACAGACGGTTCCTTCTGTCAAATCGGTTGCTTGTAGTACTCCGGAGGCCTTATTATGGGATGCTTCATTTCAGTATATGAATGATCCCTCTGGGCGTGCAGTTGCGGCAGTGCATGAACAGAGTTATGAAAAGTCTAAGGAATTAAGTATTTCTTAATATATAGTTATAGTAGTTCAGGTTATTATTAGAAAAGGGAAAACTTAATTGTTTTCCCTTTTTTTATCTACTCGAAGCACTGCTCCCTGAGCGATAAAATACTGCGCCAATATATAGGTAAGCATAGTCCATAGCTGCCCATACTGGATATTTTCTACAAATTTATTATAGGCCAATATAGAATCAGAGAGCACGAATAATAAAGCTCCTAAAACGATCCAGGTGTAGGATGCTTTAGGAGTTATTTTACCTCTTGCGGATGCAGTAATATAAAATATACCTATTGCTAGGATATAAATCATAACCGGAATCTGTAGCTCCCCTAAAAATGGATTTAAGAGTTGAACATATAAAATAGCATAAGCTAAAATAAGGATGGAGATTAAATAGGTCTTCCCCTGTTTGAAAAAATCACTACGATTAATATCTAAGCAAAAAGCTAAAGTATAGAGGATGTGTCCGCCTAAAAAAGCCGCTAAGCCATACATAAAATACTGTTCTTCAAAAAGTAGAAATAGGTCTCCAATCCAACCTAATACAAGTCCTAAAGCAATTAATTGATGAAAAGAGCCTTTAAGTTTTGTCTGTATACCATAGCTGAGTATAAGACTCAGCAAAATAAGGGGTTTGGTAAGCAAGATACCCGTATGATTTTGCAGCAAAATGGCTAGCAGATGAATAGCTGCTATAGTGAAATATATAAGGCTGAATTTAGTACCTGCGTTCATATGTCAAGTGTATTGAAAGTTAGAGAAATATTAATTCTTTAAATATTGATTAAAGTATTTGGCAATCTTCTCATACATATGGATTCTATCTTTTCCTTGAACATTATGTTCATGGGTAGGATATAAGAAATAATCTACTTGCTTGCCTGCTTTAATACAAGCTTCTATAAATTCCATAGAATGTTGTTGTACCACAACTGGATCTTGAGCACCATGGATAATTAATAGATTGCCTTTTAACTGATCAGCTTTATTCAAGAGCGAAGTTAACTGATATCCTTGGGGATTTTCCTGCGGAGTATCCATATACCGTTCACCATACATAGCTTCGTAATATTTCCAATCCATAACGGGGCCTCCTGCTACGGCTGCTTTAAAAATATCGGGGTGAGTAAGCATAATAGAACTGGTCATAAATCCTCCGAAGCTCCATCCGAAAATACCCATTCTTTCTGTATCCACATAATTTTTAGATTTCAGATAAGCGATACCTTGCAGTTGGTCTTCCATTTCCGCCTGACCCAGTTGACGATGTGTAATACGTGTGAAATCTCTACCCCGGGCATCGGATCCTCGATTGTCCATAGTAAAAACAATATAGCCCTGCTGCGCCATATAATAGTCGAAATATCCCGCTCCAGCCATCCATTTATTGGTGACTAATTGCGCATGAGAGCCTCCATACAGATAGACCATAACGGGGTATTTTTTCGCTGGATCAAAATTGTTCGGATAGATCACTCTTCCATTTAAAGGCGTCTTCCCATCTGCTGAAGTCAGCTGAATCAATTCAGATTTTGGGAAATCTATTTTTCCAGAAAATGGATTTTCCGCCTTTAGGATGGTATTGCTTTTTTGACTTTTAATATCTGTGACCTGAATTTCATTAGCCGTTTCGGTATTAGAGAAAATATCCAACACATATTTACCATTAGAGCTGGCATCATGTGTTCCTGAAATAGATGTCAGCACTTGAGTCTTTCCAGAGTTGATATCCACTTCAAAAAGCTGTCTATCTAAACCATGATTCGTAATTCCAATATAGCTAATTTTGTTTCCTGCGGCATTAAAGTCTAAAACTCGTTGTACGATAACATCCTTATATCCTAAATTTCTAATGAGTTTACCTTCGGTATTGTATACATAAAGCTGATTATAGCCTTGGATATCCGTTTGATATAAAAACTGCGTTGGAACCTTAGGTAAGAATAATAGCGCATGCTGCGGCTCTACCCAAGTGGAGGATCGTTCTTCAAAAAGTGTTTTCACTAAAGAGCCATCTGCAGCTGAATATTTATTAAGTTTTAAATGATCTTGACCGCGATTAAGTACACCTACATAGATATATTGGCCTGAGGGATCCCAGCTTACGGAAGTTAAATACTGCTCTTTAGGTTCCCCTGTCTGTAGCGTAACTTTTTGTTGGGTTTTGGTATTGAAGACTACTAAAGTTACTTCTTCACTCTTTTCACCCGCCATAGGGTAGGCAATTTCACGAACAGAAGCGATGCGGGTATGCCAATTAATTAATGGATACTTGGCAACCATACTTTCATCTTTTCTATAATAAAGTAGTTGTTCCGCATTTGGCGACCACCACATGCCGCGGTCGATACCGAATTCTTGTCGATGGGTATAGTTAGAGCCGTTGACAATATCGGGATTACTATCCTGAGTTACTTGGATAACCTGTCCATTTTCATCTACGATTTCTATATTGTTCTGAACGAGGTAAGCTGCTTTACGGTTATTTGGCGCATAGCTCGTTTCTGCTGCCGCACTAGGGCTGGCAATCTGTGCCGAGATAGTTTTGGTCTTTAGCTCATAAGATAGGACAGTTGCCTGTGTACCTATATTATAGGTGAAACGGATAGAATGACTATTTTCCCAAGAATAATTCGCTGGAAATGAAGATAGAGAAATCTTTTCTGTAGGAAATTTTTGTCTTAAAGCCTGTTCGATATCCGAAGCTAAAATCCATGTTTCAGGATTCCATTTTGTAGATTCCGACCGTATTGTTAAGCTATTATTGCTCGGTTCAATATAGGAAAATGCTTGTTGGTTCGGGATCCATTTTGGCATTCTAAGGCTTTGAGGAGCAAAGCTGCGTGCTCCAAATACAGTTTCTTCTATGGTGAAATTACGTTGCGCATAAGCAGAGCTTCCGGCAAGTAAAAAGAGTATAGCTAGTTTTTTCATGTATTGAAATTGAATATTCAAAACTACAAAAAAATATAGCATTGGATTTATTTATCAATCTACTTTAGCTCATGAAAAATAATATTTAGGTTTGTTTTATGTTAAAACTAAAGCAAACTGTAGCCTTATCTCAAGTGAAGATATTTGCTCCAATCGGATTTTATAAAGAAGAGCAGGTTTTAGGGAATGAGTTTCTGGTAGATATTCGAGTGGAATTTGATGCGCCCAGCGGAGATCGGGAGGATTTGAAAAAGACGGTCAACTATGAGCAGCTCTATGCTATAATTCAATCTACGATGGCGCCTAAGCGGAAGCTGTTGGAATCTGCCGTAGAAGAGATGTTATTAAAAGTGCATGCTGATTTTGACTTCCTCCACTTTATTGAAGTCGGGATTTTAAAATTAAACCCTCCATTTGGTGGTGATCTAGCTAATTCCGAAGTAAAGCTAACTTATGTGAAAGATTGTTAGTGACTCATTTTCATGTTTTTAATTGTGTGGAGTGACATTTTGTCTATTAAAAATTTATTTTAACGACAAAATGTCTTGTTTTTACTATTGGTACGTAGATTGAAATAATCAGTTCAAATAGTTTTAAAAAAAAATATAAGGAGAACATAAAAATGGCATTAGTAAAATTTTCACACAACTCAAACAATTCGGATAATACACCATTTGTAAATCGTGTATTCGATTCCATCTTTAACGATTCATATTTATCTGATCGTTTTACTTCCCGTGTACCGGCAGTTAATGTTGCGGAGACAGAAGGGGCTTTTCAAATTGAGCTTGCTGCTCCAGGATTACAGAAAGAAGATTTTAAAATTAATGTAGATCAAAATACATTAACAATTTCTGCAGAGAAAAAAGAGGAATCTGCGAATGAAAATAAGACATATAGCAAAAGAGAATATGCTTATCATTCATTCACACGTTCATTTACCTTACCAGACTCTGTAGATTATAATAAAATTGAGGCTTCTTATGAAGCAGGGATTTTATCTTTAGAAATTGGAAAAAAAGAAGAGGCAAAAGTGACTTCACGTTCCATTTCTGTTAAATAATATAAAAGAGTATATAGTTTTAGGTTGATTATTAATGATAAAGGCATCAGAGATGATGCCTTTATTTTTTTAGCCTATAATTTCACAACCTTCCGCTTGAGGTAAGTTCTGTACAAAGGCTTTCCAATCTTCTGGAAACGGAACAATTTTTCTTTTCGTGCTACTTATCAGTGCTCCATCGATATATACCTCGGCACAAGGATGCTCTGCGGCATTATAAATTATATGTTTGACTGAGAATCTACCTTTTGTCAGATCCATTTTCGTAATTTCCACGGCTACTTTAATATACTCATTGAGGAGGATTTCTTTTTTATAAAATAGCTCTTCGTGAAATAGTATCGGTCCTATTTGTTTGCTATTAAGCTCTGCTAATGTAATTCCAGCATCCATTAACATATTGGTTCTGGCTTGTGTAGCGATATCGGCATAGGCTGAATGTCGTAAATGCCAGTTGGCATCAATCTGCGACCAGATAATCTGTCCTTCGTAATAATATTTCATAATCTCAATTTTTAATAGGATTTTCTTGATTTAAAATAAGAAACGTTTTAAGCTTTTATAAAACAAAACGAAAAATTAAGTCTTTTTGTTTATTCCAGGCTACAGAAAGATAAAAAAAATAGATGAATTACCCTTTATTGGCTTTATTTATAAAAACTTTTGAGGCAGGATTTTTGTATAGTTAAGACAAAGTATAGTTAAGACATACCCATATATATGATAAATCCAGCAAAGAAAATTCAACGGGCTTCACAAATCTTCGGCATCCTGGCGAAATATGGTTTTAAAGATATCGTTGCCCGTCTC
>DAIQRP010000009.1:40564-42696 GCA_036786125.1 Sphingobacterium sp.
AAAATGAAGTTTCTCTTTCCTATGAAACCGAGCTCAGTGAGGAGTCGCTCTATACGCGTATACGTATGGTTTTAGAGGAGTTGGGACCTGCTTTTGTCAAATTAGGGCAGATGGCCACCACTCGGGAGGGTTTACTGCCTTCAGAGCTCGTCGAAGCATTAAAGAAGTTGGAAGACCGCGTTGAACCATTTGAATTGGATGTCAAATCTTATTTATTAGCTGAATTTGGCGAGGAGCTGGGTGCGCAGCTGGCTTGGGTGGAAGAATTACCCTTTGCTTCGGCCTCAATTTCTCAGGTATATCGGGCAGAGTTGCGATCTGGGGAACAAGCTGTAATTAAAATTCGCAGGCCACATATTGATGAATCTCTGCGTATAGATCTGGCTTTAATGAAGGATTTTGCGGCAATTTTAGCTAATTATTCGGCTACATTAAAAAAAATGAATCTTCCTTTAATTGTTAATTCTTTTGCCATAACTCTGGAAGAAGAAATTTCTTTAAGCCTCGAGGCGCAGCATATACAGCGCTTCCAACGTAATTTTAAAGACCATACAGATATCTATGTGCCCCAGGTTTTTATGGATCTATGCAGCGATAATATCTTATGTATGGAGTTTCTAGATGGCACAAAAATTACCGAGGTAGAAACATTAAAAGCTCAGGGTCATAAGCTAAAATCTATTGTAGACAAAGGCTTAAACTTATATTTAACACAGATTATTGACCATGGTTTTTTCCATGGTGATCCACATCCCGGAAATTTAATGGTCATGCCTGACGGCAGAATAGCATTTTTGGATTTCGGGAATATGGGGAAAATGCTACCCGTAGATCGCAAGCAACTTGAAGATTTTATTACGGCTTCCATGGAAAGAAATGCCCCTTTATTAGGCGAAGTCTTGGAAGATATGTCTATTCATGCCCTTATTCAGGATCGCAGTCAGTATGAAAGGCAGCTCTCTGAATTATTCTCCATTATGGAGGAGGTCTCTATTGGGGAATTAAATCTACAGGAAATATTTTCTAAGATTTGGAAGATTATAGGGGTGAATGAGATGTATTTTCCAGAATATATCTATCAGCTATTGCGTGGCATCTCCTTAATCGAAGGTATTGGAAGAACGCTGAATCCGGACTTAAATATTTTGAAGGCTATCGATCCATTTGCTAAAAAAATCATTAAAGAGCGACTTAATCCCATACATCTGGCTAAAGAAGGATTTAAAAAATTCCGTTCTATCAGCCGGGATTTAGAGCAGATGCCACAGGAAATAAAAGCCTTATTAAAGCAGGCTAAGGCGGGTAACTTCACACTGAACCATAAGGTGCAGGGGATTAAAGATTTTAATTTTCATCTGCAGCGATCGATCAATAAGATTGTGGTAGCTGTTATTTTTTTAGCATTAAGCATGCTTTCAGGGATGATGATTCTAGCACATGTAAAGCCTGATTACCTCGGAATACCTATACTGGCATGGATTATTTTAGCCATCAATTCCATTTTATTGGTTTATCTATTGACCAGTATGCTTAGAGGAAGAAACCGCAATGACTATAAATAATTTTATCGCTAATTTCAAGCCATTTATCCAGCGCTTGAAATAGATATCGAAAGCCTTTTCTAAGATTTAAAAAAAGAGTTATTATATTTATAGTAATTCTTTTTTTATTTATAGCGATGAACTACTTAAACTATCTTCAACAAAATTTCAAAATTTCTGAAGAGGTACTTTTTAAAATTGATGCCCATATTACTCATAAAATATATCAGAAAGGTGAGGAAATTATCGCTCCAAATAACTTTTCTAAGCAGGTTTATTTTATTGAAGATGGTTTAGCACGTACATTTTATTATAAGGCGGAAAAGAAGATTACATTTGAATTTATGGAAGAAAATCGCATTACTACAGCAATTGATTCCGTGTTTTACCAGTCTAAAAGCCCATATGGTCTGGATGCCTTACTTCCGACACGAGTAGCCATTATTCCATATAAAATTATTGAAGAATTATCGTTAGAGTATCAGGAAGTAAATATAATTATGAAATCATTATTAGTAGAGATTTTACTGTTATTTTCCAAACGTATACAAAGTATACAGTTTGATTCAGCCACAGAACGATATCAAAAAT
>DAIQRP010000175.1:0-5046 GCA_036786125.1 Sphingobacterium sp.
ATAATAACGGTGTTTTTATCAAATACACTGATTAACGGCATAATATCATCATGAATTTTTATGGCTTCTTTCTGAATATTTTCTGCTTCATTCTCTTGAGGTTGACAAGCAACGACAGTTCCTGCTAGGGCGAAAAATAAGAATAATGATTTTTTCATATCTATTTGTATATTATATTATTATGTGGTTAAACTGTAGCTTTACTGTAATTAAACGTTAAATCTCGGATATAGATTTCATTCGTAGCGACTGCGCAAAGTTCATTATTTTTATCAAAAATCTCAATAATAAAGGTTTTGATCAGACGCCCTCGATTCGCTAGGCTATCGATACACTCATGCATATCCTCATCAGAAATGCGGATGGAGAAATGCATATGAGTCATGCCCGGTTTTTTGTACGCTATGGAGCCTGATTTTAGCCAAGCAATAGTTTTCTTAAATCCTCGAGCTTGTAAAGCCTGGTCTATTAAGATGGCATAGAAAGGGTCGGTAGCAGAGTATATGGTTCCTCCAAATATAGATTTATTGGCATTGATATTAAAAATACTTTTTTTAATCTGAACATCTACGCCCATAAAACCATCTAATATATGGTTCACCCAGATTCTTTGAAATAAAAAGGGGGGATAAAAGCGAAGAATCCACTTCAGCGATTTTGGTGTATAACGCATACTGCAAATATAGTAATAAATTGACACTGCATCTGATATACAATGCCTTTAAAATAGCTGTAAAGATACTTCTACTTCTCCGTTATATAAAAATTTATTCATCATAAATCCGTCAAATATATCAATAAGCTGATCTATTGTAGGAGCGAGTTCTGTAAAATCTTTTGGGAGTTATAGAAATTTTTATGCCTGAAGAGTAGCTTCTTTTAGGAAATTGGCATTTCAGACGAAGCAGGTATAAAGCGGGAGAAAAAAATGGAAATTCGTAGAGCAATGGGGCTTATTCCTGCCGGTTTTATCAGAATAGGTTTTTGCAATACAATAATAGCGCGTTTTATCTAAACGCTATTTAAAGTTAGCTGTCATACGGATATAGTCTATTTAGAAAAATAGGCTATCGATTAGGGCATTTCGAACAACGTTTCCCTTTTTTATATTTCTTGCAACACTTTTTAAATGCTTGACATGAAAACTCAGCATATGGATTTAAACCTTTAAAATTAGCAGGGTCTAAAGGGGAGTATCCAACTTCCGTCACAATTTCTATTTTTTCCTCAGTGATCATAGCACAAATATAACACTATTTATATTTATTATAAATAATAAATAGTTTTTTGTCGTATATAAAAAAAAGCTGCAATTAGATATTGCAGCTTTTTTATTAAGCATTTCGAATTAATTTTTTCAGATCAGTACAAATCTCATTTGTAATTTGATGAATAGGTTCTGGATCATCGGTATTATTGATAATAACGCGGTCACAGCTTTCTTTATACGGTAATAGATACTCATTATAGGAAGGGACCACATGGTTCACCCATTTATAACGCACATCATCTTCAAAATAACCTCTTTCAATCAAATCACGTCTTAAACGACGTTCTAAAGCGACATCTTCATTCGCATCTAAAAAGATTTTATGATCTAATAAGTTATTCACTTCGGTATAATGGAAGATAAATAAACCTTCAATTATTAAAATCGGAGCAGGTTTAATCTCTAACATCTTTGGTTTGATCAACGGATTGTTAAAGGTATATTCCTCTTTAAAAATTGTCTTTCCTTCAAATAAGTCTGAAATATCCTTAAAGAAAGCTGCGCGATCTATTGATTCTGGAATATCAAAATTATATAATTTACCAGAACCGCTGCTTCCAGCAATCCCAATGACATAGGGTTTTTTATTCATTTTCTAGAATGAAATTTCGTTGTTTAAGAATTTCAATTAATCATTTAATGGTATCCCATAAGTTATTTCAACTTGGAATCGCTTGTCTAATGCTCCGATATAAGCGGCTGCAGACTTAGAGAGAATAACAATCGCATTTTCATTATCTGCATTATCATTAAACTTGCCCACTACTTTTGCAAAAGTAACAGATTTTGTCATAGGATTAGTAATTTTTAATATAGTTCCTATGGGAGCAGTTTTATGTAAAGCTAAATTAGAAGATCCATCTGCATTTAAACCATCCATCCAAACCCCAATACCACGCTCTTTTTTCTCACGTAGACCATAACGGTTTGCATTTAAATCGCGCACAGGAGCAGTATCTTCGGAATCTACCTCATCTTCCACAATAATTGGAGGAGGGCTAATGACTACAGGGCTGCTGGCAACTGGAGTTGCAGCGGGAGCCTCATTATTTGGAATACGTAAAATCTGTCCGTTTCTTAAGTTATTAGAAGTCAGATTGTTTAATTTTTTAATATCATCTACAGTTACTCCAAATCTTCTTGAAATGGCATATAAAGTTTCCTTTTCCCCAACTTTATATTCCGTTAGGACAGGATTTTGATTACTAACTGCATTACTTGTTGATTTGCTACTTGTTGAATTATTATAAGGTCTTCCTGTAGGAACCTTTAATAACATACCGATACTTATCCCTTTATTATTATTGGCTTTAATAACATGATTCACATTGACATTATACAGACGACTTAATTTATAGAAAGTGTCTCCTTTCTCTGCTTTATGAATAATATAGGTTTCGCCTTGAACGTTTTCGATTCCTATAGAATCAGGAACAGACGCATAGGCGTTTGCTGCTTTTACTGAAGGGATAGCAAGCGCAAAAGTCAATAAAGACATTGCGGCTATCTTTTTATAGGTAGTCTTATACTCTAAAATTTCCATAATATTTTGCAATTATACTAAATACGAAACAATTTCCTGTTTATTGTCCGATAAAAGAAATATTTGTTTCTTGATTTGAAAATAAATATTCTGCCCTTTTTTGCTGATCTTCTCCGGAAATGAGTACTCCTCGAGAATCTCATACCTATTTGATACTATTAAATTTATCTTCCAATAGTCGGAAGATTTTTCATGGAAACTCCATAAAAAATTATCCCCAATTTTTGAAATCCACAATTCTCCATCTATGGCATACTGTTGTAGAAATTTGGGCACTTGAGTGTGATACTGTAACGGAAAGACTACAGAATTATCAAAAGGTTTAATAT
This sequence comes from Sphingobacterium sp., assembly GCA_036786125.1. Lineage (GTDB taxonomy): Bacteria > Bacteroidota > Bacteroidia > Sphingobacteriales > Sphingobacteriaceae > Sphingobacterium. The sequence goes on from DAIQRP010000175.1 coordinate 3,143, forward strand.
GTGCTTGATTTATTTTCTCTAATGCTAAAGTTTCAAGATCTATATATTCTTCCATTCCAGAATGAAACTGCTGATGTCTCACCTGTATATATCCAAAAAATGGGCTGATGTATTGATGTGCATAAAATATGCTCGCCGGAATATCTGGAGAAAGGATATCAAATATGTAGATACCCGAAGCAATCGGGGAGCTTTCTCCATATTTTTTGCAAATTACTTTACCTTTTTGAATACAGGCTAAAGCCCATTCCTTTTCAGGGAGTTTATAGCCAGCGTGTAGCGTTTCTCCCTTCAAGTTATATACTGAAATCGTCGCTACGGTACTTTCTGGATTTCTTGTTTCTACTGCAATCATCTCCGCTTGAGCATCCACTTCTATGCGCCAAATAGGGTTGGATTCTACTATATGGAAAGCTTTTGTTATTTTATTTAAAGACATTAAATTATTCTTTCTTATCTTACGCTGTCGAAAATTAATTCATCGATTATGAACAAATTTATAAAATCATTTCTACTAACTTTTATTCTCAGTCTAATATCGTTTAATTTTTTAATAGCGCAGCATATTTACAAATTTGATTTAAAGTCTGAAATCAATTCCAATGCTTGGCGTCTCGTGAAAAATGGATTTTCAGAAGCGGAAAAACTAAAAGTTGATTATATCCTTATCGAGCTCAATACTTTTGGAGGGCAGGTAAATTTCGCAGATTCTATTCGCTCGAAGATTTTAAGATCTCCAATTAAGACTATTGTTTATATTAATAATAATGCCGCTTCCGACTATATCTTTATGGAAGCCGGTGGGAGTATAGGGGCAGCTTCTGTGGTGAATACTCAAGGCGAGTTATTACCTGAGAAATATCAGTCTTATATGAGGGGCCTTATGCGCGCTACTGCCGAAGCTAAGGGTAGGGATCCGCATATTGCAGAGGCCTTTGTCGATCCAGAGGTCTCTATTCCGCATCTCAAGCCCGACGGCAAATTATTAACCCTAACAGCAGAGGAAGCTACCAAAGAAAAATTTGTCAATGGTCAGGTGCGTTCCGAAACCGATATATTCTCAGCGTTGGAAATTCAGCAGCCACGAATTACAGCTTATCAAATTACTGCTGTAGATCATATCATATCCTTTTTAGTTCAACCCTTAGTTTCTGCGCTTTTAATTATCCTTATTATTGGAGGTATTTATGTGGAACTTCAGGCTCCAGGTATAGGAGGTGCAATTATTATAGCCTTGCTTGCTGCAGTCTTATATTTTGCCCCTTTATATCTTCAGGGCCTGGCAGATTATTGGGAAATCGCTCTATTTATATTTGGAATTGTCCTGTTGATATTGGAAATTTTTGTGATCCCAGGTTTTGGTATCGCAGGAATTTTAGGTATTATCAGTGTGGTATTGGGCTTGTCATTTTCCCTTGTTGCAAATGATTTCTTTGACTTTAAATTGTCTCATCCAGGTATGTTATTTAATTCCTTCTTAATTGTCATCGGAGCGATGGTGATTTCAGTCACTCTCATGGTTATCTTCGGTAAAAATTTATTAAAATCATCCGCTTTTCAACGTTTAGTGTTGGCTGATGAGCAGAAAGCTGAAGAAGGGTATACTTCTTCCATTATCAAGTCAGACCTATTAAATCGAAGAGGAATTACGAAGACAGCGATGCGTCCTTCTGGAAAAATAGAGATCGATGGCGTATGGTACGATGCTGTAGCCTTAGATGGTTTTATAGAACTCGGGCAGGAGGTTTATGTGGAGAAGCATGAAAACTATAATCTGTTCGTTCGTAAGATTAATGCCTAAAGTATAGGAATAAAAAAAGCCGCTTCATTATGAAGCGGCTTTTTTTATTTATGCTTAAAACTTAGCACCAATGGTCAACATGACATTCGTACGTTTGTTTTTA
>DAIQRP010000176.1:0-3941 GCA_036786125.1 Sphingobacterium sp.
TCATATTTAACACTTTATACTATTTATTTGTGAATATAAAAATTTAAGATTCATCTGCTAGAAGGACGCACCCCTCCACACATTGTCACAAAAGTAGCACTTATTAGCAAATCGCTGACAATTTCGTGACTTTAATTATCAATTTATAATCGTTCTAAATAAATTTAGATTTTTGCCCCTTGACAACTGTGAGATACACTTTCAACATTTTCAATTCTTCTAAGTTTTAGAAGCTCTGTTTTCAAATTTAACGCAATAAATTGACGATTTAACTACATATTTTTAGTAATACTTAAGTATTTTTAGGAAAATATAATTCGTGGATTATTTCATTTAACTGTAACATGAAACTCCTAATGATTCCCTTTTGTTTTGTAATTTTGAACTTCCTATTCCCAAGCCTATAGCTTTCGGAAAGTCGAGTTATAAAAAATAATGTATTACTTTAATTCAAGTGTTATGAAAGACTCCACCAAATATAATCCCCTGACCAAGGAAGAAGAATATGTCATTATTCATAAGGGAACAGAATACCCGAATACTGGTACACTATTAAATAATAAAGCCGCAGGCACCTATATCTGTAAGCGTTGTGACCTCCCCTTATATCGCTCGGCAGATAAGTTTGAATCTTTCTGTGGATGGCCTTCATTTGATGAGGAGATACCTGGAGCGGTCTCCCGCATTGCCGACCCGGATGGTAGTCGTACAGAAATTATCTGCAGCAATTGTGAAGCGCACCTAGGTCATGTTTTTATCGGTGAAGGTTTCACCAATAAAAACACGAGACATTGCGTGAACTCCATTTCTATGAAATTTATCCCTGCTCCATCGGAACAATAGAGGATTTACGAATTTTTAAGGTGCAAGGGAGCATAACTTCTTTAATGGATTTCGAAGTCCCTTGCATTTGTTTTAACAAGATAGAAATAAGCTGATCGGCAATCTCCTCCACCGGTTGGGATACTACTGTAATCGATGGCTCATATAATTCAAATAAGGTATGATCGTCATAGGAAACAATTGCCGGAAGATCAAAAGCATGAAGCTTACTCGATTTTAATCCAGAAATAGCTAAATAGTTCGTCGCGAAAAATAAAGCATCCATAGGTTGTCCTTGTACAAAGGCAGCAATCTCCAGCATAATTTCATCTTCGGAACTTCCCTGTGCTACCTGTAAGATATAAGGATCATGTCCCGCCTTTTCTAAGGCATTAGAATATCCCAACAAGCGGTCATACATCTGTGTCTGCTCAGAAGAGAGCGAAATAAAACCAATTTGTTTGAGCCCCTGATCCAGCAAATGCTGCGTCGCTTCTTGAGCCCCTTTATAATTGTCCGAAACTACATAATTGGTTTTTACTTCCGGAATAAAACGATCGAATAATACCAAAGGAACATGCTCCTGCTTTAAGGATTCTATAGTCGCTTTCATGCCCTCTGCAGGAGTAATAATAAAACCATCTACCTGTCGGTCATAAAATAATTCTATGAGTTCCTTCGTCTTTTCAAATTCATTGTTCGTACTGCAATAAATAATGCGATATCCATGAGCATAAGCTTTAGTTTCTATCAAGCGGGCAATATTGGCAAAAAATGGATTGGAAATATCTTCAATAATTAAAGCTATAATATGGGTCTTTCCCGTACGTAAGCTTTTGGCTAATTCGTTCGGCTTATACCCCACTTCATCCACATAGGCTAACACTCTTTGGGTTAATGCATCTGAAATCCGCTTTTCCTTCGCCTTATTATTTAAGATAAAGGAAACCGTGGTAACAGAAATTCCGAGTGCCTTAGCTATATCAGATATTAAAATACGTTTCTTCATGTGCTCAGGTTTAACTTATAGTTCACTAATCTATGGAATTTTAAATAAATAGAGTAAAACTTGTTAATTTTCTTGTGCTAAAAGGATTTATTTAATACTTTTAGTTTTTAGAAAAGTAGAAATACATACAATTATTAGGCCTTATGAGGATTTCTTATATAAAATTATTTGCTTTTGCGATAAGCATGAGCTGCTTCAGCAGTCAGGCTCAGGAGAAGCTAACTCCATATGTCGATCCATTTATCGGGACAGGCGGGCATGGTCATACCTATCCCGGGGCGACTGTACCATTTTCCCTTGTTCAATTGAGTCCTGATAATGGCAGAAATGGTTGGGATTGGGTATCGGGATATCACTATTCCGATAGTTTAATTGCGGGCTTTAGTCATATGCATTTAAATGGAACAGGTATTGGAGATTGGTTGGATATCTCGGTTATGCCCCTACTCCAAGCGACGACTCAATCGCAGCTAGATACCCGTGTTAAATTTAGCCATGATCAGGAAAAAGCAAGTCCCGGATTTTATCAGGTAAAATTAAACAATGATATCCAAGTCAGCCTGACAAGCACTGCGCGTGTGGGTTTTCATCGTTATGAATTTCCGACAGCAGCAACTCAACCCACTATTCGATTTGATTTAGATGCAGCTTATAATTGGGATAAGGCTACAGATACCGAAATTCAAGTATTAAATGATAGCACCATTGTAGGATATCGCTATTCTAAAGGATGGGCAAATGTACAACGTATCTATTTTGCTGCCCGCACGAATAAAGCTTTTAATACCGTATTATTGAATGGTAAAGAGGTTCAAGATACAGCGGCTAAAATTTCAAGTATCACAAAAGGCGTAAACGCCCAGTTAGTTTTTTCCAACAGCAAAAATATTTTATTAAAAGTGGCTCTTTCGACAACGGATGTGCAGCAAGCCCTATCGGCACTTCAAGAAATTCCACATTGGGATTTTGAGCAGGTTAAATTAGCGGCAGATAATCTATGGGAGCATGAATTGCAAAAAATTAAAATTTCAAGTCAGGATGATCGCATAAAACGTATCTTTTATTCCGCGCTGTATCATACCGCTCTCTCCCCCAATTTGTATTCCAATGCGGACGGTACTTATAAAAATGCGAAAGGTCAGGTATTAAAAATGGCAAATAACGAACAACGTTATACTTTATTCTCACTTTGGGATACCTACCGAGCATTAAAGCCTTTATTTACCCTAACCCAACCGGAGCGTTATACGGAAATTTTAAATTCCATGTTAGCCTTTTATGATGAAAATGGACTGCTTCCAGTATGGGATTTAAGTACTTTCGAGACCAATACGATGACCGGTTACCATGCGATTCCGGTCTTAGCTGATGCAATTTTAAAAGACTGGCCTGGATTAGATGCTGAACGCGCTTATACAGCCATGTTAGCCTCCGCTCATCAATCCATTCGCGGAGTTCCGGCTTATATAGAATACGGATATGTCCCTCAAAATATAGAGGGAGGTTCGGTAACTAAGACTTTAGAATATGCCTACGATGATTATGCCATAGCCTTAGTTGCGAAAAAATTAGGGAAAATAGCGGATTACGAAAAATTCTTAAAACGCGCTAAAGGTTATCAACATCATTTCGATCCTCAATCCGGATTTATGCGTGCTAAAAACACCGATGGCAAATTTATAGAACCCTTTGACCCTTTCCATTCGGAGCATGAATTTGATAAAAGTCAATATATTGAAGGGAATGCTTGGCAACATTCATTCTATGTCCCTCATGATGTACAAGGTTTAGCTCGACTATTTCCTCAAAAAAATGGACTTTCCAAAAAATTAGATGAACTCTTTGCAGCTCCATCAATTGTTAAAGGAGAAAATACCTCTCCCGATATGTCCGGTTTTATAGGTCAATATGCGCATGGTAATGAACCTTCACATCAAATTGCCTATATGTATAGCTATTTAGGAGAGGCTTATAAAACACAAGAGAAAGTCCGTTTTATTGTCGATTCGATGTACCATGATCGCCCCGATGGATATGCTGGAAATGAAGATGCCGGTCAGATGTCCGCTTGGGCAGTATGGTCGATGATCGGAATGTACCCCGTTTCTCC
>DAIQRP010000176.1:3951-4396 GCA_036786125.1 Sphingobacterium sp.
CTCCAGTCGTAGATCAGGCCATTATAACTGTAGGCAATCATGCATTTAAAATAATTGCCCAAAATAATAGTGCTGAAAATATATACATTCAAAAGGTGACTTTAAATGGGAAGCCTTATACAAAAACGTACCTCCTACATCAGGACATCATAGCTGGAGGAGAATTAATTTTTACTATGGGAAATAAGCCCAATAAAAATTTCGGAAAAAATAAAAAATCATTTCCTAAATCCATGGATAGATAAAAAAAAGACAGCTCTTCGAGCTGTCTTTTTTTTATCAAACTATTTTAGCGCTCTATACGTTATTTGAGTATACTAAATATAAAGGCATGAAATTTTTTATTAATGACCCCAAACATATTCTCAAAGAAGCCATTCAGGTAGCACAGAAAAAAGATCCTATCGTAAAGATAGACTCTTCCGAAGTCAATGTGCTTATTCGT
>DAIQRP010000176.1:4406-4955 GCA_036786125.1 Sphingobacterium sp.
AAAAAAAAGTAGCCTTAATTTCTGGAGGAGGGTCAGGACATGAGCCTGCCCATTTGGGATATGTCGGTAAAGGCATGCTCACGGCAGCCGTATGTGGTGAAATTTTCGCCAGCCCTACGGTTGATGCTGTGCTCTCTGCCATCATTGCCAGTACAGGAAAAGCAGGCTGTCTGTTGATTATAAAAAATTATACCGGTGACCGCTTAAATTTTGGCCTAGCTGCCGAACAAGCTAAAGCCTTGGGCTATCGAGTAGAAACCGTAATTGTAGGCGATGATATTGCCTTAGGGACACTTGGCCAAAGAAGAGGTCTGGCAGGAACAGTGCTCGCACATAAAATCGCCGGATATTATGCGGAACAAGGAAAAAGTCTCAAAGAGATTAAACATATTGTCGAAAAAGCATTAAAAAATACGTTTACCATTGGGCTATCCTTAAGCTCCTGTCAGAAATTCGATGAGGATGCCCATGAAAGACTTTCTGAAAAAGAGGTGGAACTGGGGCTTGGAATACATGGAGAAGCGGGTATACAAAAAATCCCCTATGCAC
>DAIQRP010000177.1:0-4927 GCA_036786125.1 Sphingobacterium sp.
CATACCTGCCATATCCATTTCTGAAATGCTGGGAATAAAATTATGTACTCTGAATCCATCTCCTACAAAATGTGGAGCAGCGGGTTGAACAATTTTTTTTAACGTTTTCATAACCTCTTTTTTTATTTATATAAAATTACGGCTTTGAATAGGCTAATTATTTGATGTAAGATAAGAATTAATTAAAAGTAATTCTAGTAGGTATATTTTAAAATAAATTTTAAATACATGAATGAGTAAATCGGCTTAGGTAAGAGCAACTCGACTATAATCTTTTGTTTATATTTATGCAATTAAAATCTGAATTAAAAATAAATTACATGAAAATAATAAGTGTAAGAAAAAATCCGGAGTATAAGGAGAAGGCAATTAGATTCTTACAAAATAGTTGGCCTGAAATTTCACCAATTATTTATGAAGATTGTATCTCCAACTGTATACATGCTACACAAGCATTACCTCAATGGTATTTATTAGAAAAAGACGGTGAAATTATGGGTTGTGCGGGATTAATCACAAATGATTTTATAAGTCGCATGGATTTATACCCATGGCTTTGTGCGCTGTTTATCCAAGAAGAACACAGAGGTCATCAGTATGGAGATCTGCTGATCGAACAAGCTAAAAAAGATACTAGAGCATTTGGATTTACCTATTTAAATCTTTGCACAGATCATATGGGGTATTATGAAAAAATTGGTTTTCAATATATTGGACAAGGATATCACCCCTGGGAAGAGGAATCGAGAATTTATCAAATTAAAGTTTAAGAAAAACTATTCCGAAAAATAAAAACGAAGCACTTAAAAAATGCGAGTATTTTAGCTTAGCGCTTAATAATGATCACATTTTTGTGAAAGAATTGCTGGTTAGCAAGTAGAAACTTTTGTATAGATTCCGGACTTCGATAGTATTCTTTCCGTTGGTGGCTTGTAATTATTATCGAGTCGATATGCTGGGTAAGTAGATCTTGAACTGATTCAGAATTCCATTTTCCAATGCTGAAGTGCGTGAAAAATTCTGGGTTATTTTTTTTAGAAACTTCAATAGGGTTGCTTTCGGATGATAGACCATACCTTTCCTCCTGAGAAGGCTTTATATATATGGAGATTTGACTATCTTCTTGATAAGCCTGTACTTTAAAAGCGCGCACTGGATCGCAACTGCTGCATAAAATAAAGCTAAATAATAGCCAGATAAAATACCGTTTCATAGATATAATGATTCAAGATTGCTTTCAGCAGATAAAGAAGGCTTCCAGCAAATGTTATAATCTAGTTTTTTAAATTTACTAAATCATTTTAAAATAATCAGAAATTATTACTTCCCAATTAATTTTGGGAAGTAATAATTTTACCGATAATATATCCTACGGAATGTTGCTCCGTAGGCATAGAAATTACGGAATGATCCTGTCCGGTATTTATCAATGTTTTTTTACTAAAAGATTCTTCTTCAGTAGAGAATGCGGAATCATCTACAGAAACATCTCTATTTTTAAACGTATCTTCAATGGTATTTAATCCTCTGGAAAAGCTAATTTTATCTCCATCTACGGCTGTAATTTTAATGACACCTATGGCTTTGAAAGACTTTCCCTGTGCATCGTTAAAAAAGTTAATGCGGTAAATATCGCCCACTTTAATCGTTTCAATTCGTTCATTTAATGCCGTTGCACTAAGTTCCTTCGCTGCAGCTTTTCTCTGATTAATCTGAGGCATGATAATTAAAAGAGCCGAAATAATAACTGCAAATGCAATGGTATTTCGAAAGAATCCAATCTGAAATGGAATACTTTTTTTCTCTTGGTTGATCAAAGCTTTTATTTCTGCATCATAATTCTTTCTAGAAATTTCTTGGCCTTCGGCATTAAAAACTTGAGACATTTTAACACTTGCAGGAAACCAAGGACCTATCCAAGATATATATCGCTGAGAAGTAACGATATGTACTTGTTGGCCATCAGCTAATCTCACTGTTGTTTCTTTTAATACTTTTTCTATTATAGAATAAATATAAATCATATTGGATGCTTTTTTAATAAAATAAAGCACAAAAGTATTATTTAGGACTACAGCATACAAATTCTATATAAATATTATCTGTGTAGTTAATTTTAATGCATTGAGGTTAAATACTATATCGTTGTAATTTAGGAAATAGTTCAATTGAAAATTAAATAAATCATATCGATATGATTGTATCTAGAGGCTGGGGGATATTAGCCCTTTTAATTCCAATTAGCATGATGCTAGTTTTTATTAGCTTAGGAAATGATAAAGATAACAATATGACATTAGAACAGGTTCTGTATGCGCTGATTGTATCTGGACTTATCCTGCTGATGTTTGGAACATTATTGAAAAATAAAACGACAAAAAAACATGATATGTATTTTATTTCCCTACCGATTTGGGGAATTATATGGTTTATCATTGGGCTCGTAGGTTTGGGATATTTATATTTAAAATCATAAATAATTCCTCCATTGAATGTAGGTGATTCAATAAGGCTTAAGCTATAGCATATAATCTATGAATATACAATTTTATAAACCTCAAAATAGTATTTTGAAAAAGTATATTGAAGGCTACTATTTTATAGCAGAAGATAGCGAAGCGCAAGCCATTCGATATTTCACCTTTCCGAATAACTATTGTATTCTTTCCGTCAATCGACATGCTCAAATTCTATTTTCAGATCAAAAATATATCATTTCCAAGCATAATGGTTCAGCAATTTTAGCAGATTTGGTAACTAGATATCGAGAGCCCTTAGAAGTTTTTTATAAACATGCGGTAGATGAAATTACCCTATATTTTAAACCCTTGGGGATACATTATTTTATTCAGGATAAGCTCCTTTTTGAACAGAGTTATATGGCAGATTATGAGCCATATGCGGATTTTAAAGATGAAATTACCCGAATTTTTAAGGAACCCAATAGAGAAAAGCAGATTGATATGCTGGAAAATTATTGGCTGGGGAAATTTGAAAACCAAAATCTCGAACGAATGGAGCTGATGTTACGCGATATGGAAGCTGAGGTGAAGATGGAAGATATGGCCCTGAAGTATCAGGTTTCCAGAAAACATATCAACGCTTTATTTCTGAAATATATAGGCAAACCGCCATCCGAATATCGAAAGATTTACCGCTTTAGAAATGCATTAATAGCCTATAGAACGCATAAAAACCTAACAAGCCTTTCAACTGGCTGCTTTTTCTACGATCAGTCTCATTTTATAAAAGATTTTAAAGTGATGACCAATACAAATCCGGGCTGGTTTTTTAAGCATGTGGATACGCAGGCGGATAATATTTGGCTCTTTATGTAGAGGTTTCATTTTTATTATGTAGAGGTTTCATTTTTACTATGTAGAGGTTACATTTTTACAATTTTTAGCGTTCTAGCAGCCGTATATTTGACCGACCATTTGAATAATCAAGCATGAAAATTATACTTCTTAGCCTGCTGTTAGTTCTTAGCGCGATAAGGCTGCCGGCACAACAGAAATGCAACTGCTCGGATGCATTAAATCTACTGATCGCTAAAATAGAAAGCGACTACCCTGGATTTAAAGAAAAGACTCCAGACGCTCTGTTATATTTAAGTTTTAAAAAAGAACTTCAGGAAGAGGCTTCCATTACTGCAGAGGCTGCTTGCCAACAGCTTTTAAAAAAATACACCTCTTTTTTTAGAGATGGACATATCATCTGGTTGCAATCGAATCAAGCGGCAGCTGATATAGCAGCAGCTCCTAAAGAATATATTTCCATAGATATAGCAACGTTTAAGCAGCAGTACCTCCGGAATAATAATGGCTTAGAGGGGATATGGAAGAATAATTACGAAAAACTATTTGGAGATTATATATATACCCTAGGCATTACAAAATCGGACCAAGAGGAATATATTGGTTTTGTGATGGAGTCAAATACAGCGGAATGGGAAGAAAAGGAAGTCAAGTTTCGCCTTTTTAAAGATGGTACTTATATCTTTTATGATAAAGATCATCAGATGCGTCAAGGAAAATATCAGCTGGAACATGGCACTATACTTTCCTTGGATCAAGAGTCTACATTTTTTGTAAAAGAAAATACCGTAGATGATATATCCTTAGATAGAATTACGGAATTAAGCGGTTTCTCTATACGGCAGTTAAGCCCAAAGACCAGCATGATTACTCTGCCTTCCTTTGATTATGTATATGTGGAGCTAATTAATCGGATGATTGATCGGCAGCGAAGTCTTTTGGAAGAAAGTCCATATCTAATCGTCGATCTTCGAGATAATGGTGGGGGTACTGACGATGCTTATCAAAAGCTGCTGCCTTATATAATGACACAATCTATTCGAAGTTTAGGTGTAGAATTCCTTTCCACGCCTACCTTAATTCAAGGCTTGAAGGATTATGCGAAAACTATTCAAGGAGATAGTAGCAAGCAAGAACAGCTTGCGGCTATCGCTCAGGAAGTGGAAATATTACAGAAAAATCTCGGTCAGTTTGTAAATACCAGTGGAGAGGATGTGAGTACTTGGAACATAGATATCGCCGCTAAAAGTCCTCAACAAATTGTCTTGCTGGCTAATAAAAATGTCGGCAGTTCTGCAGAAAATTTAGTGCTATTTTCAAAACAAAGTAAAAAGGTGAAGATCTTGGGAACCCCCACATATGGCGGTTTAGATTATGCTTCTGCGCGAATATTTGATTTTGGATGTAAAGAATATCAATTATTGCTGCCGACTTTCCGTTCCTTAAGGCTACCGGAATTTCCTGTAGATAATATCGGTATCCAGCCCGATATCTATATGGATAGATGTATCGGGGATTGGACTGCATATGCCCTTGAATATTTGGAGAATAAATAAGAATTTTAAAATTTTCAAAGAAAGGTTTTTAAATTTTTTAAAGGCCTTTCTTTG
>DAIQRP010000178.1:0-4923 GCA_036786125.1 Sphingobacterium sp.
AATCGAGGAAACTACCATTAGTCCTTATCAAAAGCTTCTTATCGGTTCTTATTTCACGATGGAATATGCCATAGAATCGGCTGCTTTATTTAATCCTTCAATAGTCGAGGACCCAGATCAAACGGAATTAAATGTGGGCGAAAAAAGAATCATATTAAGTTTTCGCGCTACCGGAGAAGGTCATGTCTCCTCCATAGTCTTTCGATCGGGAATTATAGATGCAGACTGTAATATCCATCTGGATTATATCGGTAAGCTCGTAGACAAACCGGATCAGCATAAGAACTTCCAATATGATAAAGAAATTTTTATCAATAAATTAAATGATTTAAACTGCGCCTCCTCCCCTGTATCTGATGCCCTACAAGAAAAGCTAACAGAAACATTTACCTACGAAGAATTAAAAAGGTATATCGATGAGGTAAAAGCTAAAATTGAGCTTAACACTGAAACCAAGCAATTTCTGAATCAAGCGATGTGGCTCGCAAAATCACATTATGAAATGACATTTTCCTTAGATACATCCATTTCAGAACGGGTTATATTTCCAGTAACCGATACGGAAAAAAGAGGTATTGAAGATGCTCGATTTGTACAGTTTAAAACCGAAGATGGGGAAGATATTTACTATGCCACTTATACGGGATATGATGGATTTGGGATACTCCCCAAATTATTAATGACCAAGAATTTCTATCATTTCTCTGTGATGCCGATCCATGGGCAGATTGCGAATAAGGGGGCGGCATTATTTCCCCGAAAGATCAATGGTAAGTACGCTATGTTATGTCGGGTAGATGGAGAAAATAACTTTATCGCCTACTCCGATGATATATCCATTTGGAAAGAAGAAGCTAAACGTATACAGGAGCCTTTATATCCTTATGAATTTGTGCAGCTCGGAAACTGTGGCTCCCCTATAGAAACTGAAAAAGGATGGCTTATGATAAATCATGCCGTAGGTCCGATGCGTGAATATGTTATCGGTGCCACATTACTTGATTTAGAGAATCCAGAAATAGAAATTGGTAGGCTACATATGCCTTTACTGAGTCCTAATGGCGAGGAACGCGAAGGATATGTTCCTAATGTCGTCTATTCCTGCGGAGCTATGGTACATCAAGGGCAGCTTATCCTACCCTATGCAATGTCCGATTATGAATCTACTTACGCTACAATCCAATTGGACGAGCTATTAGCGGAGTTAGTTAAAAAATAATACCGCTCTAGAACTCGTATATTTCAATCTGCCATATCTGAGGATATGGCAGATTGAAATATTTCTAATGCTCTGAATGCAGAGCTGTTAATGCTTTATGCACGGTCAGGTAAGCCAGATAGTAACAGATCGTACTTTCTGAGCCCTGGTTTCTATTGATCCCATAACTTTCCAATCCATCACATGCTCCCTTAGTATCAGCATCATAGAGTGAGAGTTTTAAATCATTTTCCCCTAAAAACCATAAAAATGATTTGGTCATTTTCTGTAGGTAGAGCTTATCCTGCGTAAGTTTGTACGCCTGATAAAACATCAATACTGTGGCTGCCACATCAATCGGTTGCTGTCCAAATTTACTAACCAGTTGATTTTGTCTATACCAGTCTTCATTTCCTACAATAGACAGATATCCATTTTGGAAAATAACATTTTCCAGAAATTTCATCGTTTTAATAACCATCATATCCAATTCAGAATCATTGAGAAACTTGGAAGCCATAAGTAAACTTAAAGGCAGAATCGCATTATCATAAGCAAGTACCGGTTCAAACCATTCCCAGTTCTCATTCGAACTTGATTTATATTCAGCAACTAATTTATTCGCCAAATGACGCATTCTTTCGATCATATCTTCATCATTGGGATGATGTTCCAAATACAGAGAAATACCCATAATAACATAGGCTATTGCCCGTATGGAACGAAGCGAATCGAACTGTGCTGCAGCGCGGAAAAATATATCTTGACCTAGCTGATAATAACTTGTCAAAGGGGCCGCATTAAACAAATAGCCCAAAGCCCAAACCGTTCTTCCAAAGGAATCTTCTGAGCCTACCTCATCTAAAAATTGATTAGAGAAACTCATAAAATTATGAAATGTTCCATCTTCATGCTGCATATAATGAATATATGCCAAATACGTAGGGATTAACTTTAAGGCATCAGCATCTTTAAATTCTTCATAGGCCATTAAGCTGACGAGCAAGGCGCGCGCATTATCATCCAAGCAGTAGCCTTCTTTATAATTGGGGATAGCGTAGGTGGCATGTTGTGCTATTCCTACCTGATTCGTCAATCTGAGCATATGCTCAAAACTAAATTCAGGAAGAATCTGAAGGTCTAGGATATCACGCTGGGTATTATTTTCATTTTGGAGTTCTATGGACTGCATTAAGGTCAGATACTGCTTACCAATCTTTTCCCAGGTCATCTTTTCTCCAAAACTTAAAGCCCGAGCACGCTGTTTTGCTAGTTCATGCGTATCCGCTAATAGGGTATTTATTTCTATAGATAATCTGTCGGAATTCTTAAATGGAAATAAAATGCCACGTCCTTCAGACAGCAGATCTACGGCATGCCAATAAGGCGTTGAGATAACTGCCGCACCCGCTCCAATTGCATAAGATAAGGTACCTGAAGTTATCTGAGCTTCATTGATATAGGGCGTAATATATATATCACAGGCCGAGAGATAACTTGCCAAAGTTTCTGTAGCGACAAAACCATTGACAAATTGTACATGCTCCTGTAGATTTAACTCCTGCACTAAAGATTCCAAATAGTTTCGATACTCTTCTCCAGAATGTTTTAAGACATTCGGATGGGTTTTCCCCACAATTAAATAAAGCGTATTTTTATGATTTGCAATCACCTGAGGAAGTGCTTTTATTACGGTCTCTATTCCTTTATTGCGACCTAAAAACCCAAATGTTAATAATACATTTCGGCCCTGCAGCTCTAGTTCAGCTTTAGCTTCCTCTTGGGTTTTAGGATATTCGGGAACTCCATGTGGAATAAATTTGATTTTATCCTGAGGAATTTTGTACACACGCGTTAATATTTCTATGGCATGATGACTCATGACCACAATCGCAGATGCACGTTTGGCAATTTCTATTAAAGTGGCCTTTTCATCGGTACTGGGTTTTTCTAAAATGGTATGGAAATTCACCAATAGCGGAATATGAATCTGCTTAATTAAGGATAGGATATATACTCCGGAAACTCCGCCAAAAATTCCAAACTCATGCTCCAAGATGCAGCAGTCATATTTTTCAGAATTAATATATTCAGCAGCTTGGATATAATCTAATTGCTGGTCTTGTTGTATCACAAACTTCACCTCTTTGGGATAGGTATAGGCCCCCTTCTCGTCATCTATAGCAATAACATCCTGCTGAAGAATCGTTTGATTATCATTTGCCTGAACAGCATTTAAAAGATCACTGGAAAAAGTAGCAATGCCACATTCTCGAGGAGTAAACGTACTGATATATACTGATTTCATAGTTAGATTTAAATATTAATAGCTAGAATTTATAACGAAAAAAGATAGGAGTTCCGCCATATATCTAATAGAGGAATCGGTTAAATTGTTTTAACTTGGATTAAATATATTACTAGGGAGCAGGTAAATAGCTAAATAAATCTTATTTTCGTTTGATGAAAACTCCGAAAGAACTGATGATTGCTGCTGAGCCTTATCAAGCTATGGGCAAAGAACTATTTGAAGACAGGCAAAAAGCCAAGGAGCTGGTATACCAATTTAACTTGCTTAAACCCGCACAAATAAAGGCTAGAAACCAACTTATCAAACAGCTTTTTGGAAAAACTGGGAATCGTTTATTTATAGAACCTCCTTTTCGCTGTGACTATGGCTATAATATTGAGGTTGGAGAAAATTTCTACGCCAATTACAACCTGACGATATTAGATGGTGCAGCGGTAAAAATTGGAGATAATGTCCTATTAGGACCTAATGTAGGCATCTATACGGCCAGTCATCCGGTATATGCTGGAGCTAGAAATGCTGGTTGGGAATACTGCAAGCCTATCTGTATTGAAGATAATGTATGGATTGGCGCTCATGCGGTTATTCTACCTGGAGTTAGCATAGGCAGGAATACCGTTATAGGCGCAGGTTCTGTCGTTACAAAAGATATTCCCGAAGGGGTTGTTGCGGTAGGTAATCCCTGTCAGGTTCTTCGAGAAATTACAGAAGCAGACCGTCCGCCCTACTATAGCAGTGAACCTTAAAATAATCCAAACTGCCCATTGGGGTCGATAACTTCCTGAACTTTAGGTTGAGCTAAAAAGGGAAACAGCATTTTTTCTTGATATTGCTTTTTTTCGGAATCAAATTGTCTTAGCACCAGCCGATCGCACATAAAGTCCATATCGATAAAAGGGAATAATGTAAAGGCGATAGCCAGCTGATTTTCAGTTAGCTTTCTTCCTATAGTCAGATGTATTTCTTCAGGGACATGACTTATCGGAATAGGCATCTCCGCAATGACTCTCCCTATCACGGACTTTAAAAACATTCTCGAGCTTACTGTAGGTTTGACATAAAAAGTCCCCTTCTGCGGAAAACTTCCGAATGAATCTAAATAGACATACTGCCGCTTCTCAGTACGCACGACCTCCTGTAAATATTTTATGACCTGTTGTAAGGCCTGTTCATCAGCGTAAAATTCAGCGATGGAAAGATGCGCCTGAGCATCCTTACTTGCAAACCAACCAATCTCTTCAGCCAGTTTATATTTCAACCCCTTGATATAATCAACTTCCTTTTCATAGGGCTGAAAGACCAATGAATATTTATGTTCCACACGCATCCGTTCAAGATAATGAAATAATTAATAATTCTAGGTATTTATACGAGCTTAATAAAAAAAAGAAAGGTTTTCAAACGGGGAGAATGA
>DAIQRP010000179.1:0-737 GCA_036786125.1 Sphingobacterium sp.
TTCTACGATTTATTGTTTAGGTGATCTGGTGGATTTTGCTCCTTGGGGAAATGAAGTTATAGCACGCATACAGGCCCTTAAAATTCCCTGTATACTTGGGAACCATGATGAGCGTATAGCCTTTGATCTGCCCATTGTACCCTTAGCCCATCATTCGGAAAATGAAACTCAAAATCGATTTATAGCCATTAACCAAAGTAAAAAGTCAATCTCAGCGCCTCATAAAAAATGGCTTTCTGAATTACCCTTTCATATAGAATTAACCTACAAAATTCAAGATAAAAGTTTTCGTATATTATTAGTACATGCAGAGATAAGCAGCAATGATACCTATGTCTATGAAACAGACTCCAAATCCGAACTTGTAGATGAATTAAAAGCCCGACATACAGATGCTATTATAATGGGGCATACCCATCAATCGTATATACAACGGATCGATGAGGTATTATTGGTAAATTCAGGATCTGTAGGGCGCAGCAGAGAAGCGGATAGGAAAGCCAGCTATACGATATTAAGTATTTCAGAATCGGGTATAGAGGCTGAAATTATTAAAGTTGATTATGATCGGGCATATGTGGCGCAGGAAATCTACCGCAGTGAAATTCCAGATTTTTATGCCGACTTTATATTAAATCAAGTCCCTTCAGTTTAACTTATCCACTTTTGTGATAGAAATAGGCTGGGGTAGTAGGTTTTATAAAATTTTATTTAGCTGATAATAAGCTTGTTAAAAA
>DAIQRP010000179.1:1034-2547 GCA_036786125.1 Sphingobacterium sp.
ATCGCCCGATTCTCTCAGGCTTTTTTTTATTTAATTTTTTGTCGTAATATTACCAGCCAATCAGGTCATATAACCATTCCTGAATTCATAATATGAAAGTCACACTAATTTCTATTGCATTATTATTCTGTAGCCAGGTTACATTCGCTCAAGATCAGTTAAAAATAATTTATGAGAAATCGTATAATGGGAAGACGGTTGAAAAAGATAATCCTGTTATCCTCTATACCAATCAGAACAGCGCATTATTCGGTAATCAAAAGACAATTCAACAGGCGCAGGCCTATCCTTATGAATTAACTTATATCGATCGTACGCAAAATCATATATTAAGAACGGCCTCCTTAACAGCGGAACGACAGATCCTACAGGTCGATTCCTTTGCTATAGGCAAGCAACAGTTTAATATTACGAACGAAAAGAAAAAAATCCTAGGCTATACCTGCACAAAAGCTGTAACCAGCATTAATTCCAATACCATTGAACTTTGGTTTACCACAGAAGCTGGGTTTAAAGGAGCTCCTACAGAATTGGGACAAGATTTAGGCTTGGTATTAGAGCAGGTTAGAAATGGAAATTCAGGCTTAACAGCCGTAGAACTGAACCCTAACAGCGAGCCGATAAAGCTGCCAGTAAGGCATGCAGCTGTCGATGAGTTAAGTTATAAAGATTTATTATGGAAATCTCGATTTACTCAAATTCCAATCTTTCAAAATGAGCAGATTAACTTTGGGCAGCTCTTGCCTTCAGATTCGGTATTGCGCTTTGCTGAAGGTACTGTCATCCTTAAAAAAGTAAAAATTCCGAAAATAAAAGCTGGAAGTAGCCTTTTTATAGATTTAGTAGAAAAATCTTTAGGCGACGCCTATGACCGTACTGGATCAATCTTCCTTATTCCTATGGATAAAAAAGAAAGTTTTCTCGACGGGCTTCAGCATGGAATTAACCACTTGCCCATATACGAGAATGGGAATGGCCATTCATACCAGGGCATGATTCAGACCGATTCCTATAGTCCAGCACTTGAGTTAATGCGCTTCTTTACACCCTTTGGCGTCAGTCAATTTAATCATATCCAATTAAAAGATAAACACTGGGCTGATTCCGTTCAGTACAGACAAGAAATTACTGAATTCAGCTCGATGCTTTCGGATCAGGAGGTGTATATCGGGACTTATATTGGGAATTATGATCGTGGAGGACATCGCGTATCGGTTAATCTAACGATTCATCCGGGCTTTAGTGAAAAGGAGAACCCCATGTTTGTGCAATCTATTTTTAATAGCACGAATCTCTTAGAAATGGCTGGACAAGCTTATCCTACGATGTTCAACCAGGAGCAGGGGCTTACCGTTAAATTTAAATTAGATGAAGATGTCAAACATGCACAGTTACGTTATATTACAACTGGACATGGGGGGTGGGGCAATGGAGATGAATTTCTCCCCAAAGCCAATCGAATCTTTTTAGATGGACAGTTACTGCATAATTTTACTCCATGGCGCAGTGACTG
>DAIQRP010000179.1:2557-4830 GCA_036786125.1 Sphingobacterium sp.
ATCCCGCTTCCGGAAATTTTGCCAATGGCTTATCCTCTTCAGACTTAAGCCGATCGAATTGGTGTCCAGGCATGGTTACTTATCCAATTTTTATAGATATAGGTGATCTTCAAGCTGGAGAGCATGAATTTCGAATTCAAATTCCGCAAGGGGAGCCTGAGGGTACCAGTTTTAGCTATTGGAATGTATCGGGTGCTTTATTATACCAAAAATAACTTCCCTGCTTTTTTTGACTTAAGTCAAAGATAAAAATTTTTCATTTCTGCACTTTTGTCATTCAATATAATTTAAAAGTTATGGAAGATGCATTAAGTAAATTTGGTCAGACTGCTATAGAACGAGTAGAGCAGGCAATACAGGCTTTAAGAATTGGAAAAGGGATTATATTAATAGATGATGAAGATCGGGAGAATGAAGGGGATCTAATTTTTGCTGCAGAACATATGAGCGTAAGTGATATGGCGCAAATGATTCGATATTGCAGTGGTGTTGTCTGTCTGTGTATGACCCATGAAAAAGCAGATAGCTTACAGCTACCTTATATGGTATCAGATAATTCCAGTCTATTTCAGACTCCTTTTACCATTTCTATCGATGCCAAAAATGGGATTAGCACCGGACTTTCTGCATCCGATAGAATAGCTACGGTACAAGCCGCTATTGCTGATCAAGCGAAGCCTGAGGATCTGGCTCGTCCTGGGCATATCTTTCCATTGAGAGCGCATCAGGATGGAGTCTTAGCCAGAAATGGGCATACAGAAGGCAGTATAGATCTGATGAAATTAGCTGGTTTAAAACCGGTATCAGTTTTATGTGAGTTGATGAATGATGATGGCAGCATGTCTCGATTAAGCGAACTGATTAAATTTGCAGAGAGTCATCATATGACAGTCTTATCCATTGCCGATATTATCACCTATCGCCTGCAGTAATGGACAGCTTACTAGGATCAAAGGTTAGAAATTGAATTTCAGTGATTTTTTCATTTATGAAAGAGCTATTATCAGCATATATTAAAAGTAAAATTTCCGTCACGGAAGAGCAGCTTACCATTATATTATCCCATTTTCACCCCTTGGGATTAAAAAAAAATGAATTGCTACTTAGGCAAGGTCAATCCAGTCAACGCACATTTTTTGTGGTCCATGGTTGTCTTCGTATTTTTTATATAGATGATCAAGGTACAGAATCTACTCGAAATTTTATTTTTGAAAATCACTTTGCTACAGCCCTAGTCAGTTTTATCACTTCAGCGCCCTCTACCGAGTATATTCAAGCCGTAGAGGATGCTGAAGTTTTATATATTAGCCATCAGAGTTTTTATCATTTGTTAGACTGTATTCCTGCTTGGGAGAAGTTCTATAGATTATATTTGGAATTTGCCTATGTCAATAATACCAATCGGCTAAAATCTTTTCTGCTTCAAGATGCTTTGGAAAAATACAGACAACTGCTCGCAGAAAACCCCATTATTGTCCGTCGGCTATCTAATAAGTTAGTCGCTTCATATTTAAATATTTCTCAAGAAACACTCAGTCGACTGAAATCGAAACTTTAAACTTTTAGGAGAGCAATTTATGAATAAGCTAATTAAACCTACTACAATTTATACTGCAGTCATCCGAAAGAAATCGAAAATTGCAGCACATAGTATCCATCTACAGATTCAAAGTGCTGACCTAGACAATCTATCAGATGCTGCTGAACCAACCTTATTGATCTATCTAGCAGATCCGTATCAGCAGATAGATACGGCATATGGAACTATAACGCGATATTACAGCAAGCCGATCTGGTTATCAATACCTTTTCCAAGGGAGCTGGTTCCCAGTGGGCTGAGCAGGCTCAAGTCGGAGATACACTGTATTTTCGTATAGGAGACTCCGAATCAGCATGGAATGATCAAGCAGAGCATTATTTCTTAATAGGGGATATTACAGCCTTAGCGCACTTATATGAGATAAATCGGGCCCTTCCAGTTTCTAAAACCGTGCATAGTATCATTTATGGAAAACAGCTAGAGGACTTCTTTCCGGATTTAGATCAGAGTTATCCTTTAGAACGGTATATGCTAAATGAGCATCCCTTAAGATATATTCAAACTATAGTCGATAGGAATTTGCCGGCGCTGGAGCAGGATAGCATGGCTTTGGTATATGGTGAATCTCATTTCACATCTCTGATAGCCGCCTATTTAAAAGAGCATAGCAAGATCCCTCTTATTACGACCAAAAATTTTTGGACAAATCCCTAATGCTGCTTCCATTTGCCCT
>DAIQRP010000180.1:0-4818 GCA_036786125.1 Sphingobacterium sp.
CAATCTATTTAATTTCATACGCTCAGCTGTAGCTTTAGGTAGAGAATAAGCTAAAGTGACATTTTTCAAACGTAAGAAAGAAGCATCTTCCACAAAACGTGAGGAAACTCTAGAGTTATATACATCACCATCTGTCGCTTTAGGGATATCCGTTACTTGTCCTACGGTAGTCCATCGGTTTAATACCTCTGTACTTTGGTTTTTACTATCATACATACCTTCCGTTTCCATACGGGAAGCATTAAAAGCTTGATTTCCTTGTGAACCTTGGAATAAGAATGAAAGATCGAAGTTTTTATAATTGAAGCTATTGGTAATACCATAGACAAAGTCAGGCTGTCCAGAACCGATAATGGTACGATCTGAAGCTGTAATCTCTCCGTCATTATTCAAATCCTTATATTTGATCATCCCTGTCTGAGGGTCTACTCCTTCGGAGATATACCCAAAATATGTTCCTAAACTTACTCCTTCTTGAAGAACAATAATCTGGTCAGCACGTCCTTCTACGGACTCCATACGGTATAATTTCGCTAAGTCGAAACGTGTGATTTTATTTCTATTAAGGGAAATATTAATATCCGTCGTCCAGGTCAATGCCGTATTTTCCAAATTTCGAGAACTTACGGCAAATTCTAAACCTTTATTCTGCATTGCTCCAGCATTTCTAGGCACATAACTATATCCTGAAGTTGAAGGTAATACAACATTCATCAATAAGTCATCGGTCTTTTTCATATACGCATCTGCTGTCAACGTTAAACGAGATCTAAATAAGGAAATATCGATACCAATATTCGATTGTGTAGTCGTCTCCCAGGTTAAATCCGAGTTAGGCATTCCAGTTGGATTATTAATCGCAGGTCCTGACAATGGGCTGGTAGGGGTACGTCTAGAAAAAGAGGTCACTCCATAAGAAGCATAATTTGCTAAACCTTCCACATTACCATTCTGTCCCCAGCCCGCACGTAATTTTAAATCATTAATAGATTGACTATTAAAAAATGACTCCGAAGAGATACGCCAGCCTGCAGAAACTGAAGGAAAGTATCCCCACTGATGAGAAGGATCTAATTTAGAACTTCCATCGGCACGGAAATTAACGGTTAATAAATAACGGCTATCATAATTATACATCGCTCGAGCGATATATGAATTTAAAGCCCATTCTGTTTCTGAAGTCGAAGCGGCTTTAATTTGATTCGCTGCATTTATTGTATAGATTTTTAAATCTTTAGGAAAGTCAACTCCTTCTAAATACGAATTATCCCATTGGTTTTTTTGATAGGTAGTTCCTAATAAACCTTCCACCTGATGTTTTCCCCATTGGTTGTTATAGTTTAACGTATTTTCCCATAAGTAGGTAAATGAATTCGACTTCTCTGAACGTCCTAACCCATTATTAGACGGATTTCTACCTTCAGTAGTTTTATATGGATCTAAGAAATAATCCCATTTATGGTTTCCATAGTCTATACCAATATTCGTACGGAACACTAAATTTTTCAGAATGCTCACATCTAAAGCCGCATTACCGAAAATTTTATGATCGAAAGTACCTTGAATAGGTCCATCAACGGCAGCTAATGGGTTATCCCAACCCGATTTATTCGGATTCATCGTATAGATTTGGCGTCCTTCGGCATCTGTAGTAAAGATACCCATAGTCGGAGGAGCTCCTAAAGCCCCTAAAACTACTGCATTTCTACCTGCATTTTCATTATCCTTAACATCTTTAATATCGGCATTAGAATAACTAAAGTTCGTTGTTAACTTCAACCAGTCTTTTAATTTATTATCTAAATTCGCTCTAAAAGCAGTACGTTTATATCTGGCTGGTTTAATAATTCCGCTTTCATCGGTATATGATCCGGAAACAAAATATTGGGATTTTTCAGAACCTCCTTGAAAGGAAAGCTGATAATTTTGATTCTTGCCTGTTTGAAAGATTTCCTTAGTCCAGTCTGTTGTTTCTGTACCTTCTAAACCTTGGGTATAACCCATCTCCTTCATTAAATCTCGATACTGGTCGGGATTTAAAACATCAATTTTTTTCGCCACTTGAGAGGCTCCGTAATAGGCCCCAAAATTAATGGCAGAGCTATTCACCAAACCTCTTTTAGTTGTAATAATGACTACCCCATTGGATGCTCTAGCTCCATAAATTGCCGCAGAAGAAGCGTCTTTTAAGACTTGCATACTCGCAATATCATTGACATTAAGTTCTCGAATATCTGTGGTCGGCACCCCATCCACAACATATAATGGATCATTTCCAGCTTGCACGGAAGTGGCTCCACGTACACGTACAGAAAGACCTTGACCAGGCTTCCCTGAAGGTTGCGTCACCTGAACCCCCGCAGCCTTTCCTTGTAATGCTTGAGCAGCATTAACCAATGGTCTAGACTCAATATCTTTTGTACTTACGGAAGTGATCGATCCTGTCAGATCGGATTTCTTTTGTGTACCATAACCGATTACCACAACTTCCTCTAGCTCCTGATCAGCTTTCTCTAAGGTCACCTCAATAAATGACTGCGATCCGACTGTTAGGGTACGAGATTGAAATCCTATATAGGAATAAATAAGAACGGCTTGCTCAGGAACAGATAGTTCAAATCGACCGTTTGCATCCGTACTGGAAGACTGTCCATTGGATTGAATCTGAATGGTCACCCCTGGTAAGGCCTGCCCATCGGCACCTTTAACTAAACCTGTCAATTTACGTTGCGCAAAAGCAACCTGTACTTGCAGGATGAATAGACAAGTGCAAATAAAAAGTAAATACTTCCTCATGCTGAGTGTTTTTTAATATAAATTGGTGTGTTTTAAAATTGGTTGTTGGAGTAAACCAACGTGCAAATATTATTAATTCAAACTAATAAAACAAATAAAATTAATCATAAAACACTGATTTACAATTGTTTACAATAATTTTAATACGCTTTAAAACCGAAGAAAATATGACCTTATTCGCCTGATAATCAAGTTTAGAAGCGCTTAAAATCAAAATGTGTAAATTATACACTTTGAAACGCTTAAGCGCCATCCGAAAAGAAGTTATTTTGTCGGCATTAAAAGCAGTTTAGCCCATCCTTTAGCTCCTGAATTCGTCTTTTTAGTGCTTTTCATTTCCATCATTTCTTTCACCCGCTTACTATAGGCCCAGCAGGTACTCTGACGAATTTCTAAGATGGCAGATAACTTATGAGAAGATATTTTACCTTTAGAAGTATACAGCAGATAGATCAGATAAAAAGCTTTATTAATTGGTATTTTTGCATTTTGAAGAATGGTCCCTACAGTTGGAGATTCATCATAATCGCAGTGTTTACATCGGCGACTATACGCTGCATGTCCTGTGGTATATTCACTATGATCACATTTACTGCAACGATATCCTTGCTTCCATTTGAGATCGGCGAGAAACTTATTACAGGTATCCTGATCCTGATAGACTTGGGAAAAAGCTTCAAAATCAACATCCACAGAAAGCACTAATGCCTCCGTGGTCTCCTCAACGGTAGATTTTAGTTGTTGGTTATGTTGGGCCAGCAGCTTATTCATATTCACAATCTCGGCTTGCTGCTGTTGCAATAGCTCATTACTTTCCTGCAGTTTTTGATATTGGTCCTGAATAACATTTTTCTGCTCTATAATCTCTAGTGTTCTTTTTTTGACTTCTTCTTTGAGTTGCTGATTGGCATTTTCCTTCAGATCCTGATTGATATTCAACTGTCCAATTAGGCTCTTCTGCGCCTTTCTCCGCTTTTGCTCCAATACCCGTAAGCGATCTCCAATGGCTAAGGATAGAAAGACCATTTCTACGATAAAGCAGAACGACATCACATAATAGGTATAGGGACCAAAATTAAACCATGTACTTCCCAATGCCATACAGATTTTCATCGCATAGCCAAAGATTAAAAAGGAATATCCAATGACATAAAATCGCGCAGGGCTATATCCGCGATACAACATATAACATCCGGTGATATAACAGATCAGCAATGGAATAAAATCAATATACTTCAAATTTAAGAGACTGAGGTCCAAAAAAATAGCATATAGAAAAAGTGCGGTGCGGAATACCATCATTCCATAGATTAAACGATGCAGTGCAGGAGCTTTCTTTCGGGTCAGAAGCAGATGCTGAGAAAATAACATCGTCGACATACTCGCCACAAATAATGTGATACTAAATGCATATTGATTCCATAAGATGCTCTGCGGCCAAAGGTATTGATAGGCTATCCCATCGGAACTCAGTTCAAATAAAGCTATAGATAAGGTATAAAAAGCATAAAATAGATATGCCAGCTGCCGAAAAGCAAAATAGGCAATTAGATTATACAGGCAGAATATTAAAATCATACCATAGAAGAGACCAAAGTTAAAATACTCTTTGATGGCATACTGTATAAAAAAGGATTGCTCCCGTATTACCAATATCACATCGGCCACCTGTCTAGATTTAATTTTTACATAAACTTCCTGTATTCCTTTAGCCTCAGGAAGAGGAAATACAAAATTCTTATGTAAAACTGGACGTGCAGCATATGCATAGTTATCGCCTAATATATACTGATGGGTCAGCTCCGCTTGCTCATTAACAAAATATACTTCATATTCATCAATCGTCTGGTCGAATAGTTCTAAGAGCAGATTTTTCTGATTCTGTGGAGCGGAAAACTTCAGCTTATACCAGTAATGACTTTCTGGATTAAGCCCCTGTGGGGTACTTCTATGATTTCCGACGAATTTTCCAGCTTGATCTGCCGCGATAATATCAGCCAATTTTAAGCTCGCTGTGCTATC
>DAIQRP010000181.1:0-4773 GCA_036786125.1 Sphingobacterium sp.
AGGTCAGCAAAGATGCGCTTGTATTAGTTCTGTCCGGACAGCCCCTACATGAGCCCATAGCACATTACGGTCCTTTTGTTATGAATACACATGCTGAGATTGCCGAAGCTATTGCAGAGTTCGAATCCGGAAAATTTGGTCACTTACAATAAAATATAGTATTATGAAAGAGGAATTCTTGCCTTTAAAGGTTTATAAAAACGACAGCTCATCCAGGTTTGAGCTGACGGTAGAGGGCTATGTCGCATTTATTGATTTTAAGGAATCACATGGCTTGATTTATTTAATTCATACGGAAAGTCCCGAAGAACTTGCCGGCCGCGGAGCAGCAACAGCTTTAATTGAAAAAACACTAGCCTATCTAGAAGAAAATCACTATAAGTTGGTTCCTCTCTGCCCCTTAGTCTTTGCTTATATTAAAAAGCATCCTGAATGGAAAAGAATTGTGCGAGAAGATTTTTTAGAAAAATTTAATTAAAAAAATGAATAGCCGCTATATGATAATATCTATAGCATAACTCCAGCCCTCAAGAAATTCTGTAGGAAACTCTTGAGGGTTGTTATTTTAAATACTTCAGCGCTGTTATTTTAAATAAGGGTAATAGCGTACATAGTCGACTTTAAAGGACGCAGGAAGTGCTGCATTATCTACTCCTTTTAACCCTCCCCAGGAACCTCCAATAGCTAAATTTAGAATCAGATGAAAAGGTTGATCAAAAGGCCATTCATCAACTCCTTTTTTACTATTTTCATAGGTAAATATCAATTGATCATCTATAAAGCCCTTGATATATTCTGGGGTCCAATCCACTCGGTAGACATGAAATTTAGTGGTTGCCGTAGCCAGGCGTTGAGTTCCGGTCTTATGCGTCTGCCGCATTCCATTAAATGCTTCGGTATGAATGGTGGTATGTAATACATTCGGATCATAGCCCACATGTTCCATAATATCTATTTCACCAGAGCGAGGCCACTGTCCATACTTGGATTCCGAGGGCATCATCCAAGCTGCAGGCCATGTCCCCCGCTGCCCGGGAACCTGAGCGCGAACGACAATTCTTCCATATAAAAAATCAGCTTTCCCTTTGGAATGTATTTTTGAAGAATGATAAGCTGCATGCCCATCCTGCTCCTGCGTAGCTACTATAGTTAAGTGTCCATCTCGAACATAGATATTTTTAGCATCACTGACATAATATTGAAGTTCTTGATTCCCCCAACCGTTTTCACCCATTCCATAGTCAAAATTCCATTTATTGGAATCTGGAAGCCCTGTATAATTAAATTCATCGGACCAACTGGCTTTTTTAGCAAAATGATCTGTACTCAGCTTTTGAGTTGGCGCACAGCTCAGAAAAAATAGAGAGCTTATAAATGTAAAGGTTGTCAGTTTAATTCCCTGCATAATAAGGATGAATAATTGGATTAAATAATTGATTTTTAAATAGGTAAATATTCAGAAGACCTGAACGTTTCTAAGCAGATATTCTATAGTACCTCAGCTAAAAAAAGGTCTATACACATAGGTCTAACTGCTGCTCAATTTACGAAAAAAAATTTCTTTTTCCATAAGGCGAATAGCACAGTATGAAGCTATAAAAAATGGTAATAATTTTTTTACAATAGGAGCATGACCTTCGGAGATTCATTTTTTTATCCCAATAATAGAGCTAAGGCCTTTGGATATAACTATAGAAAAAATGCCATATCGGCTAAAAGAACCTCTTCAGCTAAGTTCCTTTTTGGATATCCCCTCTTCTACATTAAAAAAACGAGCTAATCTATTGGCTATACTATCACTAGAGAAAAAGCAATATACTCTGTTAAATCATTGCTAAATCGATAAAATAAGTTTGAAATATAGTTTATTTTAAATAGTTTAGTAAGGAATTATAAAAGAATATAAACCTAAACAAGCCTAAACGTTATTTAAATCTCAGATAACCTATAGGTCTACCTAAAATTATATGATACAATAAATTATGGTCAATTATCAAATTAAAGAAAGTGCTGAAGTTTATGATGCCATTGTAGTCGGTTCCGGAGCTGGGGGCGGTATGGCTGGCTATATCTTAGCCAATGCAGGCTTAAAAGTCTTAATGCTCGAAGCGGGACCATTCTATGATCCTGCCAAAGACTCCTTACAATTACGTTGGCCTTGGGAATCTCCCAGACGTGGGGCTTCTACCACACGACCTTTTGGAGATTTCGATGCCGCATATGGCGGATGGGAACTGGAAGGAGAACCTTATACCACGGTAGGCAATACGGAATTTGCCTGGTTTAGGGCACGTATGTTAGGTGGACGTACGAATCACTGGGGCCGAATCTCCTTACGTATGGGACCGGATGACTTTCAGCCTAAGGATGGATTAACAGAATCATGGCCTTTCAGCTATGAAGAGATTAAGCCTTTTTATGATCGTGTTGACCGAATGATAGGTATCTATGGAACGGTAGAAGGAATACATAATGAGCCTGATGGTATCTTTATGAAACCACCCAAGCCTCGATTAAATGAGCTTTATATTGCTAAAGGTGCTCGTAAAGCTGGCGTACCTGTCATTCCAGGTCGAGGTGCAGTACTTACCGAAGCCTCTCCAGAAATTAAAGGACGTGGTACATGTTTCTACTGTGGACAATGTGGTCGTGCTTGTAAAGTATATGGAGATTTTTCATCTTCTTCATGTTTAGTAATTCCAGCCATGAAAACGGGTAACTTAAAAGTTATCGATAATGCCATGGTTCGTGAAGTTCTGACCAATGATGAGGGATTAGCAATTGGCGTTTCTTATGTAGATACCAAAGATCTACAGGAATATAGTGTAAAAGGAAAAACCATTATTTTGGGAGCCAGTGCCTGTGAGAGTGCACGTATTATGCTAAACTCTAAATCTAAAGCACATCCCGGTGGTGTAGGTAATAGTTCAGGCGTGGTCGGTCGATATCTACACGATTCTACTGGAGCGAGTCTATCTGGATATTTACCTCAATTATTAGATCGTAAACGTTATAATGAGGATGGTGTAGGTTCGGTACATATCTACTCTCCATGGTGGGTAGACAATAAAAAACTGGATTTCCCTAGAGGTTACCATATAGAGTATGGAGGCGGTATGCGAATGCCTTCTTATGGAGGGCTAAACTGGGTTCCTAATGTCAATAATAAAGGAAAAGACGCATCTGGAGCTGCAAAGGCAAAAGGTGGATATGGAGAATCTTTAAAACAAGATTACCGTACTTTCTATGGAGCGAATGTAGGCATGGCCGGCAGAGGGACAGCCTTAGCGCGAAAAGAAAACTACTGTGAAATCGACCCTAAACGTGTGGATAAATATGGAATTCCTGTATTAAGATTTAACTATACTTGGGCGAATGAAGAGATTGCGCAAGCTAAACATATGCAGGAAACATTCCAATCGATTATGCATGAAATGGGAGCTGTTATTACTTCGGATATCCCTGGTGCCGATACCTTATATGGTTTGGAAGCTCCTGGAAAGATTATACACGAAGGGGGTACGACACGAATGGGGAATGATGCTAAAAATTCCGCATTAAATAAATGGGGACAGGCACACGATTGTCCAAATTTATATGTAGTCGATGCAGGTCCAGTTGTACAACAGGGAGATAAAAACCTGACTTGGACCATTTTAGCTCTATCGATGCGAACGGCAGAATATATATTAAACGAAAAGAAAAAATTAAATAGCTAATCATGAATAGAAGAGACTCCCTAAAAGCCTTAGGATTAATGGCTGCAGGATCGGCTTTAATTGCTGGAGCCTGTACAGATGATAAAAATAAAGTCGCAACACAGGAAACTTCAGACAAAATGGCTGGGGTACAAGATTTTGAGCATGAGCGTAATCTTGCCCTTCAAGCTGAAAAGTTCTTTAGCGACCATGAATTAGCGACCATAACTGTTCTTTCCGATATTATCATCCCTAAGGATGCGACTTCAGGCTCCGCTTCAGATGCTGGAGTTCCGGAATTTATAGAATTTATAGTCAAGGATATTCCTGATCATAAAGTACCTATGCGCGGTGGATTAAAATGGTTAGATATTCAATCCAATAAACGCTATGGACAAGCATTTATCAAATGTTCTGCTTCAGAGCAAATTGCTTTAGTAGATGATATCGCCTACCCAGAAAAAGCAAAACCTGAAATGCAACAAGGCGTTGCCTTCTTCTCCTTAATGCGCAACTTGACGGCATCGGGTTTCTTTACTTCAGAAATGGGGGTTAAAGATATCGGCTTTGCGGGAAATAGACCTGGAGTATGGACAGGAGTTCCTGCGGAGGTCTTGCAGGAGCATGGTTTTCATACAGAAAACTTTTTCGGTTAATCAAAGCCCTAAAAAAGCCCTTCCCGCTATGGAAAGGGCTTTTTTTTGTTCTATATTTCAATTTTTGGAATACCGTTCCAATTGGATACAAGTGGATTAAAACCGGCTATAGTATCTCCTTCCTACTGGAAACGTCTAAAATCTAGCAGACCTGTTTCTCGACAAGCTAAAACTATTCGGCGCTGATGGACGAAATCATCTCATCTTAACTGTTCTTTCGACCAAACCGAGGCTCCTGAAAGATTATATTTTCATATTACTGAATTTAGTAAGACCTAACATCTCCAAAAGTAAGTTACTAGGACTAACTCTGCGTGGATTACCTGCATTTCCTCAGTGAAATCTATATACTTCCATCGCTGCTGTAAGGCGGATATACTTTCCCTGAAGATCCATTTCAATTTTATTATGTGCCTTGG
>DAIQRP010000182.1:0-4763 GCA_036786125.1 Sphingobacterium sp.
CCTTTTAATAATTCTATAGTTTTCCAAACGACCACAATCGTCAAGGCCCCAAATAGTGCGGGAAAGAATTTAATCCAAAACATGCTATTCCCTAAGCATAAAATCAGATAGGAAATCCATGAAGTAAAAGGTGGTACTGAGCTAAATCCCCAAGCTAAATGATGAGCCTGATCTAAATATAAAAACTCATCACGATGTAATTCATACTCTGAACTGATTAATTGATCATGTATTATAAATTTAATCAGTATAAAACAGATTAGAATTAGGTTTTTTTTCATTTTAGGTATGAGATGTATTTTTTTAGTATTAGGCTATCATCTAAAAACTAAAATATGAAAATTATTAGAAAAGAGAAGCACTTTCTTCATGTGCTCCAGAAAATGTACCTCTCTGATGATGGTATAGAAGACGAGAAAAATAATGACAGGCCAGCGCAAAACCATCATATATTGGCAAGATGTTTGACATATATCTTATCAAATCAGAAGCATCAATATGAAAAATTTAGTTTTAATTGCCGTAGTAGCGATGGGATTATTCGGTACGACAAGTTGTACTTCACAAAAAAATAATATGGGGAAGACAGAAAAAAATGAAAATCAGATTTCTGTAACAGGAACAGTTACTGGCATTGAAAATGGTAAGGACGGTTATATGGCTTCCTTACAAACTAAAGAGGGACAGATTTATGTGGCAACCATAAGTATGGTGAACTTAGGGGAAAATAGAGCGCAATATAAAACACATCAGGTCGGAGATCAGATTACGGTAAAGGGTACATCTTGGAAGGATGCTGAAGGAAAAACATATATTACCGTTCGAGAATTAAAATAATAAATAGAAAAAAGGCCTAAATATCTTAAATGTATTTAGGCCTTTACATGTATATTTAATACACTTCTATAACAAATTCCTGTTTTGGAACACGAACTTTCTTCATCGGTTTAATCCAATCTTTTTCCGAATCCGCATAGCCCACATACATTAAAGAAACGCTTTTCAATCCTTTTTCTTTTAACCCTAATACTTCATCGATAACCGCATTATCAAATCCTTCTACTGGAGTGCTATCAATTTTTAACTCAGCGGCTTGAGCTAATGCTAAACCCAAAGCAATATAAGTCTGACGTGCCGTATGCGCAAAATTCAACTCTGCAGGCTGCTCCAAGTAGATTGATTTTAACTTGCTTGTATAACTTTCAAATCGTCCTCTAGGCAAACCTCTTTCATCCGTTGTAAAGTCATATACTTGATCGATACGTTCCGCAGTATATTGATCCCAAGCGGCAAAGATAATGACATGGGAACAATCACGCATACAATCTGGATTTAAAGCTCCCTGAGCGAGTTTTTCTTTAATCTCTTGGTTGCGTACGACAATTACTTTCAAAGGTTGCAAACCCGAAGAAGTTGGGGCTAGACGTGCGGCCTCAACTATTTTCCCAATAATCTCTTCACTGACCTGCTTTGTCGGATCATATGCTTTAACTGCATGTCTCCAGTTTAAATCTTCAATTAATGCCATAATATTTTTTTTAAGGAAAGAATCCTTGAATTTCTAATTCAATTCTTAATTAATCTACTGATACAGCTAATTTAACATCCATATTGCCACGCGTTGCATTGGAATAAGGACATACTTCATGTGCCTTTTCAATTAACTGTTGTGCTTCTTCCAAACTTACTCCTGGAATATGCGCATGCAATGCTGCGGAAAGGCCAAAACCACCTTCTTCCCGCTGACCGATACTGACTTGAGCTTTAACAGTGGTCTCCCCAGTCTGCACTTTCGCCTGTTTAATAATTAAATTTAAAGCGCTATCGAAACATGCTGCATAACCAGCTGCAAATAACATCTCTGGGTTAGCATAGTCTTCATTCGCTCCACCTAATGCTTTGGGCATGCGAACTTCTAAATCTAAAATGCCATTATCACTTTTTACCTGACCATTTCTACCCCCGGTAGCTGTAGCCCCTGTTGTATATAAGACTTTCATTTTTTTTTATTTAAGATTT
The DNA here is from genome assembly GCA_036786125.1 of Sphingobacterium sp. GTDB lineage: Bacteria > Bacteroidota > Bacteroidia > Sphingobacteriales > Sphingobacteriaceae > Sphingobacterium. The sequence continues at coordinate 2,020 of DAIQRP010000182.1, forward strand.
TTGTAACTATATTTTTTAACTCTAACAATTCTTGTTCCGTAATTCCTATGGATTCCATCAGTTGGATAGGCATATCTTTTGCTTTCTCCTTAAGTGCAATTCCTTTTTCTGTTAGGGACAATTTTACAATACGTTCATCGCTGGCCAATCACCATGCCTTTTAACTCCATCCGTTTAAGTAACGGAGTTAAAGTTCCGCTATCTAAGTATAATTTCTCCCCCAACTGCCCCACTGTCAGTTCTTTTTCTTTCCACAAGACCATCAAAACTAAATATTGTGGATAGGTAAGATCCAATTCATCCAACAATGGTCGGTAATGATTAATCACCTCCTTCGCCAATGCATATATGGGAAAACAAACCTGCTTATCAAGACTTAACAAATCATCCATGTGTTTTATTCTTATTACGATACAAACCTAAATAAAATTATATTGCGCACAATATAATTTTGCAAAATATTAATTTAAGATGACATTTTTAGGCATATGAATTGGAGATATGCTTCTTGTGTTGCTATTAAATGATGTACAATTTTTCTAACTATGCTCCTCTCTATAGCCCAATTGTAAGAGTCTTTCTTTAATGATTAGATCTTCTTTCTTTCTGGAGGTATAGAATGCTAAAACTTGTAAAGCTGCTGGGAAATGCTGTTCTATAAATTCATCAAAATTTAAGGCGGTCTTAAAAATAATTAGCTTCTTGAGCCTATTTAACTGGCCGATTTTAGTCAGACTGTGTAAGGATTTGCAATTAATTATTTTTAATTCCATAAGCTCAGAATCTTCTGCCTGCAATGAAAGTTCAGTCAACTGGATTTGGTCTTCAATGATCAGATTCTTCAGTTTTTTAAATTTAGAGCTATTCGTAAAGCTATTGAATGAGCGAACTCTATTAATTTCTAGGGTTTCAATTTCATTATCTTCAATCTCATCCAAATTTTCGCGACTTCCTAAAACAAGATGTAAGGATTTTAGACTTTTGAGCTTATTGACAAAGTTTAACTTCACTTTAGAAATGGCATTTAATCCCAGGTACTCCAGCTGTGTCAATTGTCCTAAAGCTTCTATATTTTTCGTATGCCCACAGATACCTAATTCTTTCAACGCTGTATAATCTGCTAAATATTGAAGGTTTAACGCTTTAGTTTTGGTATCACCTAAGGACAATATCTTTAACTGACGTAGATTTTCCGCTTGTAGAATTTCAGTATCCTGAAGTTCATAAATCCCTAAGCTAAGTAGTCTCAAATGTTTTAGCGCTCTAAGCGCTTCCAAATGATCGCTTTGCATTAAGCAGTCCAGCCAGAGGCCTTTTATATTCGGTAATTTCAATAAGGTATCCAGATCAAAGGAGCCTTGATAATGACCAAAAAAGCGGATACTGAATTGCTCATCATACTGAGCGCAAAGTTCATTTAATTCGGCCAGTATAACATCGGTATATAAGGCTTCAGAAAATTGAACAATCACTTGTTTACCCGCTTTTAATTCCTTGTCGATTAACTGTCGATCTATATACTGCGGATTACTAATTCTACTTTGTGGTTTCATAGATTTTTAAATTTTATGGATTAGAACCGCTGCTCTGATTCCCATAATAGTCATGCTCATAAAGGGTCTTAATATCTCCATTTTTCGATATGCTATATATCCGTAAGCCCTTTTCAAAATTTTCATCGCTCAATGCTTTCACTATACAGGATAAATCAAAACTTGGGGGATTAAGAAGGATAGAAATTTGATATGAAAGATACCCCTCGCTCCTATTGCTAGCAGGGAGAATATTAAAATCCGAGCGTTTTATATAAGCTCCATGTTCCACAATAGATTCGTGGATAATTGGGACCATATGTTCATCTACGGTTATATCCAGATTGTCCATACCATGATAATTTCCGATGACTTCAAGAGGGAATTCCAATGCAATATCCATTTGCATTGGGTATGGAATATGGATATTCAGCTCCTTGCTATTCAATTTTTTTCTATTATATATAATATGGATTTATACCTTATTCAGCAGATTTTGAATCTGTCTGTAGGTACTATTTTCAAATTTTTGATGCCATAATTGACGTATATTTTGCATCTCCTTTCTAAGTAAATGTACATCTCCATGGCTTAGCTTTTGAGCAAGCTCTAACTTTGTTTTCACCGGAATATTTTCGGAATCTATGATCAACTCCAGGTCCTTATCAGCAAACTCTTTATATTCTTTTCTAAATTCTATAAAGTCTGTAAGCTTTTTAATATCCGCAGCAGAAAATCCAATGTTCGAAGCCATTTCATGTGTGGCATTAAGGATTAAATTGTCCAATCTATCTGCAGCTAAATACTGTTGATTTTCAAATTCAATACCATCATACTGCTTATATAAATCCGCATAGCTCCTACCCAGTTGCTCCAGCTCCGTTGCGAGCTGATTAAGTCTATCGAGGAAAATATCCATATCCTTCATATATTATATCGGGAAAATAAGAAACCTCGCTTAAGATTTTTTAAACGAGGTTTATACTATAAAAATTATCTATACAAGGAAAATATTACTTTTCCAAAACTGGAATAATATGTTCCCAATTCAACTTTTTGGCGTAATCTAAAGCACTCAGCCCTATATTGGATTTTATGTTTTTGTCTGCTCCATATTCTAATAATACTTTGACAGAAGTTAGGTTTCCTGCTATTGTCTCTTTATGTGGTGCTGCTGCAACTGGAACCGAAGCGGTTACATATGTAGGCTCC
>DAIQRP010000183.1:0-991 GCA_036786125.1 Sphingobacterium sp.
AACTCGCCGATAATTTAGGGATAAATATATAAGGATAAAAAAAAGGATATAGCTTCAGCTATATCCTTTTTTTTATAAAGTTCCTGTGTAGGGACTATCCGAAAATTTCATTTAATACACGCGCTAAACGTAATCCTCCTTTTAACATTGCTTGTTCAGCGATTACTTTATAATCGTAAACATAACGATAAGAAAGATTTGCATTTTCTGCTACACCTGCATAAATCTGATCAGCCATAGTCGAAGAATCATATAACCACTGCGCTAAATCTCCTTCTTGAAGCGCTTTAGTTTGTGTTTTATTAAAGATATCTAATACTGATGCATACTCGGTAAAGCTATACTTCTCTCCATCGACAATTTCAGAATCCCAAACTCGGTGAATATTTGTTTTTTTACCAAACCAAAGTACTTCTACTTTATTTCCACCTTGATCTTCCGCTCTGGAAACGTGCATCGGTTGATGTGCATCTCCCATTAAGTGGATTAAGAAATAAAGGCTTTCTTGTTTTTGTTTCATCGGCAGGTTTTTATTTTTTAAATCTGCTTCGAATCGTAAAATCGCTTTGTAGATATTATCATCAGAAGAATTAGCCATAACATTTTTAAATTCTTCTACAGATAGATTACCCACTGTATTGATAAAGTGGAAACTCCCGGTATGGTCGTAAGCTTTATCCGACTTCACGAAATCTGGCCAGTTAGCCCAATACGCTAATTTTTGATGACCAATAATCCCTTGGATGTTTTTCTTAGCTTTTTTTGTCAGGTGACGTTCTGCAATTTCTGCAACCACACGGTGTCCAGTCAATCCCCAAGCTGAAGCCGCAGAGATCTTTAAACAAAGACCTAATACAAGTAAACTTTTGAATATATTTTTCATAAATTTTTAATATGCTACAAAGTTAGATAAATAATAGTTACTTAAACAACTCAAATCCATATTTCGCATCACACCAGAATTCATCCATAGCAATCAGTCGGGGTTTAA
>DAIQRP010000183.1:1001-4760 GCA_036786125.1 Sphingobacterium sp.
TTAAAGAATTCTATCAAGCTTGTCCAATCGGATTGGTTAAATAAATTAACATTTTCCAAACGCGTATAAATTCTAGAAACAGGCTTCCCATATTCCGTTTCTGCTTCCAGCTCCCAAATCCATTCCTCCCCTAATATATCTTCTAAAATCCGTTTATACTGTAAGAATTGCTCATACATGAGCTGCCTCATCGCCAAATCCGGCTGATTCCACTCCCACATAATAATGGCTGATTTCTGATCTGCATCCATTTTTAAAAATAAATTTTTAATACCAGTACGATAATTAATCCAATTTATTTTCTCCTTTTCTGCAGAAAGGTTTAAAGACATATACTGTCCAAAGCTCGTCCAAAATTGCTCTCTAATTCTTTTTACTTCGTCTCTAGAATACAAATTATCTCCTTTTTTAATTCAAAAATAAGTATTTATTAAATAATAAAGAGTATCAAACAATAATAGATAGTGGATGTTAATTAAATAAGAACAAATAAGCTATTATGAACAAAAAGCAATCTCTTCTTATCGTAAGTGCTACAGCTGTAGCGGCATTAATTTACAATGCCTGCTCCGCTGTAAAATCTACTGTAGATGTGGTAGAACCTTTCGATAAGGACAAGTATTTAGGAAAATGGTATGAAATTGCCCGATTAGATTTCAAATGGGAGAAAAATTTGTCTCAAGTTACTGCGGAATATGCTCTTCAGAAGGACGGCAGCATTTTAGTAGTGAATAGAGGATTTCATTATGTTAAAGAAAAATGGAAAGAATCCATTGGAAAAGCGAAGTTCTTAAACGAAGAAAATAAGGCCGCACTTAAAGTTTCCTTTTTCGGTCCCTTCTATTCGGGATATAATGTCGTAAAGATAGATAAAGACTATAAATATGCTTTAGTATTTGGGGAAAACCTCAAGTACATGTGGATATTGTCCCGAGAAAAAACGATTCCAGAGCAGATTAAAGCCGATTATTTGGCCTATGCTAAAGCCTCAGGATATCATACGGAAGCTTTAGTATGGACCAAACAAACTAATTAAAAATCGGTTGTAAAACCTGATAATCTAAGGTTATAATTTTTGAACCTACATAAAAATTTAATATAGATACAGCATAAGCTCCAAAGCTGTCGAATCCAAAATTTCTTTTATTCGCCTGAAGGTAAGCAAGCATCTTTTCGAAATCTCCCTTGATAATATCTTGTATTGATTTAGCTAACATATCCATTTTAAAAGCTCGAAATTACTAAAAATTAAAGCGTAAAAAAATAGGCCATCTTAAAAGATGACCTATTAAACGAATAATTATATATTAAATAAAATTAACGAACACTTACAGAAACATGTCGATCTAAAATACGTTCCGATTCGGAAGCGGAAGCCGGGTACTTCGCAAATTCGGAACCATAGCCCTCTGCCCCATCAACCTGAGAACCTAAGTTTTTAGATTTTAAATAATCTTCAACAGCCTCGGCTCTATCTTCAGAAAGTTTTTTATTTAACTTCTCATCTCCTGTCTTATCGGTATATCCACCAATTTTAATTTTAGCTTCTGGAAATTCCTGCAATATAGCAGCAATATTCGCAAGCTGTGTTTGAGATTCTGCCGTTACCTGAGCAGTTCCTAGCTCAAAGTTTAAATTATCAAAATCAAACCATTTATTTTTTAAAGCCTCTTCTCCTAAGGATTTATAGTCACTTTTCAAGAAGGTGACCAACTGATCTTCAATTCCATTTTTATAGGCATTGATTGTTTTACCGGAAGGCAAAGTCACCACTAAACTCTCCCGCTGAACAGGCTCTGCCTGAGGCTGCATTTCAGATCCTACAGGTTGAACTTGAGCTACTGTATCAACTAATGGACTTGTGGACTCCTTAGCACAACTCTTTCCAAAGAGAAACCATACAATTCCTAATAATGCCAGGATCAACACAATCACCCAAAGTTTAGAGCCAGATTTCTTCTCCTCTGCTGCAGGTTGAAAATGCCCAGGATCGACTATAGGGGTATGTGGTGGCGGTGGCGGAGGTAATATCGGATCGACAACATCCGCTGCAGCAGGTAATGCCGGTGGTGGAATGGTCTCCGAAGTCATGAGCGGTACAGGAGCTGGCTCTGCGGATTCTAAAATTGGATTTGTCTTATCTTCATCGGGATTCACCGGATCCACAAAAGCGGGATCCAAGCTTGTATCCAATGCTGCAAAAGAAGTACCAAAGGCTGCTAAACCTAAGCTGGTCGGTAAGTTATGTTTTATCCCTTCTTTCTGCTCCTCTAATAATGCACTGATGGACGAGGAAGTCCAGTTGCCTCCATGTTTGGATAAACTAGCAAATACAGCCGGAAGAGAAACACTTAAAATCTTCTTGACAGAATTGGACTTAAGTCCTACATTCTGGGTTAATATTTGGAGTAGGTTATCGTAATTATTACCAAATATGGTTCTGAGTAAATCCGTATTGACCGCTTCCTTATCATCTATATCTTGAACAAGATGTGGTGAACCCTCACCCGAATTTTTTTGAATCCAATCTGAAAAATCAAAATTTGAGAAATGTTGTTTTGCCTGCTCTAGAATTCCAGATAACTGCGTTCCAGATTGACTCTGAAGGCCTAATAACACGGATGGAATAACGGCATTAATTCCCTCATTTAACTTTTCTTTAGGCTCACCCAAGGTATGAGAAAGTCTTTGTAAAACTTCTTCATTAAAAAAAGATTTTACTTGATTGACAATATTGTTTTCCATTTGAATTTATGTATTGATTAATATCAAGTTAACATATGGTAGGTATATTTGTTTTTATACCCTTACAAAATGTTCAATTCAAAAAAACGTAATTTATTAAATTAAACCCTATGTTCAATACAAGAATCTTAAGCTTAATCCTCCTTTGCAGTGTATTTTCAAATGCCTTTTCTCAGCAGAAACCTAAATATATTTTTTATATGATTGGAGATGGAATGGGATTAAATCATGTGAATATTACCGAGATGTATCTCGCTGAATTAGCCGGTCGAATTGGGGTGGAACCCTTGGTATTTTCCCAATTTCCTTCAGCAACTTTTGCGACGACTTTCTCCAAATCAAATGGGGTAACCGACTCGGCTGCCGGAGGTACAGCCTTAGCTGTTGGAGAAAAGACTAAAAATGGCGTCATCGGCATGGATAGCACGCAGACTAGAAATCTAATGAGTATAGCTTATGATGCAAAAGCTAAAGGCTTAAAAGTCGGTATTACAACTTCGGTCAGTATCGATCATGCGACACCTGCCTCCTTCTATGCGCATCAACCCGACCGTGGCTACAGATATCGTTAAATCAAAATTTGATTTCTTTGCCGGTTCAGGATTTTTAAAACCGACGACCAATCATAAAAAAGAATCTGTAAAACCGATCGATCATATCTTAAAAGAAAATGGTTATCAACTGGTTCAAGGTATTCAGGAATTTAATGCCTTAAAAAATACCGATAAGGTTATTCTAATGAATAATAAGGGCGCATCTGCAGAAGCCTTAAATTATGCCATCGATCAGCAAGCCGGAGACCTGACCTTACCACAAATTACCCAAGCCGCTGTAAAGGCATTAACTCAAGATAATCCAAACGGATTTTTTCTGATGGTAGAAGGCGGAAAAATAGACTGGTCTTCCCATGCCAATGATGCTGCAACCACTATTCAAGAAGTTTTAGATTTTAACGAATCTGTAAAAATAGCCTACGACTTTTATTTACAACATCCCGAAGAAACTTTAATTGTG
>DAIQRP010000184.1:0-4743 GCA_036786125.1 Sphingobacterium sp.
GAGAGAAGCAATTGCTAGAAAATTTTATAGATTTCTACCCGACTTATTTGTCGAAGCCATAAAACTAAAAAGTATTTCCGCTCAAGAAGTAAAAAAGAGGATTACCCTGGTTAATGAAGAAGAAATCTTAAGACATGTACATGCCCAGAAAGGAGTAATTGCTGTTACAGCACATTATGGCAACTGGGAGCTCGGCATTCACCGCTTGAGTCTGATGATGAATGAGCCTCGTCTGGTTATCTATAAACCTTTAAACAATAAAGCGGTTAATGAAGTATATAATGAAATGCGTAGCCGATTTGGAGCCACCATGGTGCCTATGAAGCAAATATTACGTCATATCGTTAAACTGCGTCAGACGGGATTTATAAGTATGTTCGTCGCCGATCAGACTCCAGTATATCAAGATTCAGACTATTTCTTAACCTTTTTAAATCAAGATACCCTAGTCTATACAGGTGCCGAACGCATTGCTAAAATGACAAATGGACCTGTGGTTTATTGTCATATTGGAAAGAAAGAGAAAAGAGGATATTATTTTTGTAAATTTACCACATTGGTAGAGGATCCCGCTTTATATCCGGAGCATGAGATCACTCAGATTCATAATAAATTTACCGAAGAATGTATTCGAGAGGAACCCGCTTATTGGCTATGGTCTCATCGAAGATGGAAAAGAAAACGTAGGAAATGAAAAATATGCCTAAAGTTGCTGTAGTTATTTTAAACTGGAATGGCCGTTTCTTTTTAGAGAAATTTTTACCATCAGTATATAACAGCACGTATTCAAATATTGAATTTATCGTTGGTGATAATGCATCGACAGATGACTCTATTGCCTTTATAGAACAGAATTACCCAAAGATAACCATATTAAAAAATAAGGAGAACTATGGATTTGCTGGAGGTTATAATGAAATTTTAGCCCGTGTAGAAGCGGATTATTATGTTCTTCTCAACTCCGATGTAGAAGTAAAAAGCAATTGGATTGAACCTGTTATTGAACTCCTAGAGTCTTCAGAAAAGCTGGCCGCGGCACAGCCTAAGATATTATCCTACCATAAAAAGACACATTTTGAACATGCCGGAGCGGCAGGAGGATATATAGATACCTTTGGATATCCTTTTTGTAGAGGACGTATTCTGCAAGAAATGGAAGAAGATAAGGGTCAGTATAATGATGTGCAGGAAATCTTCTGGGCTACAGGAGCAGCATTATTTATTAAAGCGCAGGTTTGGAAGGAAGTGGGTGGCTTCGATGCCGACTTCTTTGCGCATATGGAAGAAATTGATTTATGCTGGAGACTGCAGCAGCGAGGCTATCGTATTGCCTACTGCCCAAGCTCTGAAATCTATCATGTCGGTGGGGGAACATTAAATACCAGCAATCCTAAGAAAACTTATCTTAATTTTAGAAACAACTTATTTATGCTTCAAAAAAACCTTCCATTTGGACAGGCTGTAGTAAAAATATTTGTGCGTTTCTGGTTGGATCTTTTGGCCTTAATTGTATTCTTAGGACAGCGTAAATTTAAAGATGCCTGGGCGGTCAGCCGCGCACATCAACATTTTTTCACATATTTTTTTAAAAACGCTAAAAAAAGAAGCAGTCTATCCGATCAGAATAAGTTGGTAGGCTGGTATTCGAAATCTATAATATGGGATTATTATATCCATAAGCTTAATAAATTCAGTCAACTATCCCCGAAAAACTTCCGGAAATAGCTTGATTTTATATGCTTAGAAAAACGCATAAAAGTGCAGCTTATCCATAGGCTGCATTTTTTGTTAAAAATTGCGTTTAATTCGTTTAAAGTACATTTAATTTGTAATTTCGCCTTATGCCCTTACAGGATATAAAACATCAAATAGCCCAATTAACTCAAGAGTTAAACACCTATAACTATCAGTATTACGTACTTGCTGAAAGTCATATATCGGATTATGATTTTGACCAGAAGCTCAAAGAACTGGAGGCCTTAGAAGCTCAGTATCCACAATTTGTAGACCCTAACTCTCCGACACAAAAAGTCGGTGGAGATATTACATCAAAATTTCAGACGGTTCCACACCGCTGGCCGATGATGTCTTTAGGAAATACTTATAATGCGGAAGAACTTCAAGATTTCGATGACAGAGTACGTAAAGCTGTAGGTGATCAGGTACAATATGTATGTGAACTTAAATTCGATGGACTCTCGATTTCATTAACCTATGAACATGGAAAGTTACTTCGTGCAGTCACTCGTGGAGATGGGATTCAAGGAGATGATGTAACGGCAAATGTCAAAACCATCCGCAGTATTCCTTTATCCTTACAAGCGGGAAGCTATCCCGAATTATTTGAAATTCGCGGAGAAGTGTTTATGCATAAACCCGCTTTCCTCCGTCTAAATGCTGAACGCCTGGAAAATGGAGAAAAGACCTATGCAAATCCTAGAAACTTTGCCGCAGGAACACTCAAACTTCAAGATTCTTCCGAAGTAGCTAAACGTCCTTTAGACTGCTTCTTGTATTTTTTATATACTGAAAATAGAAATAAACTTTTCCATACCCATTGGGAAAGTATTCAAGATTTAAATCAATGGGGTTTTCAGACCTGTAACCATACAAAATTATGTAATTCCATTCAGGAAGTTTTGGAATTTATTAATTTCTGGGATACCGAAAGACATCTACTGTCCTACGAAATTGATGGTATAGTTATCAAAGTCAATGATTATGCACAGCAGGAGGAATTAGGCTTTACAGCAAAAAATCCGCGTTGGGCAATTTCATATAAGTTTAATGCAGAACGTGTAGAAACGATACTGGAATCTGTTTCTTATCAGGTCGGAAGAACGGGAGCAGTAACCCCTGTAGCCAATTTAAAGCCTGTCTTATTAGCAGGTACTACAGTAAAAAGAGCCTCTTTACATAATGCCAACGAAATAGAGCGCCTTCATTTACATGAAGGAGATACTGTATTTGTAGAAAAGGGAGGAGAAATTATTCCTAAAATTATTGCTGCAAATACAGAAAAGAGAGCTTTAGATGCCCAGGCGATCAGTTATCCTACCCACTGTCCAGAATGTAATACTCCTTTGGAAAGACAAGAAGGGGAAGCAGTTCACTACTGTCCAAATGAAGATGCCTGCCCTCCTCAAATTATTGGGAAGATGCAACATTTTATCGGCCGTAAGATGATGGATATTGAAGGTTTAGGAGATGAAACCATAGACTCTTTTTTCAGACATCATATTATCCATCGTATCACCGACATCTATCGTCTTTCCACCCATCAAGAGGAATTAAAAACCTTAGAACGGTTTGGGCAGAAGTCCATAGATAATATGCTAAAAGGTATAGAAAAATCAAAAGAAAAACCTTTTGAAAAGGTACTCTTCGCCTTGGGTATTCGGCATGTAGGTGATACTATAGCGAAAAAACTAGCCCTACATTTTAAAAATGTAGATCAGCTTGCCGCAGCCAGTCCAGAAGAAATTGCTGCCGTTCCGGATATTGGCGAACGCATTGCCTCCTCCGTACGAACTTATTTTGATAACCCGCTGCATCAGCGAGAAATTCAGGAGTTAAAGGATTTTGGTTTGCAATTTGCCATTGAAGAAAAGGAAGTGTTGCTGGCTTCAGATACTTTTGCAGGAAAGACATTTTTAATTTCTGGAGTGTTCAGCAACTATTCTAGAGAAGAGCTAGCAGCTTTAATTGAAAGCCATGGAGGGAAGATGGTCAGCAGCATCTCTGCCAAATTAAATTATCTCGTAGCCGGAGATAAGATGGGCCCTTCTAAATTAGCAAAAGCAGAAAAATTAAATATCCAAATGATTAATGAACAACAATTATTGGATCTATTAGAAAATAAATAAGTAAAATTTCAATCAACTATCAAAATGAACGAGCTTCATGGAGCAGGAGTAGCTTTAATAACTCCCTTTAACGCAGACGGTTCTGTAGATTTTGACACCTTAGCACAGCTAATTGAGTTTCAAATTACAGAAGGAATAGATTATTTAGTATCCTTAGGGACTACTGGCGAAGTTGCTACATTAACTAAGGAAGAACGAAAGCGTATCTGGGAGTTTACATCCAAACAGGTGAATGGCCGTGTTCCTTTAGTTGCTGGAATTGGTGGAAATAATACATTGGAAGTGGTGGAGCAGATTAAGGAATTTTCTGTTTCTGGATTCTGTGCGATATTATCCGTATCGCCATATTATTCAAAACCTACTCAAGAAGGTATATATCAACATTATAAAGCCATCGCTGAAGCATCTTCCTTGCCGATCATATTATATAATGTTCCAGGACGCACGGGATCCAGCATTTCCCCAGAAACGACCGTACGCCTAGCTCAGGATTTTAATAATATTGTTGCCACAAAAGAAGCTTCGGGAAATTTTGCTCAGTTTAATAAAATTATGCGCGATAAGCCGGCTGACTTCCTGTTAATTTCCGGAGACGATCCGATTACATTACCGATGATGTCTATAGGCGCTGTAGGTGTAATTTCTGTTATCGGAAATGCTTATCCAAAAAAGATGGCTCAGTTAACTAAACTCTGCCGCGACGGACAATATACGCAGGCCCGCAGCATACATAATGAATTGATTGATTTAATTGATCTTTGTTTTGTTGAAGCAAATCCATGTGGAGTCAAGTATATCCTTCAGGAAAATGGCATTGGAAAAGATTTCGTGAGATTACCGCTCACTCCTGTGCCTAGCAAAACTCAGTCAGCTATTC
>DAIQRP010000010.1:0-2338 GCA_036786125.1 Sphingobacterium sp.
GCACAGCAGCTAAATTAAGTTGTATATCGGCTTGGGCAAAGAGGCTTTTCTGTGTTAGACTTTCTAAATCAACCAGATAGATTGCCGAAGAAAGCTCCCGATCAGGATGCTGTAACCCTTCTCCACGAATATTTAAAATAACTTCTTGATTAGACCAAAATGAAGCATTGGCATAGGATTTAAAGCCATTGCCTACGGGTATAACCTGTTTTGGATCATCTAGAGAAATGCGATAATAATGATTAAACCTCAGCTCTCCCGTCGTATAAGATTCTGTTTGAAACTGGGTTTTCTTAATAACTTTCACTTTTTTGTCTTTCACATTTTGATCTAAGTAGGCTCTAATTTGATTAATAGAACCATTGGGATCGCTCTTTTCCTGCAGCTGAGCATATACTGACTCCGTTGCTATCCCTGGTTTTTCAAAAGACCAATTCGGCAAGGAGCCGCCTACATCTTGCAATAGTGGGTCTGCAGAAATATTCTCTGCGGAAACGGAACTTGAAAAGAGGATACTTTTTCCATCCGGAGACCACTGTCCTGCAGATGCTCCGTATTTAAAATCTGTTATTTGCTGCGCTTCTCCTCCAGCTAAGGGCAGGATAAACAATTGAGAGTTCCCTTTAACTTGGCGTGTAAAGAGCAGCTGCTTGCCATCCGGACTAAAGCGACCTTGGCTGGCCGATTTATCTAATTCCGTAAAAGGTTCCAGACGATGAGGCTCCGAAGTTGAGGACTTCCATATTTGCGATTTATAGGCATACTCCCCCTTTCTATCCGGATCATCTACAATACTTTTTATGGAAAATAGAAGTTCCCGACCTGAAGGGCTGACTTGCAGATCTGAAATGGTTTTAATGGTGAGTAAATCTGTAATTTGAATTTTAGATCGATCTTGCTGCGCTACTGATCCCCAAACATGGAAAAGTAGAAAGAAGATACATAAAGAAGTGGTTTTGAAATTTTTAATCCTGATCATAATTTAAATTTAATTCACTCTTTTATTAAGCTGTTCTATTAATTTCTTAGCGGAAATTTCGGCTTTCTGTTTTATAAAATCTATGGGCGTTTGATCTCCAATTTCATATACTAAAGATTCCGCAGCATAGGTTTTAAAAAAGTAACTATAGGCCGTATAGGTAGGTCCATCATAATATAAAGGTTTGATATGTGGCTTATATCCTGGGATAGCCTCCTGAAGCGAAGATAACCAATCTGGAACAATACCAGGCAATAAACCTGTTAATTTTGGATCCACGGTATAGTAAATATCATCTCCTGTAGAATGAAAGTCCAGGACAAAATATAATTTACGATTTCCAGTAATTTCCTGCTGAAAAAAATCTCTGATTGCACGGGATTCTGGTTGATGAAATGCGGACCAATCTCTATTGAGATCGACTCCTGCAGCATTATGACGCCAATGTCCAGCATCTACCCCATCGGGGTTAACTAAAGGAGCCAGGTATATATAAAACTTCTCTCTAAAAGCCTTGGCATCTGCAGTATTTCCGAGCAGGTAGGACACAAAAGCAGCATAGGCATAATGTCCTGTAATTTCAGGTGGATGCTGACGGCCTAAAATAAAGATGCGGTTAGGACTTGAGGGGTTTCCGACGCCATATATAAAAAGAGATTTTCCAAGATGTGTCTTGCCGACCTCTGTTTTTTGAATCTGCAGCGCTGCTGTTAAGGTATCTATCCACTTTTGTACATCGGTAGAATTTATATTTTCCTGAGCAGCAACCCAGCTCGTATCCGTTCCAATTTCCAAGTCAAAAGCATAGGTAGAATCCCGTTGGGCAGCTTTATTTTGCGCTCCTGCTACAGGCTTCCATTCCTTGGAATTCTTCCTGATTTTAGGGGTATAGCGGTGGTAATAACCTGTAGGGTAGTCCAATTGAATTCGAATCTGTTGAGCTTTTGGAGACCAGACTTGAAATGCGTACCAGGCACTGGAATTAATCGGTGTATTCTCTGGCTGAATTAGTATATGATAGGTTCCTGCAGTATCTTTCCATAGCTTATTCAAGCGAGCTCCATCAAATTCATTAGAGAAAAAAACCTCATTATCTACTGAAAACTGCCCCTTCTCCTGTATGGCGATGGCTTGAGATTCTGTAGACACAAAACTTATCGGATCTTGAGCTTTGAAAGTAGCCGACTGCGGTCTGTCCGAAGTTTTTAAATTAAATAAACTATCGAGAACTCTTCCTAGATTTTCTTCACGTAAGTTCTTCGCCACAATAATCCCCTGCTCATCGACCAGAAAGTTAGCTGGAATAGCACGTACTGCATAGGTATTGGCAATCTCGCTATCCCAAAATTTAAGTTCTGA
>DAIQRP010000010.1:2348-2901 GCA_036786125.1 Sphingobacterium sp.
GTCCATGTCAGCTGATCATCCGCAATACCTTTCAGCCAAGCATCTTTCTTTTTATCTAAGGAGACGGCGAAGATATGAAAGCCTTTATCTTTATATAGGGCATAGTTTTTCACAATATTGGGATTCTCCCGACGACAAGGGCCACACCAGGAAGCCCAAAAGTCAATCAGCGTATATTTTTTCAACTCCTGATAGAGGCTTACTGTCTGACCTGCAGTATCGGTAGCTGTAATTTCTGGGGCTTTCTTCCCTACGGCCACCTGTCGGGTCAGTTGGATTATCTTTTTTAAATCCTGAATATAGCGGGATTGCTGTTGCTGCGTTGAAAGCAGTTCTATATTTTTCTCCAATTGTTCTGGAGTTAATCGATAGGACCAGTCTCTATACAGGATATAAGCGGAAACAATATGATCTGGATATTTCTGAATAAATGCAGAAATATCGGGCTTTTTCAAGGCCTTATATTCCTGAAAGATGCGCTGTGCTTCGGAACCCTCAACACGGGTCTTTGCATAATAATCTGTAGGGTTAAGCTGTATTTTATTATTCCCAC
>DAIQRP010000010.1:2911-7027 GCA_036786125.1 Sphingobacterium sp.
ATCCACGGAAATTCCATATAAATCGGGCAGCACGATAGCTTTTTCAAAAGAGAACTTGCCCTTATGCACTTTTGCAGAATCAATAATATAAAAGGTTTTATTATCAAAACGTTGCAGATACACCTGCTTCGCTTTGGAATCTGTTAATTCCCCTTGGAGATTTACCTTGGATTCCTGAGCCTGCAGCAGGCCTATGGAACTCAACAGATATACGCTAGTTAATATTTTTTTCATAGTCGGATTTAAAATAGTTTGTTCGCAGAAATTTCGGTATTGGGTGCGGGAAAGATATAGTTTTCAGCAGTAATAGGCACGGCAGGAGTTTGAATATTAGCATCCCCCTTAGCTGGAAGCTCTTGAAGATGTCTTAATAAATCATGCCCACGAAGTCCTTCTCCAAGCAATTCAATACGGCGTTCTTTAGCTATAGCAGCTAATAAGCTAGTTTTATCCGTTAACTCAGCCTCCTTAAATTGGTAGTTGGCATCAGCGCGTTTATGTACTGCTTTTAATAATTCAGCGGCTAAGTCCAGTTGATTTGATTGGGCTGCAGCTTCGGCATAATTTAGTAATACCTCCGCATATCTGATTACTGGAATATAATCAATATAGGGAGAGGCTTTGGCATATTTTCTAAAATACTGCTTTCCTGCGCTGGTAAAAAGGAAGGCTCTACGGGCATCTGCTGCCGACCATTGGCTGTCTCCTAAAATACCATTGGGATTTAGATAGTATTCTTTATTTACAAAATATACATAAGCAATAGCCGATTGCCCAGATAAGGCATCTAAGGCCGACATAGGCATACTTAAAATCGATTCTGTGCTGCTTATATTAGTACTAAAAACCGCCGCAATATCCGCTTGTAAAGTATGTTTCACTCCTTCGGTAGCAATAAAGGGCGCCCTGCTTTGCGGTACTATTTTTCGAGCTTCTTCCAGAACCTGATTAAAATTATTTAGGGTCAGATATACCCGGGTTTTAAATGCTCGAGCAGTATTTTTATGCCCACGGGTGGTATTTAAAAGGGCTGTTTCATAACTCTCGGGAAGATCGGCTTCGGCCTCATCCAGATCTTTTAAAATTTGCGTATAAATTGCAGCAACAGAACTTCGAGCCAAATCATTATTTTCAGTATTGGTTTCTGCCTGTAACCTCAACGGGAGACCTGGGGAAGCACCCTGATCTTTATTATAGGGTTGCGCATATACGGTTACTAAGCTAAAATAAGCTAATGCGCGAATCAGCTTAGCTTCTGCAATATAAGCAGCAGCTTTCTGCTCGGAAATTACATTTTTAGAGTTCGCTAACCCTGCAATAACAATATTCGCTCTATTGATTGAGGTATAGGCGGCAGACCAGAGGTTATTGATATCATTGGAGCCCGAGCTATACGAATTATTCCAACTTTCATAGGCCGTATAACTATTCGCTGTAAGATTTAAAAAATCTTCCCCACGGGCATCCTGATAAAGCAAATAACGGCCACCATATAAACTAGCTCCTTTAAAAGCTTTATATATACCGTTGACTAATCCTTCAATTCTAGCGGGAGTATCAAATACATTTTTATCCGAAATTGTCGTCTCCGGAACCGTATCTAAACCTTCCTTTTTTGCACAACTTACCGACAGTAAGGAAAGGGATAATAAGTAGATATATGGATTTATTTTTTGTATGAACATCTTATAATTCTTTAAATTAGAATGAAACATTTATTCCCGCGGTCCAGGTTCTCCCCTGACCTATTGCATTTTTGTCAATACCTATAGAAGTATTCGAATTACCATTAGAAGAAGCTTCAGGGTCGGCTCCGGAATAATTAGTAATTAAAAACAGATTCGACACCTGCCCATAAAAACGGATAGCAGAAATTCCTCCCCGTTGGAAAAGGTTATTTTTCCAAGTATAACCCAACAGCAACTGTTGCAGGCGTAAGAAATCAGCTTTTTCCGCATTTTCATCGATAGAAAAGCCAGAAGACCCATTAGAAATAACATCATTATATACTAATCTAGGGATATTCGTCTGTTGTCCAGGTTCAGTCCAACGGTTTAAGACTTCTGTAGAGTTATTATAAAAGCGCTGATCTAAAAGCGTACCTCGGGTCCCATTCATAATGCGATTACCCCCCGAATAGGTGAAATTAATTCCGGCATCCCAACGATGAAAACGGAATCTATTGCTAAACCCTCCATACCAGGTAGGCATCGCATTTCCTAAGACCTGATAATCCGAAACTGTAATAGCGGGAGCCACACGTCCATCCAGATAGGTCCAATTGGAAGTTCCTGAAGGAACAGCAGCCGAATATTGCACCTGCTCACCATTTCTATTGATAAAAATACGCTGTCCATTATCCGGATTTACTCCATTGGTCTTTACGCCAAAAAGACTTCCCGCAGAATAGCCTACACGGGTTACATTATTCGCCTCCGTAGTGGTATGCGTATAGCCGATAATATCAGCATTGCCATCAGAGAGTGCTGTTACTTTATTTTTAACATGATTAAAATTTAAAGATCCATTCCAGGAGAAATTAGACTTCTCGATAAATTGCGCTTGTACGGCAAATTCAAAGCCCTGATTATACATGCTCCCTACATTTTTCAGGATACTATTGCCTGGAATTCCTTTGGAAGGAGCCTGAGGGGTATTTAAAATTAAGCCATTCACATTATTTTTGAAATAATCGATATCGAACCTTAACCGACCTGACCAGAGGTCAAAGCTCGTTCCTATATTCGTCTGTTCTGAAGTCTCCCATCCTAAATCGGGGTTTCCTGCCTGCGCTAATTCCCAAGTGGCAGCATTGCCATATAAGGAAGCTCCATATAATCCCAAGGAACCATAGTCTGTAGGAATATTACCATTCCCCACCTTTCCCCAGCTTGCTCTTAATTTAAAATCACCAAGCCAATTAGCTAGGTCTGAATTTTTATAGAATTCCTCTTCAAAAACAGACCAGCCTAGGGAAACTCCACCAAAATCACCGTATTTGTTATTCGCTCCTAAAGCAGAGTTACCATCTCTACGGAAGTTACCCGTGATCGAGTATCGATTGGCATAACGATATGAGGCTCTAAAGAATGTAGAGCGGAAGAATTTCTCAGAAATTCCATTTCCGGAACTTGAAATGGTTCCCCAGTTCCCCTGATAATTCTCAAAATAGGGATCCGAAGAGTTATTTTGGGATGCCCCCCAGCTGGAAAAATTATATTTCTGAATATCATAACCTGCTAAAAGGGATAGATCATGTTGCTCTGACCAACGTAAGTCATAGCTTAAACTATTCGTGAAATTCCAATTATTTCTAACTGCATCGACATTTATAGCTGCTCCCCCATTTGAAAATCCTGAAGAGCCTAATAATGGACTGAGGTAAGTTCGATCTCCTGTCAGACTACGATCTAACGCATAGGAGGTATTGAATTTTAAATTCTTCAGCAGCTTTAGCGTAGCGTGAATATTACCCAACACATGATCATTGGTAGAGGTATATTTGCTATAATTAAAAAGTGCAGCAGGATTGTATAAGGTATTGGCAAATAGATTGGCACCAGCCCCTAAGGTTCCCGTAGGGCTCAGATTATAGGTACCATCAGCATGATATGGACTGACATTAGGTGGAGAGGCCAAAGCTAGGCGGGCGCCTCCAATTAAAAATAACTGACTATTGGGAAGGGAACCCGAATTTTGAGCATCATTAAAGGTATTATTATAGGACAGGTTTCCGCCTATGGAAAGCCAATCTGTAGCAGCATGATCTATATTAAATCGAATACCTTTCCTATCAAATTTATTATGAGCAAAGAATCCTTCTTGATCAGAAAAATTCCCAGAAAAAAAATAGGTCGTTTTTTCTGTTCCTCCACTAATAGATAGATTATGGCTATGGCTAAAACCCGTATTATACACTTCATCATACCATCGGGTATCCACTAATCTGCCCGATGCATCTAGGGATGGAAAGAATAAGGCGGAAGCAACTTGCGAATTATTCGCATGGCCACTTAAGATTTTATTATTTAATACCGCTTCATTCTTAATGGCTATATATTGTTCTGCATCAAGTAATTTAGGTAATCGCACTGCCGAGGTCCAGGAAGCCCAGGC
>DAIQRP010000010.1:7037-9582 GCA_036786125.1 Sphingobacterium sp.
TTGCCTTTCCGGCTTTTCCTTTTTTAGTGGTCACAATAAGTACTCCTCCTGCAGCTCTAGATCCATATATCGAGGTCGAAGCTGCATCCTTTAGCACATCTATGGATTCTATATCTGCTGGATTGATATCTGCTAATGGATTATTCGGAACATTGACATTGGAGGTGATATTCCCTGTATTAATAGGAATTCCATCGACCACTACTAAAGGATAAGCACTTAAAGAAATGGAGTTTAAACCACGCACACGAATAACTGGCGGATTATTTAACAGTCCATTTGGTGTAGCTACACTTACACCGGATGCTTTCCCACTTAAAGCCTGATCAAAACTCTGCACTGGAGCATCTTTTATTGCCGCAGCGGATATGCTGGATGCCGCTCCCGTGAAATCTCTTTTCTTCTGTGTACCATATCCGACAACTAACACTTCCTCCAAAGCCTGATCTATAGGCTTCAATTTTATGGTATCGCCCTCATGGCGAATTATAAATTCTCCACCTTGATAACCGAGGTTGGATACTAATACTGTCACGGGTAATTTCTGACCGGTTACAAATTTGAAATAACCCTTTCTATCGGATTTCACTGAATGGGTAACCTGTTGCAGCTGAATGGTCGCTCCTTCTATGGGCTGCAGACTATTGGCGTCCAGCACATATCCCGAAAATGACGCATTTATAATCGCTTGAGCTGCCTCTTGTGCTTTAGTTTCCGTGAGTTGAAAAGTCGAAAAAAAAGTCAATAGGAGTCCGGAAAATGGAATAAGCCTTTTTCTTTTCATAAAAAATAATTTAAGATGATTGAAAATCAGAAATCCTATGGGAATGGGATTTCCATGAAAATATAAATTGGGCTATAGAAAAATAGCCTATTTACACCAACACTTTCGGTACATGATGGGCATCATGTTTAGATTTTTTAAAGCTGATTTTGAAGCTATCTTTTTCATTGTTTATTAAGTTTAGGGTAAGAGTTACACAAAGTTAAAAATTAATTCCATAAATCCTATTCACTTAGTAGACTTTGTAAAAAAAAATAAAATAATCCCATTATAATGAAGGTATTAACTCAAAAAAGCCAACCTTAAAGGTTGGCTTTTTCTACGAGTTCTATCTTATTTATGTTTTGATGACATCTCAAATATTAAATCACCACCCTGCATTAAATCGGCATGTTTTAATTTATAATCTGTAATTTCTCGGCCATTCAAACTTACTTTTTTAACGTATATATTTTTGTCTGATTGATTTTTCGCTGTAATATGCAACTGCTTTCCAGTACCTAAATCTACCGTAGCCGATTGAACTGCTGGACTCCCAATCCAATATTCATCTGAGGCTGGAGAAACCGGATAGAAGCCTAAAGAACTAAAGATATACCAGGCGCTCATCTGCCCACAGTCATCATTTCCGCCAAGGCCATCTGCTCCATTATGATATTGATTCTTCATAATCATACGTACTTTCTCCTGAGTCTTCCAAGGCTGTTTCGTTATATTATACAGATATGCCACATGGTGAGAAGGTTCATTTCCGTGAACATAATTACCAATAATTCCCTCTCTGGTGATATCCTCTGTCTGCGCGAAAAACTCATCTGGCAAGTAAGGAATCTAAGTAACGTACTAAACGTTTCTCCCCGCCCATATGGTTCATCATACCTACGGGATCATGAGGAACATATAAGCTAAAATTCCATGTATTACCTTCAATAAAGCCTTGACCATGCGTATCTAACACATCAAATTTCTGACGGAAACTACCGTCTTTAGATTTAGGACGCATAAATCCGATACGAGCATCATATAGGTTTTTCCAGTTTTCCGAACGTTTGATAAAGTTGTTATAGATCTCTTCTTTACCTAATTTTTTCGCTAACTGAGCAATACACCAATCGTCATAAGCATATTCTAGGGTATTCGATACCGAAACTCCCGATACTTCATCCGGAACATAGCCATAATCTATATATTCTCCAATACCTTCATACTGTCTGGTATTCGCCGTTTGAACACAGGCTGCCAAGGCCGCTTCAGCATCCCCTTGATAAACTCCCTTCAGAATAGCATCCGCAATAACTGAAACACTATGATATCCACTCATGCACCAGTTATCATTTGCATAATGAGACCAGATCGGCAGCATCTTTAAAACGGACTGATCATAATGTGCCATCATAGACGCCACCATATCTGCATTCCGTTGTGGATTAATTAAATTCATATATGGATGAAAGGCACGAAAGGTATCCCAAAGTGAAAAAGAGGTATAATTTGTAAATCCTTCCGCTCGATGTACTTCCTGATCCAAGCCTTTATACTCCCCATTTCTATCCATATATACAGTAGGCATTAAAGCGGCATGATACATGGCGGTATAGAAGTTAATATAATCTGCTGTAGAAGGCAGTTGCACTTGAATCTTTTGGAGTTCATCTTCCCATTTTTGCTGCCCTGCTCGTTTTACCGCATTGAAATCCCATCCTGGAACCTCCTCTTGCATATTGGCTAAGGCATTGCGCATACTAACTGGAGAGAGGGCAA